>JAFAOW010000078.1 GCA_019247455.1 Acidobacteriota bacterium | reverse complement strand
AAAAGGCTGATTTATCCTTCGCTCCTTTGCCGTCTTTGCTCCTTTGCGCGGAAAATATGATGGTCAGGCCGCAAGAAATGCGAGACGCGGGCATTCTGGCACTATTAGGAGGATTTGTTATGAAGATCGAACGTTCTGTTTCTCTGTGGGTTTACGCAATGGTCATTCTCGCGGCTTTGTCGACCGGCGTGCTTTGCCAGGCTCCGTGCGGCGACAAGGACTATGAGTGCAAGATCGCCGCCGCAAACAAGCTGATCGACAGCGATCCAAAAAAGGCGGATGGGTACATCGCTCGCGGCGACGCGTATTACAACAGTAACCGCTTCGCAGAGGCCTTGCCGGATTACAACAAGTGGATCGAGCTGTCGCCAAACAACGCGGAGGCGTATTTCTACCGCGGCGACACTTATTACAAACTCAAGCAGTACAAGAACGCGATCCAGGATTACACTAGATCCCTTTCACTTGATCCGAATAAAGCCGAGGTGCTCACACAGCGAGGCAACGCTTACGATGATGATGGAAACTTTAAGGCGGCACTGGCCGATTACAACAGCGCGATCAGCCTCGATAGAGCGAACGTGGACGCGTATTTGAATCGCGGCGTGGCCTACGGCCGGCAAAAGAACTATCGTGCGGCGATCGACGATTACACAAAAGCAATTTCGCTCGATCCGAAATACGCCGATGCGTATAAAAAGAGAGCACTCGCGTATGACGCAATTGGTGATGCGGAGAAGGCCGCGGCCGACCGTGCGAAATACGATCAGTTGACCAACCAATGAGCGACCGCGAAACGCGAGATGCCGCCATTCGGCTGACGATGATGCCGCGAGATACCAATGCGCACGGCACGGTATTCGGCGGCATCATTCTTTCGTATATCGACGTCGCCGGCGGTGTGGAATCGATTCGCCACACAAAACACAATCGATTCGTGACGGTGGCGATGCGCGAAGTGATATTCCACCAGCCGGTTTTTATCGGCGACCTCGTCAGCTTTTATGCGAGAACGGAGAAGGTGGGCAATACTTCGATCACGGTGCACGTGGACGTTGAGGCCGAGCGCTTCGGAACGCCCGGCGTTGTCGTAAAAGTGACCGAGGCTGAAGTAGTCTTCGTGGCGATCGACGAGCACGGCAAGAAGGTCAGCATCACACGATGAGAACTAGTTGCAGGAAGTTGCGCGAGTTGCGGGAAGTTGCAGAAAGTCTGTATGGCGTCGTTTAAGAAGTTTGAGGAGATCGCCGCTTGGCAGTAGGCCCGGGAGGCTCGGCTGCAGAAGTTCAATCGCATCTTCATATTGCGCTTGGGATCGGGTACATCGACAACACGATTTTTGATGATCTATACTCGAAGGTAACCGAGATTTCGAGGATGCTGCTATCTCTAGCGCAATATTTGCGCGAGAACGATACTAAGGTGAGGACCTTCTCCGCAACTTCCTGAAACTTCTGCGACTATCTGCAACCGGAGGATTTGATGCCACAAGTTACGGCCGAGACGGCCAATGGACCTGTTGTTTTCGAGGCGCCCGCGGGTAAAAAGCTAGTGCTCGCGATCGAGGATGAGGGAATCGACATCCTTCATCGATGCGGCGGTAATGCTCGCTGTACCACTTGCCGCGTCGAGGTCCTCAGCGATAACGTCGGCGAGCGGAATGAGAATGAGCAGGCGATCCTGTCGACCAAAGGCGACGTTACGGATAATATGAGGCTTTCGTGTCAGGTGAGATTGTCAGACGACATCCACGTGAGGGTCATAAACCAGATGAGCGTGGTCGGATTGCCCGATCCAGGCCCGCGGCCGGAAGAATAGGTTTTACTAAGGAGGAAATTCATGGGGCTCAAAACAACTTATACCGCTAAGACCTTCGATCTCAGCGGGCTGAACGGCATCTCCGACGAGACGCTCGCGATGCATTTCAAGCTGTACGAGGGGTACGTAACAAACACCAATACTTACAATCAGCGTATCGCCGACATGATCGGCGGGGGCGAGCTTGATGCCACGAAAGTAGCGGCATTTTCCGAGATCAAACGCCGCTTTGGATTTGAATATAACGGAATGGTCCTTCACGAGCTGTATTTCGGCAATATGATGAAGGACGGGACCGGGGATCCGACCGGAGGGGCCTTTAAGGCTGCCGCGGAAGAAAGCTTTGGCAGCTACGAGATATGGAAGGCGGATTTCGTCAACACCGGCAAGATGCGAGGTGTGGGTTGGGCCGCGACATACCAGGATCCTTCAAATGGCCAGATTTCGAATCACTGGATCAACCTTCACGAAACGGGTAACGTCGCGGGCTATACGCCGATCCTGATCATGGACGTTTGGGAGCACGCCTTTATCAAGGACTACGCACCGGCTGACCGTCCCAAGTATATCGAGGCTTTCTTCTCGAACATCGATTGGGACGCCGTTAGCGGAAGGCTGTCGAAAGCGGGAAGCGCGGGAGCGTAAAGGCCATCCGCAAAAGAACAAAAAGCGCGCGAGGGGGCAGGCGTTTTCACCCCTCGCGCTTTTTTATGCTTTATTCCTTAGTCGTGATACTTCTTCTCGCCCGCCGGTATCGAGATCGTTAACCGGTTTTGCTGGGGCGGCAGCGGGCAGGTGGCAAATTTCGTATATGCGCAGGGCGGGTTCTCGGCCTTATTGAAATCAAGGACCACCTTTCCATCCTTCGGCATGTCGGCGTAGAGGAAACGGCCGGCCCCGTACGTCGCCGACCGGCTCGTCATGTCGCGAAAGATAATGAATAGATGGTCATCCTCGATCACCGGCATAAGTGACACGTCCTTTCCCTTTAACTTGAACTTCAAGATGCCCGGGGCCTGATATTTGTAGGTGCTGCCGATCTGATTGGGTACAAGCACGTCCTCCGGCGCAGGATAAGCTTCTAGGGTTGCGGTGACCCGCATCGCCGGGTCCACGGGGAACCATTTCAGGCCGGTGAAGTGAATGCGTGCTGGATTATTGTTGTCCTTTAGACGTATGCCATATTTTCCTTCGCGATAAATGACGTAGAAGGTCTGACTGCCTATGTTGACCCTCGTCGGATTGCCCTTTTCATCAGAGGTGAGCTCGGTGGTGGTTACGGCCCGTCCATCGACGGTTGCCGGAACACCTGCCTCAACACGCAGGGTCGCTTTCCCGTTGTTCAGGTCGATCTCGCCGAACTTGTCGCCCCTAAAACTCTCTGTTAACGCGACGTCGTATTTATTGCCTCGTCCGACGGAATTCAAGCCCTCCTTGAGCCAGAAGAGGCCCGCGACCGAGAACCAGCCTCCCTCGGCTATCTGTTCCTGCTGATGGTCAGCTCGCCACTTGGCGATCTCGGCTTTGTAATTCTGGCCAAAGGTCGTCGCGGCTACGGTCAAAAGCAAAAAACTGATAAGGGCTGTCGATCTCATAGCAGTAAATGTAAAGCGTTTATTCATTGGATGCCAATTTTCGGGGGCCGTGCGATAATTTGTTTTTATGATCGAGGAAAAGGTCCTTGTACAAAAATTCCTTAACCGGAAGCAGCGCGAGCGGCTGAAAAAGCCCGACTGGCTAAAGATCAAGCTTGGTGACCCGCGCAATCAGAATGCGGTGCTCGACCTTATCTCCGGCCTCAACCTGCATACTGTCTGCCAGGAAGCAAAATGTCCGAATATATTCGAATGCTGGACGGATAAGACGGCGACCTTCATGCTCGGCGGCGACACCTGTACGCGTCACTGCGGCTTTTGCGCGGTGAATAAAGGGAAGCCGATGGATCTCGATCCGATGGAGCCGGTGCACGTCGCTGAGGCCGTGGCACACTTGAAACTTGAGCATGCGGTCATCACCTCGGTGAATCGCGACGACCTCCCTGACGGAGGGTCGATGCATTGGGCGGAAACGATCTTTCGCGTGCGGGAGATGAATCCTGCTTGCAAGGTTGAAGTGCTGATCCCTGATTTCAACGGCGACGAAGACGCTCTGAACAACGTCCTCCGCGCAAGGCCCGACGTTCTTAATCACAACACGGAAACGATCGCGCGTCTCTATAGACGCGTTCGCCCTGATGCGGTCTATGAGCAGTCGATGCAACTGCTTGCGCGTGCCGCGCATTTTCGCGATACCCAATGCCCGGGCATGCTGACCAAGAGCGGCATCATGGCAGGCCTAGGCGAGACTTTTGAAGAGGTCGTCGATCTGATGCGTGATCTTCGCAAGGCGTCCTGCGACATTATGACCATAGGGCAGTACTTGCAGCCTTACGAAAAGCGGCTGCCCGTCGAGCGATACGTTACTCCTGAGGAGTTCGGCGAGTGGAAAAAGATCGGCGAAGCAATGGGCTTCAAACATGTGGAATCGTCGCCTCTAACACGAAGCTCATATCATGCCAAACAGCAGACCGGTAGTGGTTCCAAATTGTAATTTTGCCTAGTCTCTTCCAGACCGAAAGGCTCGATCTCCGCGAGTTTGCGGCCGGCGACGCTGAGTTTATCTTCGAACTGCTCAACACTCCTAAGTTCCGCAAGTATATAGGCGACCGCGGCGTTCACAGCGTCGACGACGCGCGGGCCGCGATCGAGGATCGCTATCGAAAGAGTTACGTCGATAACGGGTTCGGATTCTATGTGGTCGAGCTTCGTGAGACTGGGGAGGCCGTTGGGATCTGCGGCTTTGTAAAACGGGACTTTTTGGACGACGTTGATATAGGATTTGCGTTCTTACCCGAGCACGAAGGTAAAGGATACGGATACGAGTCAGCGGCCGCCGCAATAGGATACGGAAGCGAAAAGTTTGGATTTTCACGCCTCCTTGCGATCACCTCGCTCGATAATGACGCCTCGGTTGGCTTATTGAAAAAGCTCGGTTTCTCCGAGAAGGCGATCATTGAGCCGCAGGGGGAGAGGCTGCGGCTCTTTTCTTATACCTACTGACCCAATAGGGTCTTTACCGCGGCGTCAAGCTGAGAGTCCCGGCCGGTGTACGTTTCCCCGATGGGTCTTGATACAGGTACGTCGACCGGGCGCGGATTCAACTCCATCTTTTTGCTGTCGCTGCCAAGGATCAACGACCGCGGCAGTCTGAATGTCGTCCCGTCAAACAGGTTTACGTCCCAAGTAAAAATGATCCAGCCAGAGGTAGGCTCACCGACGACCTTGCCGAGTTTCAGTGAGCGATATCCTTCGGTAAAGTCCTCTGCGTCTGACAGCGAATGTGAATTTGTAACCAGGACCGTCGGGCGTTCAAGCGCACGCTGGCCAAGGCTGCTACGTCCAGGAACAGCCCATAGCCCGCGTTCCTGCATGGTCAGGTAACCCTTGCGCGAAAGGACGTCGATCACATATGGGTTGATAAAGCCGCCATTGTTGTTTCGAATGTCGATGACAACGCCTTCCTTACGCTGGTTTTCGGCATCCAGGTCGATGTACAGCTGGTCGAGCGACGCCTGCCCCATGTCTCTCAAATGGACATAGCCCAACTTTCCGCCGCTGATCCTGTCGACATAGGCTCGATTGCCCTCGACCCACTGACGATACAGCAGGTTCCGTTCGGTCACAGTGCTGACGGGCTTGACGATGACTTCCTTGCCGGCACCATCGGCCGATCCGGAAACGATCAGGGATACACGCTTATTGACCTTGTTCTCAAGCTGCTCGTCGAGATTTACGCCCGCGCCGATCTTCACTCCGTCGACGCTGATAATGTAGTCGCCGATATTGATGTTCTTTGTGATCGCGGCGGGCCCAAGTGTAATGACCTCGGTAACCTTCAAACGCCCGTTGCTCTCGTATTCTGCGCGATCGAACCGAAGGCCAAGCTTGCCTATCGGTGCGGGCGTGAAGCCCGAGGGTCCCCCCACCCCCAGGTGCGAGGAGTTAAGCTCTCCGACCATCATATTCATCAAGCGGCGAACTTCGTCCATGTTCTTTGCGGCAGCGACCAGTGGCTCGTACTGTGTGCGCATCGCGTTCCAGTCGACACCGTTGAACTTCTCGTCAAAGAAGTTGTCTCTCATGTACCGCCATCCCTGCTTGAAGACCTCCATCTTCTCGTCCGGAAAATTGACCGCCATATCCATCGTCAGGCTCAAAGGCCGGACTTCACGGCGGTCAAGCGTCACAACGTTGACGCGCCCGCCTTCAAGGTAGTAGACCTCTTTGCTATCCGGCGAGAATTGCACCTGCGATTTGAATCCGCTCGTCGATGTCAGTTGCTTTGGCGATTGATCGTTGGCAAGCTCGTCTGTCGTCATCGTGTAGAGATTGACCTGCCCTTCCGCGGAAGCGATAAGTACGATGGTTTTCCCATCCGGGCTGATGACGGCTGAGCCATTGTTAAGGCCGGTTGTTAGAAAGCTTGTCCGCCGGCGAATATCGTCGAACACGATCTCCGTCGTCTTGCCGTCCAGCGCAGGTGAGCCTACCGCGGCGGGCGAGGGAGTAGGTGTCACGGTCGGGGCCGGTGCAGGCTGTGTCGGACGCTGACGGGGGTTCTCCTCCTTAAAGAGATCACGGAAACTATCCTCCCGGAACTTCGGCGTTCGTAATTTGAGATCGATGCGCGCTATCTTGCTGTCTTCAGTTCGCTGGCTCGTGCCGAAAAGGATGTAAGACCCGTCGGAGCTCCACTGGAGAGATCCCGCGTTCGAGTTGGCGAGGAAGCTGATCGGCCTCGCAGCGCCGCCGGCCGCAGGAACGACACTTACGTTCGTGTAGGAACGCGTCTCCGGAGCATAGGTCAAAAACGCGATCCATTTGCTGTCAGGCGACCATTTGACCGCGTCGGAGCCTTGCAGAGGTTCGGTATCTGCGTAGATCTTGCAGACCTCACGTTCCTGTTTCGCGGCCAGGTCATAGACCATCAGCAAACGAGAATTCCTTATGAATGCTAGCGACTTTCCGTCCGGCGAAACTACGGGAACAGCGTCCGTATTTGTGCCGCTCGTTATCTTGGACTCCGTCTCAGTCGAGAAATCGTATTGATACAGCTCGAGCCCGCCGTTCCTTTCGGAACCGAAGATAAGCTTGCGGCTGTCGGATGTCCATGCAAGGTAGGTTTCGGCCGCGGCCGTGTTCGTGATACGAGCGGCCTCGCCTCCGTCGCGAGCCGACGCGGCGAAGACCTCACCGTGAGCTATGACGGCGACCTTCTTCCCGTCAGGTGACAAAAGGACCTCGCGGATCTGCGATCCTAGCGTGATACGGTCACTGAGCGGGCTGGAGGCGGCGCCGCGAAGCGTAATGGGCACTTCTGCAGCTTTGCCATTCGAGGTGTTGGCTTCCCAGATCCGGAAGTTCCTCTCGAAAACAATTTCCTGCCCGTCATAGGAGAGTGTCGGCCAGAGGACCCGTCCATCGGAAAAGTTCGTCAGCTGCTTCGCTTGTCCTCCCCGCTGCATCACCCACAGGTTTTGCGGCCCGGTGCGGTCGGACATGAAGAATATCTTCGAACCGTCGGCCGTCGCCATAGGCCACATCTGTTTCGCCCCGCCCGTTGTAAGCCGTTCGTATTCGTCGCCCTTCTTCTCCCAGATCTCGCTTTCATCGAGGTGGCTCCGGCCCTTGCGCCACCATTGGCCGTTCGCGTTGCCTCGTGCCGCGAAGATGATCGAGCCGTCGGCGAGAGGTGTCGCTTCGAATTCGTTTGTATAGCGATCCGCCGAAACCTGCATTGGCGTGCCCCCTGTCGCTGGCACCCGATAAATGTCGCCGCCCGATATTTCGCGGCCGGGCGAGGTGAAATAGATCCATTTGCCGTCGCGTGACCACGCGTCAAGCTGCTCGTTTGAATCGTCGAAGGTCAGCCTCCTCAAGTTGCCGCTCTCGAGATCAAGAATGTATATATCGCCGCCCCCCGTACGATTCGAACCAAATGCCAGATATTTTCCGTCCGGCGAAAATAGGGGCTTTGATTCGGTGGCCGCGTGCGAAACGAGCAGGCGGGCTACGCCTCCCTCGGCTGGGACGGACCAGATGTCACCCCCCGAGACGAAAGCAATTTCTTTGCGGTCCGGCGAAAGGGAGGGTTCTGTCATAAGCGGTTCCGCCCGCGCAAGGATGGCAAACAGACATAGGGCAAGCGTCGACAACAGTGTTCGGTTCATATGGAGTGGTTATACGCAGGAAAACGTTCAAGCGTTTACGTGCGAGTTTATTGCTCAAAGAGTTGGTTTTTCAACCGGTAAGAGCCGCCAATTTGCTAAAATACCCTTTTTCTATGGAGTATGGTCTGATCGCAGGAAACGGCAAGTTTCCGTTTCTGGTAATTGAGGGTGCGCGGAAGCAGGGCGTTCCCCTTGCCGTTGTCGCCATTAGGGAGGAAACCGACCCATCCATTGAATCCGTCGCTGATACTGTCGCATGGTTCAGCATAGGCCAGTTAGGTAAGCTATTGCTTCATTGCCATCAACTGGGCATCAAAAAGGCGATGATGGCCGGGCACGTGAAACATACTCAGCTATTTTCCGGGATCCCGGACCTGCGGATGGTAAAGTTGCTTTGGAGTCTGCCCCGCCGCAATACTGACGCACTGATAGGCGGGATCGCGGACGAGATGGCTAAAGAGGGGATCGAGTTGATCGATTCCACTTTCTTTCTAAAGGAAAATCTGGCGCCGGAAGGTGTGCTGACGCGCCGAAAACCCAGCAGAACTGAGGCCGAAAATATCGAGTTCGGCCTGCGCCTTGCAAACGAGATAGCACGATTGGATATAGGCCAGACGATCTGTGTCGGGGCCCGGGCGTGCGTTGCTGTCGAGGCGATGGAAGGGACCGATGCGACCATACGGCGGGCGGGAGATATGGCCCGCGGCAGTATAACGGTCGTGAAGGTCGCAAAGCCCAACCAGGATATGCGATTTGATGTCCCCGTCATTGGTCTGTCTACGGTTGAGACCATGATCGAGGCTGGGGCGACCTGCCTGTCGATCACGGCAGGTAAGACGCTCATCTTCGACCGTGAAGAGATGCTCAACCTCGCGAATAACAACAAGATCGCGATCGTAGGGTCGCCCCACGAAACCTAACAAATGAATTCACGTATTACTCGGTTCGCCGAAATTTAGACTAGTTGATTC
>JAFAOW010000027.1 GCA_019247455.1 Acidobacteriota bacterium | reverse complement strand
GAACAACGCAAGGAGCCCTCGACTCCGCCTGCCGTCAGGGCCCTACACTGAGCACCCGTTTGCCGTACAGCCGCCGTCATTAATATACTTAACTCTTTATGAGCGATAGAAAGATCCGCGTTCTTGTAGCAAAGCCTGGTCTCGATGGTCATGATCGCGGGGCGAAGGTCATCGCGCGTGCGTTGCGAGATGCGGGCATGGAGGTCATTTACACCGGCCTCCGGCAGACACCCGAGATGATCGCCGCAGCGGCTCTACAGGAGGACGTTGACGCCGTTGGCATCTCCATCCTTTCAGGCGCCCACAATACACTTTGTCCTCGCATTGTAGAGCTTCTTCACGAAAATGGCATGAACGACACCCTCGTCCTTGTCGGCGGCATCGTGCCTCAGGAAGACATCGCGGACCTTAAGAAACTAGGCGTTTCTGAGGTGTTTCTCCCAGGCACGTCAACTGAAGACATCGTTTCCTTCATCAACTCTCACGTCCGCAAGGCATAGTATGCCGTTATACAGACCTTCTAAACGGCCTGTCAAATGATATAGGCACGCTAAAGGAGGACATGTATGTACAAGTTGATCGCGGTCGCTCTCGCGGGATCCATAGGACTCAGCATCGCCTTTTCATCTAACTCCGGTAGGACGGTCTCTGCATCCTCCCTGCCGCAGAATGATGTCCCGACAATGACCAAAAAGGTCACAAAAAAGGTCTGGCACAAAAGCAAGGACATCAGTAGGAAGACGTGGCACAAGGGCAAGCATATCGCTAAGAAAAGCTACCGCAAGGGCCGCTGGATAACCATTAAGACGGCCCACGGGACCAAGCGCGTTTTCGTCAAGACGAAACGCAAGGCCCTTTAGTTCGACTCGCTCGACCTATCGGTGTCTACGATGATGATGATGCTTGCGCACGGCCCGCCGTCTTCGGTGGGCCTTTTTATGTTTTCTCTTGTGATAGCCGGGAGGGTATTTTCCGTGGTGAAAATAGGCATATTGTTTCTCACCGCTGGTTTGCACCGCAGAAACCGGAACGCTTAACAAAGTCACCTCGGCTGCGCTACTCCGTGATGGCAGAAAGATGATAACGGAAGCGCTCAGTATTAACACCGCAATGATCCTTTTTATCATATCGTCCTCGCCCCTTTTTGGATGAAATGTACGCTAACGCGAGCATAGTATCACAGACCATTGGTAGCAGAGCATCCTTTTGACCGAAGCCCTTATTTCGTTTCTAATTGATACCAATGAAGGAGATTGTTCGCGTCGCCGGAGGGCAAGGATTTTGGGGTGATCTGCTCACAGCACCGGTCGATCAGGTCCGCAAAGGACCGATCGATTACCTGATGCTCGATTACCTCGCCGAGGTGACGATGTCGATCCTGCAAAAGCAGCGTGCCCGGAACCCAGAAATGGGCTACGCGCGCGATTTTGTTGACTTGATGCGCGAGATCCTCCCGGACTGCGTCGAAAGAGAAATAAAAGTGTTGTCGAACGCCGGGGGCGTTAATGTCGAGGGATGTGCCGCCGCGATAGCGAACGTCGCACGCGAACTTGGCATGCAAGGCAAGGTCAAGATCGGCGTCATTACGGGCGATGACGTGCTAGAGCAATTGGACGAGTGGATCGCCAATGGCGTTGAGATCAACTCGATGGACGATGGCACGCCATTGTCGTCAGTCCGAGACAGGGTCCAATCGGCGAACGTTTATCTCGGGGCCGCTCCGCTCGTCGAGGCTCTGGATAAAGGTGCGAACATCATCGTCGGCGGACGTCTCACCGACACCGGCCTGACGCTTGCTCCGCTCATTCACGAATTCGGCTGGGACTTCAAGGATTGGGACAAGATCTCCGCCGGCACGATCGCCGGACACATTATCGAATGCGGGGCACAGTCGAGCGGCGGCAACTGTCAATACGATTGGCAGAACATTCCAGACATGGCGAATATCGGCTTCCCGATCGTTGAGGCTTCGCCGGACGGGAGCTTTGTCGTCACCAAACACGAAGGCACCGGCGGCCGGGTGAATATTCAGTCGATCAAGGAGCAGCTCCTGTACGAGATGGGCGACCCGCACTCCTACATCACGCCTGACGTCGTCGCCGATTTCACGACCATTCAACTCGAAGACGCAGGCGAGAACCGCGTTCGCGTCCACGGCATCGGCGGCCATCCGAATACCGATTCCTATAAGGTCTCCATCGCCTACTTCGACGGCTGGAAAAGCGTCGGCACCCTCGTCTACTCGTGGCCCGACGCCCTCGAAAAAGCCACGGCTGCCGATCGTATCCTCCGCCAACGCCTCGAGAATCTCGGCCTGAAGTTCGATGTGATCCTAACCGAGTTCGTAGGCGCGAATGCTACCCATGGCCACTTAGCAACCAGCTCCCCTCCTTACGAAGGAGGGGTGGCAGCCGCTTCGGCTGACGGGGCGGTTATTAGCCAAGCAATCACTCAAGACTATCCGGAAGTTCAACTAAGAGTCGGCGTCCGAGGCCACGACAAAGCCTCCGTCGAACGCTTCACCAAAGAGATCGCCCCGCTTATCCTCACCGGCCCGCCGGGAGTTACAGGCTTCGCCGGCGGGCGCCCAAAGGTCGAAGAGATCATGGCCTACTTCCCGGCATTGATCCCGAAGAAGTTGATCGAGACAAAGGTTGATATCGTCGAGGCCTAATCTGTGGACGAACTCAAGGTCCCAAGTAATGACGTGGAGTGGGATACGCTGATAACCGCATGGATAGCCGCTGAGGAATCCGAGAAGCGTGACGGAGATTATGACCCAGCATGGTGGGCGGTGGACGGCGTCATAATGTGGAACATCGATGAAAAACACGAAGCACTTTGGGAGTTCATTATTCGTACTTTTGAACGGCCAATGTCCGACAAGACTTTCGCGATGATTGCAGCGGGGCCACTGGAAGACTTAATTGCCGGATACGGCGCGATATACATCAATCGCGTAGAAGAACTGGCACGGAAGAATCCACGATTCAACTACTTGCTGGGCGGTGTTTGGAAGAACTCATCAAGCGAGGACATCTGGGAGAGAGTCGAAAAGGCTCGGCTGACCATATGGTGAATCACTTCTCCAAAAACTTCGCGATCCCTTTCTTACAATCCTCGGTCATCCTCGCGCGGGCGTTGGTTTCGACGCCTTTGGTGATGGCGTCAGAGTAGCGGTCGGCGTCGATGTCGTAGATGAGCCGTTTTGTCATAGCAACGGCTGAGCCGCTGACCTTTGTGTATACCGAGGCGTATTCGAGGGCTGCGTCGTCAAAGCCTTCGTCGTCGAAGAGAGCGTTGACGAGGCCGAGCGAAAGTGCGTCCTCGGCAGAGTACTCGAAACCTTGCGTGAGCAGCTCAAAGCTCTTCTTTTCGCCAAGATTTCGCCGCAGGATCGCCGCCACCATTGCCGGCACAAAGCCGATCTTGACCTCCGGATACCCAAACCTCGCCGAACGCGTCGCCAGTACGAGATCACAAGCCGTCGCCAGCCCGCATCCGCCCGCCAACGCTCGCCCATGCACTGCTGCGATCACGGGCGCGCGGACCTTTCGGATCAGCTCAAACAAATCCGCCAACTGCCGCGCATCTTCGACATTCTCCTCGTACGAGGCATTAGCGATCTTCTGTATCGACGCCAGGTCCGCCCCCGAACAAAAATCCTTACCAGCTCCGCGAATAACTACCGCCCGCAAACTCTCATCCGCATCGGCCTCACGCAATGCATCCTTTAGAGCCTGTATCAACTCATCATTCAGTGCATTGCGCTTCTCGGGCCGATTCAGAGTCAGCACCCGCGTCAATTCCTTGGTTTCTATCAATAACTCACTCATTTATGCCTACGCTAATTAGTAATTAGCTAATTAATAATTATTAATTAGGAGGTCGAGAGGATGAATGGATCGACGAGATTATTTTTACAAGCTCTAGCCTATCTGCCTCGATCGAATTGTATTGCTTTTCGGTCAGGATACCGCCGTGAAAAAGTACAAGCAGCCAGTACTCCGTCTCGAGTGCCCGCCGACGGGCGACACCAAATTCTGAAATGAAAGTATCACGGTTCTCAGCTCCGATAGCCGCCCTGACATGACGTCCTATGTTCGTCCCGGATATGAGAATTTCTTTCGAGAGAACGTATTCTTGCTTTTCCCAATTCAGGTAATGACAAAGTTCGACTATTCGGAGCGCAAAATCGAGCGACTTGTTTAAAACGATGTTGTTCTTTGCGGCAACCATGCTCAAAACATCTTCGCGGCCTTATCGATCTCGGCCGCAAAGTTTTCGATGGTGCGCGAGACGATCATGATCTGTTCGGCGGCTTCCCGCCAGTCGCGCTGCTCGATGGCTTCGCGGACGCCTGGAACCGTCTTCACGCCGTAGCCGGTATAAAACCCGGGTGCGTAGATCTGATGCCTGAACCAGTCACGCCGCGGCAGGCCCTCCGAGCGCGTAAGGGCGCGCTCCGTCTTATACAGAACTTCGTCCAATGCGGCTTGTTGGGCTGGCGACGGCTGCTTACCGGCAGACACACGCTGATAGTTCCGAACGCTGTCCTGCAATTTCGCTAATGCGTTCTGGAGCGGAGCGAAATTCAGGTATGGCACCGGGTCTTTGACCTTTGGGACGATGTTCGTCTCAGTGGGATCTTGGACTGCCTTCCACATTCCCGAGGTGATCTGCTGATCCAGGACCCGCGTATCCTCCCTCATTGTGTCCGCCAGGTGAGTGACCTCTCCAACATACTGCCCTACAGTATCCGCAAAATCGCCAAAGTCGAACGGCAGCGTATCGGCGTTGGCAAGCCGCATCACCGCGCGGCCGCCTACCTTCGCCATCGCAACCCCGTAAACATTTCCTGGGTCGACGAAGCGTTGAAAGTGATCATATGAGTCGTAGATCGAGTGGTACGAACCGCCCCCGTCCTCTCCTCCGAATCCAAGATTCATCGACGCAATTCCCAGATGCTGGAGAAAGGGCGTGTAATCCGACCCCGAACCCAACGCGCCTATGCGCAGGTCGCTTCGTGACATGGCCTCATTCCGCTGTGCGGGCGTCCCATTTACGATCTGGGTCGCGCGGAGGCGATCCCAAACCGACATCTTCGTTTCCGGATCCGGAACGTCCTTCGCAACCTCATTGATGAATTTTTCAAGTGTGTGAGATCCTGCCATTCCGAGGAATCCACGCCCGTTCGAATCCGTATTGATATAAACTGCCGCCTTCTGGGACAGTTCGGCCGCGTGCGTCTCCACCCATTCAGTTGAGCCGATCAGCCCCTCTTCTTCTGCGTCCCAGGCGCAATAGACGATGGTACGCTTTGGTCTCCAACCCGTTTTCGCCAGTTCCGCAATACCGCGGGCCTCCTCCATCATTGCTACCTGCCCGCTAAGCGGATCATCGGCGCCATTGACCCAGCCGTCATGATGATTGCCGCGAATGATCCATTCATTTGGCCGCTCGCTGCCCGGCATCTTTGCGATAACGTCGTAGATCGGCTTGATATCCCAATTGAACTCAAGCTTCATATGGACGGTCGGGGTCTTGTTCCCGGTGTGGTAGGTGATGGGCAGCGCTCCTTTCCATGCGTCCGGTACGACGGCACCGTCCATATTCTTTAGAAGCGGCAGCGCATCGCCATACGAGATCGGCAGCACGGGGATCTTGGTGAGTGTTGGGGCCGATTTCGCGTCAATTCGCGGAGCACCCTTCAGCGCGCCGATCCCCTTGGTGAGTGGGTCGCCCGGATAGGTCGGCATATCCATCACGGAACCGCGCTGCACGCCGTTCTCGTTTCGATAAGCGCCCTTCGGATACACATCGCCCTGGAAGTAACCGTCATCGCGGGGATCTGAGTAGATGATGCAGCCGATCATACCGTGCTCTGCGGCTACCTTCGGCTTTATACCGCGCCAGGAACCCCCATAACGCGAGATCGCTATCTTACCCTTAAGATCGATGCCGGCCTGCTCAAGGATCTCGTAGTCGACAGGGCGGCCGTAGTTGACGTAGACTAACGGACCGGTCACATCACCATCTATTGAATATGCGTTGTACGTAGGCAGCTGCTCGTCCTGCTGGCCGCTCGTCGCGTCCTCTTTCAGAGCAGGTTCGTTGAGCCTCAGCGTAAATTTCTCCGGGGCTGTCATTTCTACCACCCGCGTCTTCGGCGTCGGGAACAAAACATCAAAGGATTCGATCTGCGTGTCATATCCCCACGATTTGAATTGGGCGGCGATAAACTCCGCATTGTCCTTGTCGTACGCAGAACCCAAATGATGCGGCCGAGCGGACAAGCGTTTAAGCCAAGCGCTAAGGTTCTCAGCTTTCAAGTACGAATCGAACTTCGCCTCCGCGGCTCGCTGGTCGTCGGCTCGACCGCTTGTAAAACCCAAGAGCGTTCCCCCGGCGGTCTGAGCGGAGATCGAAGATACTAGACAAAGAGTTATCGAAAAGCGAAGGATAGACTTTCTCATAAAGGTATTCCTATTAAAGCCGCTCGATCTAAAAGAATCGCGCGGATCTTAAACGCATATTAGGTCAAGATCAATTTTTGTCAGCATTGATATCGGAAAAGAACGCACCAGCCGCCTCAGGAGTCACGGTCTTCCCAAGCAGATCCAATGCTTTGGACAGAGCAACATCCCGCTTGAGTGACATGTCTTTACCGGTGGGTAACAGGACAACGTCCGGCGCGACGCCCACCTTTTCCAGGCTCTTACCATCCGTCATGATAAGGTCGGCGACAGTTATACTCGCGCCGAAAGGCACTATGACATCAAGGCCGGCCGTATACGAAAATTGTTGAGCCTCCATAACGGCTCCCTCGGAGACATCACCCACGACGGTGCCCCTCTTTTCGATCTGCACGACGCGAGCCAGCAATTCCGAAGCAGATGCGGATTCGCTGTCGATCAGGACCACCAGCTTTCCCGAATACGCATCTTTGCCGCGGGTCTTTGCGATCTGCTCTTTCGTCTCCTTGCGGCGTTTCTCATCACCGATCTTCACATTATGGTCAAATAGATTGCCGAGCAACCGTTGAAGCGTCACCAGATAACCTCCGGAGTTTCCGCGCAGGTCGATAATGAGTCCCTTCGATCTTTCCGCCTTTGCGAACATCGAATCGACCGCGTCCGGGCTGATATTAAATGCCGGCATCTTCCATATGTACACGTCGTCTACCGTGTGGTAGTACTGAGTCGTTTCTTTCTCATATTCCGCGTCGACCTTTCGCGCGAAATTGTTCGCGGCCATGTTTTCGGTAAGGTCTGTAAGTCTTTTCCCTACTGTGATCTTCGGCACGATCACGCTCTCGAAGATCTTCCCGTCCGGCTTGATCGTAATGAATTTGAGCGCAGGTTGGGGACGCAGGTAGAAAAATGAATACCGCAATTTCCAAAGGTTTTCACGGACGGGAGCAATCCCGTTGATAGCGTATATCTCATCGCCCGGTTGAAGACCTTTTTTCTCGGCATCGGAATCTTTTTTGACCTTGGTGACGAAGCACTTCGAGCCGATCATTTCGAAATCGACTCCGAAGTCGGTCTCATTGGCCTTTTCCGGGGGGTTAAAGAACATATGGGAATCGTCAAAGTCCACCAGGAACTGTGCAACGATCCCGTGCATCTGGCCAACCGACTCCGCCTTCTCGATCTTGGCAAAACTTTCTGCAGCTTTCGCGTCCAGATCAATGCCCTTAAAAGTTGGGTCATAATAATTTTTCTTTACATCATTCTTGATCGAAGTGATCATCACTCTCGCCCTGTCCCGCTCAGCTTTCATATTGGGCGTTTGAGCATGACCGGTAACAGCAAAAAGAATACAGAGGGGTAATAGCTTCAGACTAGCTAGTTTCATTTATCATCAACTCCTGCGATTGTGGAAAATTAGATTACTTGGTAACGCCCTGCAAACCAAAACGTTTACCCTCTTCATCGGGGATGTCAATATTCATCCGTAACAGCGCGGTGGAGAAGGTCTTTCCCTGCGCATCGGTCATCAGACTCCGCGTACCGCCGCCCCCCAGCGAGCCGTGGAGGAGAAAATTCATAGCCTTCAAATTCGGTAACTCAAATCGCTCAACATCGCCTTTGACCATCGCTCCGAAATGGTTTTTTACGGCCTCAGCCGTCACCTTCTCCACCATGAGTGGGTAATACTCGTCTCGAAGCGCGATCAGGCCGACATTCGCTGTGTCTCCTTTGTCTCCTGAACGGGCGTGGGCTAAATGAAGTAACTGGACGCGCATGGTAATATGCGTAGGATAATAATCGAAAAATGGAGATTTCTGTAATCACCGTGCGACACATTAGGCGATTTGGGATCATCTCCTTCTTTATGGCAGCTATCGGTTCTCCCCTTTTGGTTCGAGGCCAGACACCCCCACTCGTCGATATTCTTAACAATGCTGTTCAGAAGCGCGCTCAATATCTCCAGGAATTCCAAAATCTCTTGTCCGTTGAAACTAAGACCTTTCGAATTTTTGATACCGATGGTGACGTTAAGAAAACTCGGGTCGTCAAATCTACTTTCATCATTTATCGGCTCACCAAAGGTCAGGACCTTGCTTCGGAATTCCGGAATGTTCTTGAAGTCGATGGCAAAAAGATGCCGGACGCGGAGCGCCGCGCGGAGGACTTTTTTATCAATATCTTAAGGTCGAACTCTGCCGCGAAAGAGGCCGAGAGGGTCCGGCAGGAAAGTGTTAGATATGATCTTGATTATTTTGTAGACGGCTCCACGCTATTCCAATCGGTAGCTCTCGATGACGACCTTCTCCCTTACTTCGAGTTTCGACTCGAAGGGAAGGACGTCTTTAACGGTTCCAATGTTTACGTGATCAAGTTTCGGCAGCTCCGTTACTGCCCTTTCATAGCGGTGAATAAGCGCGTAGATCGCAACGTGGATCCGCGAGTCTCTTACAACTTGGATCTTCGCCCCAATGCAGACTACAGGGAGCGCCTGACCGGTCAACTTCTTATAGACTGCAATACGTTTCGCATTTGGAGCGAAGAGCGTCAAATGACTGTTCAACCCGCCGAGTTTCCTTCCCCCGTTGTCTTGGCGCAAGACACGTTCACCTTCCAGACGAGCGACTTTGGAATTCTCACCCCGCGCACGATCCTACACACTCAGTACGAGCTTCACGAAAAAGAGAGGACCTCGAGCAAACAGGGTACCGTCATGTTCGAATATGAAAAATTTACAAAACCGGACGTAGAGGTAAAAGGCCTCAAAACAGCAGATAACAATTAGTCGGATCAGATGGATCGGGCAGCCCTTGCCGGATCATCAGCGATCTGATCCGCCAGCCCGATGGCTGCTGCACGGTTTGCATCTATCGGCGACGCCGTAAAAAACATTTCCAGCGCGTTCGCGGTGCCTATCAGTCTTGGGAGGCGCTGTGTTCCGCCCCATCCTGTAATGATCCCAAGGCCCGCACCAGGATGGGCGAAGCTTGCGTGAGGCGACGCAACTCGCCTCGCGCATGCGAGAGCAAGATCTAAGGCTCCGCCAAAACAAAATCCGTTGATCGCGGCGATGGTTAGCGCCTCGAGACGCTCGATCCGCGACATCAGGGCTTGGCCGCGTCGCGCGAATGCTGCGGCGTTCTCTTCCGTTAACGAGTCGATCTCTTTCAAGTCAGCTCCCGAAGCAAAAACGTCAGATTCTCCGGTGAAGATGACCCGCTCAATATCGGGCTCAATATTCTCGACTATCTCATCCAGCTTCTTCAAAACGACGCTGGATAGGGGATTGCGCCGCTCCGGGCGCGAAAACTGCACAAGAAGAACACCGTCCTGAACCGACGTCCGGACATCACGTGTTTCGTTGGCTTCGAGTCTTTCCGCCGCCGCCATTCTTAAAAGAAGATCGCCCAGGTTGCGAAATCGGAACTCATCGTCTCGAAGTGATGATCTATTCCGGCCGCAACGTAAAACGCGTCGCCCGCTTGTGCATAATGCCGTGCGGAACCGATCACTAAGTCCGCGGTGCCTCTCGCAATGAAGTAAAATTCATCCTCATCATGCGCGTTCTGATTGTCGGCACCGCGGGGCGCAAAAAAGACGAGGCGAACCCCGTCCTTTTCAAACGGCTCAATATCCCAAACACCGTCTTTCCATTTTTCTGTGGCCGCTAGGGGCAGCATTGCCATGAATTCATCTACGGTGAATTTCATAACCGCAGTTTACCCGCAACTTCACAGCAGACTCAATTTCAACGCGGCGGGCAGGCCTCTCTTCAACGCGAGTGTCGCTCCTCTAAGCATATATTTGGCAACGATCGGCGCCGCCTTAACGATCATTGGCTGTAAAACCTTTTTCGCCGTTGGTTTAAGCATATTCGTCGTGGCGTACTTCGCTGTCACCAACGTGGCCTTCGCAGCCGACTTGATAACGATCACCGCCGCCTTTCCAGCGGCGTCAATGAACGGTTTGCCAGCGGCCTTCCCCGTTCCCTTGGCATTCGCGACCGGCGAAACCCAGAGGCGCCCGCTGCTGGAAGTTTGGCCGGCAGCCAACGAGGCCGCGCAGCAGACAAGGGCGCAAAGGAGTATTGACCTTATCAGAATTTTCATGTTGGAGGAGCAGTGAAAGGGATCGGCGAGATACCGCGGAAAGGCGGCGGCAATCTTCATTGTACAGTCCTCCCGGACAAATGGGAACACTTTTCTTGACCCCCACCGCCTCTGATTTGCGGCTGAGCGATGGTCTCTTGTACGCTTGCCTTATGGAACACGGTTCGGCGAGGTTCGCTCTGTACGTGGATAAACTTGAAGCGCAGCTTCTCGAGGCTTCGAACCAGCCAGATCCCGCCCTCTGGCTCTACCAAAACGGCGCCCGTACGCCCCTCTTCATGCTGGAAGGGCTCGCCCGGCTGTATTCGAACCTCCATGATAAGAAACTCTTTTCAAAGGTCGAGTCTCGCGCCAAGTCGCTCGAAGACGCCCTGGGCGTTATGGATTATTACGACGGATTTGCGAAGGAATTTGCTTCTGACGACTCTATCTCGTCAAACATTATTGACTTCACAAGATCAAGACTAACCAACGCCACTGGCGCACTTAACGCACTTCTCATCAAAGATAAATGGGTCGGCCCCGAGGCACAACGCATCCGCAAGATGCGCAAGAAACTCGCGAAAGTAGAATGGCTTGACGACAAACGGGAGCTTAAGGAGATCGAATCCTATTACCTCGGCGAAGTAGAAAAGATCAACAGGTTCGCAGCAAAATACGCTGACGGCTTCACCGCGCTGGAATCCCAAGTGCACGAGCTCCGCCGCAAGCTCCGCTGGCTAAGTATTTTCCCTCAGGCATTAAGAGGCGCGATCCAACTTACAGATCAGCCCTCTAACGAACCGTTACTCGCAAAGTACCTCTCGCCGGAAATTACGGACTCACCGTTCAACAAGATGCCGCCCGCAGGCGATAACGAATACATACTTCTGCTTAACCGCGACAACTTCTACGCTCTAAGCTGGATGATCGCTGAACTGGGTAAACTCAAGGATTCCGGTCTGCGAACCGAGCTTCTAGCTGAAGCGGGCGGCGCATCTCGGGAGGAGAAAAGAAGCGAAGCCGAGATCCTCAGGCGGTCCTCCTCCATTACCAATACTTACTTCACCGAAGGGAGCCTCGACCATCTGGTCAGCGGCGTCAAAAAGCGGGGGCATTAGCCTCGACGACGGATCCTAATGAACGGGCGGCTTTTTGGAGCTGTCCCCTTCCTTTGTTCGAAGTACCGGCGGAGCTTCGCTCTCCTGCCGTGCGAACATGCTGAAGACGATCCACCACTGTTTTTTACGGAGCTTCATGATGTGCAGACAGTTGCCGTTCTCAGTGCCCTCGACACTGTTATCGTAACTGCAAGGATGCCAGAAGTAGGCCATGTCGCCGGATTGATATATCGCGAGGTTCGACGGTACTATGAGCGACTTATATTCCTTGGCTTCTGTAAGAACGCGTTTTTTTCCGAGGATGGGAGGCAGGAAGTCGACTATTAGACGAACGTCATCCTGAGAACTGAATTCATAGGCGGTGGCAAGGTTGCCGCCTCCGGCACCGAGGCCAAGAAATCGCATAGCCGAGTTGGTAGCGGAATACCCCTTTTTGTTCACATCGACGCTTCGGTTCGGGCTGATGCTCATCTTCTTGACCTCGCCCGGCTGGTAAGGGGGATGGATGGTGACCATATCGAGGACCACCCTAAAACCCGTTTTCTGCCGTCTTTCCCAGATCGTGACGTATTCCCCGTATTTATAGACTGGGTCCTTTTCACGGGTAGCCGTACGCCAGGATCCCGTCGTATAACCGAGCTGTCCATTCGAAGAAACATCCGAGAACGCCTGCGTTCGAGTCAAAAGCAGGGGAGAATCCTGCCGGCCCGTCCAGTAGTCACGGGCTCGCGTCGGGCCGTTATGGAACATCACTGCGTCATCGGCAAGCACGCTCAAAAAGGCCGCCTTTTGGCCCCGGGAGGCCAAAGTGCTGATGAATGCGGTCTCGGTGTCGTCCAGTTGCTGCCTATCGTTTTGCCCAAACGCAGATACAGAGATCAAGCCGATAAACAATAGCAAAGGAAGTTTCTTCATAACTCTATTATGCATCGACGCTCCCTGCACCTGTTAATATCAGGATCGCTAGTCGGAGAATACATTGTAACCCGCACTACTGCTCCGCCGCCCTTACCGCAAAGGGTCTCAGGGCATAGATGTTGTTTGTCTTGGCCAGGATCATGACCTTCCCCCGGTGCAGGTCGTAAGCCGATGCCTCGATACCCTGTGTCTCGCTCGACCAAGCGAAGGCACCGCTGCCTATGGCATTGAATGCCGCGTCCATGTGCGCGGGCCTGCGCGTGTGCAGCGGAAGCGTCTCATACCCGATCCCCGCTGTCTGCGACGGATCGTACAACGCTGTGAGCTCCGCGATCGAAGGCATTCTCCATCCGCCTCCGCACTCCTTTAGCCCTGCGGCAAAATCATTTGCTTCCTCCCACGTGACGTTCTTATCGGCGCCGATGAACCACTCTAGTTTCGTCACCGAGTCCTTTACCGACTTGCATTGCGTGGCCTCGAACCTTGTCCCGGCCTCGGGGATCGAGGCATTCTGCATGCTAGTGATCTTGGGCGGGTAGAAACTGTTGCGATAGTAAAATCCCAGGAACACCACGGCCAGCACCAGCAGCAGGTACACGAACATCATCGATGTGATACCGCCCTTCTTCTTTGCGGTTTCCTCAAGAAAGCTGCCGTCGTCGGGGCACAGCGACATCGCCTCGTCATCAAACGTCCGAGCACAAGTGGGACAAGTTCTCATATTCTCCTGGGAAGACCTGCGGATCAGGTCACAGAATCTTAGTCCCGTAACGCCGTAGATGTAAAGCCGTTCGAGTTTTCTTCGAGGAGGGCGGAGCTAAGAATCGCCGCCATCGCTAATGCGGGTGTCGAGGCTGCGAAGGAGTTTGCCGGATTCTTCGATCGCGAGCTTGAGCCGCTTCATACGGACGTCTATATCGTTGATAGCCTGCCGTGAACGTTCTCTGAGGCGGTCGGATTGCTCGTTCAGATAGGTGAAATCGGGGATGACCATGCAGTGCGGCCCGTCCGAATACGGATCTTCGTCGTTATTCATTGTCTTGTTACCGAAAAGGAAAGGTGAAAGCCCGGTAACAAGAAGAGCCGTAATGGCCTCGAGGTGCTAGAAAGCGTTCATGGATGCTCGCCGAATGTCCCAATGCGTCAGGCGTGCACATGGCACTAAATTGTGCAGGTTCAGCATTGCACACAAGGGCGGTATGTCCTAATGCGAATGCGACGAGTGACGATGAGGACAAAAAGAGGCCCCGAGGGGGCCTTTTCGCAAGATCGGGATCATGCTGTGGCTAACTCCCATCGGGCAGATCCGAACTGCCTCCGCTCGTGCTGTCCACGCCGTCATTCGGTTTGGTGGACTGGCTGCCGCCGGGACCGCCTGAGCTGCCGCCAAAGGCTTCGGTCGTGCTGCTTGCGCCGGCCGCAGCTGACGTAACGTTGGCAGTCGACGTGGGGCCGTCATTAAGATTCTCGTCGGTGGATTGCGAACGATCGTTGGTATTCTCTTGTCCCATTTGTTTCCTCCTTGATCACGAATGTTGGCTTCGGCGCTTTTGCCGAATACAAGACGATTACACCGCGACCCGCGATCTCGCACGGTATCAGGTAATACATTGCGCCTACTTACAAGACTCGGTCGAGTCCTTAAAGGAGGCGGAGGCCACGATGCGCTCGGCCTGGGTTTTCAGGTCGGGACTATCCTTCGGATATAAGGCAAAGATCGACCAGACCTTTTCGGGATTGGCACCTTTCTTGTAAACGACGCAGCCGGTCAGCTCAAGATTCTTACCACCCTTCGTGAACGATCCGCTGACATGAGCATTTGTCGGCGAGCGAACGTCAACGGTCGAGTCGAGGTCGGTGAGCTGCTTCTTCATCACGGTCATGCTCGTGTCCGCAAGGGTCTTGATCTCGAATTTTTTCTTGCCAGTAGAAACGAGCTCCGTGAATGAGGACTGGAAGTCTTTCGCGTCGTATGCATAGATGTGCATCGCCGTGTAAAACGCCTTGTAAGCTTCGGGCAGAGCGGGGCTCTCGTCTTTTGGAGGTCCAGGCAGCTCCGCGTGCATGTCCGTGCTTGCAAGATCGTAGCTCACCCATGTCTTCCCGGCCTGAGGCTGAGTGTTTGAATTCGATGCCTTGTTAGCAAGCTCAGTCAGCTTGCTGCAGCCGATAACGGCGAAGAACAGACTGACAGCAGCAGCGTATGCTGCTCCTTTGGCCCTTGTCATAAGACCTCCCGATCCGAGTTGTCGTGGGGAACTTCGAGTGGAAGCGTAGCACTAGACCGGCGGGAGGACAAACGCTCCGATGTGCGGAGTCGTCGTGTTGGCACAGGTTTCGAGCGCCAGGATCAAGGCGTTGCGTACATTCTCAGGCGTGACGATCGCATCGATGAGGCCGCGGGCAGCGGCATGTTTGGCATCGAGCTCAGTGTCGTAGGTCTGACGCACCGCTTCCATTTCGGCTTCGAGAGCGGCGTCTGGAGACTTCCCTTCCTTTCTAAGCTTTTCGAGCTGGGTCCCAAAGATCGCCTGTACAGCAGAATCGCCCTCCATAACGCCCATGCGGCCGGTAGGCAGAGAGAAGATGAAATCGGGATCAAATCCCTGCCCCGCCATCGCGTAATAACCGGCCCCTGAAGCGTGATTGACCGTCAGCACGATCTTTGGCACCTTGGCGGTAGCCATCATTTCGACAAAGCGTGCCCCTGCCCGAATAATGCCGCTATGCTCAGCCTCGGCGCCGACCATAAAACCCGACACGTCCTGCACGAATAGCAGCGGCGTGTCATGCCGGTCGCAATTCTCAATAAAATACGCGGTCTTCTCGGCCGATTCCGTATAAACGATCCCCCCGAAGCGGGGAGCCTCACCCTTTTTAGCCGGCTTTGTCATCCCGCGGTTATTCGCGATCACACCCACGAGAATTCCGCCGATCCGCGCCGTGCCGCAGATCATCTCCTTCGCAAAGTCCGCCTGGAATTCATCTATCTCGTTGTCGAGTATGCAGTTCAGTACCGACCGCATGTCATACGGCGCGCGGTGGTCACTCGGCAGCATGTCGTAAAGGGGATTCTGCTGCGCGATCTTTGCAAACTTCTCTTCCACGTCCACGTGATCGGCTATCAACCCCGTTCCACAAGAGAAAAAACCGTCGTTCCGAACTTGTTTAGTGGAGACATTCCTTGGCAGTTCGGAAACTAGATCCCTGATCTTTTGGAGACACTCCTTGTCGTCTTTGGTCCGGTAATGAGCGACACCCGAGATCGCGTTATGCGTCATCGCTCCGCCGAGGGTTTCGTTGTCGATGGTCTGGCCGGTAGCACCCTTAACGAGGTTCGCTCCGCCAAGGCCCATAAACGACGTCCCCTCGACCATCAAGATCACATCGCTCAGTGCAGGTAGATACGCTCCGCCGGCAACGCACATTCCCATGACAGCCGCGATCTGAGGGACCTTCAAATAATGCCGCATCAGCGAGTTGTAGTAGAAGATGCGAGCCGCTCCGTATTGGCCGGGAAAGACGCCTCCCTGGTATGGAAGATTCACACCCGCAGAATCGACGAGATATACGATGGGCACGCGGTTCCGCATCGCGATCTCTTGTGCACGGAGTATTTTCTTGATCGTCTCGGGATACCATGCACCCGCCTTGATCGTCGCATCATTAGCGACGACGACACATTCTCGACCATCGATCTTGCCGACCATCGTTACGACAGCGGCAGCAGGCGCCTGGCCGTCGTATTCGTCATAAGCGACGAGCAGACCGATCTCCTGCGAAAACGTGTTCGGATCCAGAAGTAGATCGATCCTTTCTCTTGCAGTAAGCTTTCCCTGCGAATGTATCTTCTCGATCTTAGACGGGCCGCCGCCAAGCTTGAGCCTAGACTCGAGAGCGAGGTACTCGTCGGTCAATTCGCGAAGGCGGGATGTAGATGTTTTGCTCATTTGTTAATCGGTCCAGATCACAGAACCGTCTATGCTTGCTATCGATGTTCGACCCGTAAGGGCCATCGCTTTCTCAAATTCGCATCGGAGTATATCAGTTACTTTTGCTACTCCGTCCGCTCCTCCGGCAGCAAGGCCAAAGCAGAACGGTCGGCCGATCAGCACAGCCTTCGCACCGAGTGCGAGTGCCTTTAGCACGTCGGTCCCGCGACGAATACCACCATCCATCAGAACAGTGATCCGATCGTCGACGCGTTCGGCGACGCGAGGCAAGGCTTCGATGGTCGCTGGCGTCGTGTCGAGATCGCGAGCCCCGTGATTTGAAACGATGATGCCGTCAAGGCCGTTCTTAACCGCGAGTTCGGCATCATCGGGGTTGAGAATGCCCTTCAATATCACCGGCAGTTTTGTGATCGAGCGGAGCCATTCTACGTCTGCCCAGGTGATCGGCGACCCCGTAAAATTCTCCATCATATGGGGACAGCTCATCTCGGGCGGCACCGCGAAGCGAGCCCGATCCATACGATTTCGAACGCCAATCACTGGCAGATCGACCGTAACACAGAATGCCTTGACCCCGCCGGCCTCGGCACGCTGAACCACGTCGCGTGTGAATTCGCGATCAGGCTGTAAGTAGATCTGCATCCATTTCTGGCCGTCAGTCGCGGAGGCAATGTCTTCCAGAGGCGTCGTGGAGTAGCTGCTGATGAGGTATGTTGCGTTCGCTTGAGCCGCACCTTTTACCGCCGCTATCTCGCCATCGGGATGATAAAGCCTCTGCAGTCCAACGGGTGCGAGGATGATAGGAAATGCGAGCGTTTGTCCAAAGACTCCGACACGCGTGTCGAGCGAGCTGACATCCTTCAGGACACGCGGGTTAAGCTTGATCTTGTCGAATGACTCGCGATTCCAACGGAGTGTAGTCTCATCAGCCGCACCGCTCGAGAGATACTCCCAGGCCATCGACGACATCCTCCGCGGTGCTGCCGCTTCGAAGTCCGCAAGGGTGAACATCTCGTCCAGAACATTGCTTGTCACGGCGTTGGCAGAATTCATTCGTCGATGATGAATGTCGGGACCATTCCGCCGCCGGCAGTGACATTTGCAAGCTCATTCGATGAGAGGCGGGTGAATGCGGAGCCCACCTTTCCTAAATAAAGGAGCGGGTCGAGATCGACTAGCTGCTCGACCATCTCCCAACCGCCGTCATCCTTGATCATCGGAAAAGTCTCCTTCGCCGTCTTCACGCGTTCCTGAACGAGGTAGTCCCCAGTTTTGAGAGCGTGCTGAATGGCGTCGTCCCATTCCGAGGCTGTCGAGTTCCAGCCAATATAAATACCATGGCCGCCGTACTCGTCGTTGGGTTTAAGAACGAGCTTGTCGGAATTTGAGCGGGTCCATTCGACAAGGTCGATCGAGGCACCTTGATTGACGGTTGATTCGTCACGGAACGTGCGTGTCCACGGGACGTGTTCGTTGATCGCAGTAATTTCGTCGGAGTCGAAGAGGTGCTCGTATTTCTCATTGGTCAGCACCGCAAAGATCGCTTTCTTATGCACCAGCTTGCTGCGGAAGCTGTTCACAAGACACACCTTCCCGGCCGCGTAGGCATTGAGCAAAGCGG
>JAFAOW010000026.1 GCA_019247455.1 Acidobacteriota bacterium | reverse complement strand
CAGTCGCTTTTATCAACATTCAAGCCTGTGAGGCGTTTTGTTGCACCCGAGATATCCGGGGACTGAATGGTTAATGTCTCCGCCTGTACCGGATAAATATCGGCAAAATCGGCCGCTTCGCCATCCGCAAGCTCGCAGATGAGAGCCGTGGCTCTGTCTGAAGCACGGATAAGCGCGTCGATATCGACACCCCGCTCAAAACGATAGCTTGCTTCGGTCGAAATGCTGAGCTTGCGCGAGCTTGCCCTTATATTAGAGCGGTTAAAGTATGCGACCTCAAGTAGTACGTTAACGGTAGTATCCGTAATACTCGACTTTAATCCGCCGATAATGCCACCGACCGCAACGGGCTTTTCCGCATCGCAGATAGCGAGAATGCTGGAGTCGAGCTCTTTTTCCTCTTCCTTAAGGGTGACGATCTTTTCGCCAGGCCTTGCCCGGCGCACGACTATCCGGCCCTCCACGAGCTTATCGAGGTCGAATGCGTGCATAGGCTGTCCAAGGTCGAGCATCACGTAATTGGTGATATCCGCGACGTTGTTAATGGAGCGTTCGCCGACAGCTTCGAGTCGTTCGACAAGCCATTTCGGAGACGGCCCGACCTTCACGTTGCGAATAATACGGGCGGTGAAGCGGCTGCAGAGGTCGGGATCGTCGATCGTAACTAGATCTGCCCGGTTCTCGTGCATGAGGGGCGCACTCGCTACTGCTCGTGTTTTTTCGCCCGGCAATGCCGTTCTCAATGCTAAAGCCGCCGCCTGTGTCACCGCGACAACTTCGCGGACGACGCCTAGATGGCACAGACAGTCCGGCCGGTTGGAAGTCAGGTCAATGTCCAATATTTGGTCGTCGCCGTGCCGGTGGACGCCCTCGACCGCCAGACCGACGCGCGTCAATTTCTCCGCCAGTTCGTCGGCGGACATATCGAGATCTATGAGATCCTTTAGCCAGTTGTAGCTAATATTCATCTATCTTTGCGGCGAGCGATCGAAAGACCGCCGAACATCAAAAGTAAAACGACGAGGCCCTGGAGGGTTACGCCGATAAAGAACACAACAGGATGCGAAGTTACGGTCATCCCGTCGGACTTGCTTCCGAGAAGTGTCCCGTCCTTTAACTCAAAAACCAACATCAGAGCCGACAAAAGCCCAAGAATGAGGGCGACCACGCCTATCCACTTTGGGGTGAGCTTCTCCGCCATTTACCGAAATTGCTCTAGAAAACGGACGTCATTCTCAAACAGATGCCGTATGTCGTCGATGGAGTACATCATTGCGGTCATTCGCTCGAGGCCGAAGCCGAACGCAAAGCCCGAATAGATGGTCGGGTCCACCCCGCAGGCACGCAAAACATTTGGATGGACCATCCCCGAGCCGCCGAGCTCGATCCAGCCGGAGCCTTTGCACGGGCGGCAGCGTTCGCCCTCAAACTGGCCCGTTCCGCGGCACTTAAAGCATGAAAAATCGAATTCCGCCGAGGGTTCCGTGAAAGGGAAGTAACTCGGGCGAAAGCGCGTACGCGTATCTTCGCCGTACATTCGACGCAGCCACTCGGTGACAGTGCCTTTCAAATGAGCCATCGTGATACCTTTGTCGACGCAGAGCCCCTCGAGTTGATGGAACATCGGCGTATGCGTCATGTCGGGCGTGTCGCGGCGATAGACCTTGCCCGGCGCGAGAATGCGAATGGGCACACCGCGGCGTTCCATCGCGCGGATCTGTACGGTAGACGTTTGCGATCGCAGAGCAAGGCCGTCCGTCGTGTAAAACGTATCCTGGGACTCGCGGGCCGGATGTCCTTCAGGAATATTCAACGCGTCGAAATTGTAATAATCGGTCTCTATCTCGCGATCATCTTCGATCGTGTAGCCCATCGATACGAAAATGTCCTCGATCTTTTGCCGCAAAAGTGTGATCGGGTGAAGATGCCCGGGACGCGGCCGACGACCGGGAAGTGTGACGTCGAGACGTTCGCGTTCGATCTTAAGGTCGGTGATTCGACTTTTGAGCCGTGCTTCCGCGGTTTCGATGGCTTCGCTTATCTCACGGTTCAGAGCCTGCACGAGCTGGCCCACGGCTGCTCGATCTTCAGGAGCGGCCTGCCCGACGAGTTTCATGAGGCCGCTGAGCTCCGATTTCTTGCCGGTAAAGCGCACCTTCAGATCGCCGAGTTCACGCAGCTGGTTGTCGGCATCCGGCAGTGACATTCCATCGACATTTACATCGGCAAAGGGGCCGAATGCGTCGAGGAATGTTTGGCGGACCGATTCGATCTGTGCACGTGCATCAGACATAAGTTGTAAGGATAACAGTTAGCCAAATTTAACGAAAATATGTGCATTTAAGAAAGGCGGGCGGGCTTTGTTATCATCGAGGCAATGAAGGCGATCGTGAAGAGCAAGGCCGAGCCGGGGTTGTGGCTCGAGGAGGTGCCGGAGCCGACCATCGGCATAAATGACGTGCTGCTCCGCATGAAAAAGACCGGCATCTGCGGCACGGACGTTCATATCTACAACTGGGACACGTGGTCCCAGCAGACGATTCATGTTCCCACGATCCTGGGTCACGAACTGTGCGGCGCGATCGTCGAGGTTGGCTCGAATGTCAGCGACTTCTTTGTCGGCGACATCGTCAGTGTCGAGGGTCATCTCGTCTGCGGCCGCTGCCGCAACTGCCTCGCCGGGCGGCGTTATAAATGCGCTCACACGCTCGGCTTTGGCGTGAACACCGACGGCGGCTTCGCCGAGTACATGGCCGTGCCGTACACCAACATCTGGAAGCACGAGCGTAGCATCGACACCGACGTCGCCGCGATATTCGATCCTTTTGGAAACGCAGTTCATACGGCCTTGGCGTTTGAGGTCTTTGGCGAGGACGTACTGATCACCGGCGCCGGCCCGATCGGCATCATGGCGGCCGCGGTCGCGAAGCATGCGGGTGCACGACATGTTGTGATCACGGACGTCAATCCAAAACGTCTCGAACTCGCAGAGAAGATGGGCGACTTCACCTGCGTCAACGTCGCCGAGAAAAAGCTCGAGGACGTCCAAAAGGAGCTCGACATGAAAGAGGGTTTCGACGTCGGCATGGAGATGTCGGGCAATCCGCAGGCGTTTCGCGACATGCTTGCGAACATGGCGCACGGCGGCAACGTGGCATTCCTCGGCATCCCGTCGGACGAGTTCGCGATCAACTGGAAGACGATCATCTTCAACATGCTCACCGTCAAAGGCATCTACGGCCGCGAGATGTACGAGACCTGGTACCAAATGAGCGTCCTCATCGAAGGCGGCCTCGACATCTCA
>JAFAOW010000206.1 GCA_019247455.1 Acidobacteriota bacterium | reverse complement strand
GTCCTGATCGCAGCCTGTCGCGGGTTGACTTTAGCCGCTCCAATCTCTGCTGCATTGATTCGACGACTGAGGGGTCTATGTCGACTATGCCGCGGGCGATCTCGTCCTTCAGTGATAACAGCGATCTAGCGGCAATGTCGAGGGGGTCGTGCTCTTGCCCACGAGTGCTTGTATCTAACATTCGGTTGCTCCGTGAAAGCAGGAAGATTGCTGATAACCGAATGGAGCCAAATTACAAGGGCGAGGCTTCAGTTAGCTAAAGAGCACAAGTTGCGGATCGCGTTGTCCTGTCGCTGAGATCCGCATTAGCAAAGAGGTTTGCAAGATCAGTATGGCATACCGGGCGGCTATCACCTAGGAAATAATTCCGGTGAAAACCGCCCGGTAATTTCAGTGTATAGGCGGTGTGGGAGACGGTGTCGCGTCGGCCTGCGCTAGGGCACCGTTGTCATCCAGCTTCGGATGTGCGACCGTGCCGGAGGCCATTAGCAGCAACTCGATATCGTGATCGCTGGTCAGGTCCCACGCGTTCTTGCCCTCTTTGTCCTTTGCATTAACCTCAGCACCCGCTGCGATCAGAGATCTGACCTTCTCTATGATGTCTGAATTCGCGGCCTCGAGGAGTGCAGTCCGGCCCTCGCCGTTAACCGCCTTGACGTCGGCGCCGGCGTCGAGAAGCGCTTTTACTATTTCTGGGTCACAATCTGCTGCGGCACGGATCAACGGAGAATTGCCGTCCTTGTCTACCGCGTTGACCTTGGCCCCGGCCCTTAAAAGCACTTCGACGAGCTCCGGAGTCGCATCGCGATCGAGATACATTAGCGGAGTCTGCTTATCTTTATTCCTCGCGTTTACTTTCGCTCCGAAACCAAGCAGCAGTTTCACCATTTCGACGCTGCCATTCTCGACCGCTATGAATAGCGGCGTGATGTTGTCATAATTCTCATCCTTGCCATTGACGTTCTCGCCGTGAGCGAGCAGGTCACGGACCTTGTCGAGATCGTCGTCTGCGACAGCCTGGGCAAGTGGGGTACGGTACTCAATGGAACCGATAACGCCGCCTAACGCGAATTCGGGAACGGCGACATCGAGGTTCACGTCAACTCGCGGTTCCTGTCCGTCGTAGACCCCGACATGTATGACGTGGGAGGTCTTGAAGCCCTGAGCTACGAAAGTCAGCGTATAAACACCGGCGGGTATCCCCAAAGCGTTATAAACGCCATTCTCATTAGTAGTGCCTTTGAAACCGATTCTTCCGTCTTCGGATGTGATCGTGACGGATGTGCCTGGAACAACCGCCCCGTTCGGGTCGGTCACTGTCCCGCTTACCCGGCCGCCGGATCCGACTTGAGTCGGCGAGGGTGTCGCTTCCGCCGCGATGGCTGGCAGTTCCGGGCTCGCGGCCAGAGTTATCGTGTCGATGGGTGATGGCGAGGGTGTAACGTCTGGTTTTGCTTCCTGCGCCCTAACTGTGGCAACCGTAAGCGAAGCGGCCATCACCCCTGCGGTGAGCCGCGGCGTACGGCGCGCTATTTGGATTAGTCCGTCTGCGAAGAGCGGGCGGCGTGTCGTCGGATCTGCGATGTACCTAATACAGATGTTCCCGCCTGAGGCGCGTACGAATCGCGCGGCTTCTTTGCGGGTCATCTCAGAAATGTTATTTACGTGTTTCGCGCAGTGCGAGCAGAAGCGGATGCGATTCGTGCCAATCATCTCATCCCAGCTCTCTGAGCACGGGGTTTTTACCTCGACGGAATCGATAAAGCTGCGTTTGGACATAATTCCCTCCTCAGACGTTAAGCGCTTCACAGCTAAAGGCTTACGCCAATCAATTAGACAAAAAGATCAGTAAATTGTTCCGGGGAAGAGTCTGAGAGAGGCCTCTAGCACCCTAGATGCGCCGAGGTTCTGAAACGGTTGCTTGGACCAAGAAGTGAGGGTTAAGGGCTTGCCGCAAGAGTCAATTCAAATATTTATCGCTTGCGGACAGCTCGAATGGCGCGGATCCAGTCAGCGCGTTCTCTTCCTCAAGGTCCCAGACCTCAAAGAGTGCGGCGGGACATTCAGTTATGAACCGCGACGGCTTTTGAAGAACGGTCTGGCGATTGTAGTCGGTCATGAGGAGTGGATACGTTAGATAAAGTTCGTCCTTGGCGCGAGTGATGGCCACGTACCAAAGGCGGCGCTCTTCTTCCTCACTATCGATCTCTTTGAGTGAACGCGGTGACGGGAATTTACCTTCGGCCGCCCAAATTATGAAGACCGCCTTCCACTCAAGGCCCTTCGCCTGATGAACGGAGGTGAGCGTCAGCAGTTCGTCTTCGGTCGAGCCCTCGAGCAGCTCTTCGCCCACAAGCGGCTGAGGTTCCTTGAAGCGCTCCGTCGAGAGCAGGGCCAGCTCAGACAAGAAATCATCCGTCGAGTTGTACCGGCTCGCGTATGCCGAGAGCCCTTTGATGTCCTCGATGCGAAGGTCGGCGTTCTCATAGTTCTCGCGAAGATAGTCCTCATATCCATGAGTGAGTATGAGCTCGATCTGCCTGGCGGGATCGTTGCGATTCTCCTGAGCAACGAGCATCTCGAGCAGGACGATGAAGTTGCGCCAACTCGACGACTCTCGAAGGCGAGGCACAGACTGCAATAATTCCGGCTTTAGTAGGGCAGAGCCGTCTGTCGATCCGATAAGCGCTCGGTTTTCCGGCACTGCGGCAATATGCTCGTAGATCCGGTTGGCGATCGTATTTCCAACGCCCGGGATCATCTTTAGAACGCGCTTCCAGGCGAGCTCGTCGCGAGGGTTGACGATAATGCGCAGGTAAGAAACGACATCCTTGATATGCGCCTGTTCGAAGAACCGCACGCCCGATTGGACGCGATACGGGATGCCCCGCCTAGTGAGTTCAAGTTGCAATTCGATCGAATGGTAATGCGACCGGTAGATCACCGCCATCTCCTCGAGCGGCGTTCCTTCGTCTCGCAGCTCCAGTATTCGCGAAGCGACAAACGCCGATTGCTGCTCGACGTCGGAGCAAGGCACGAGCGCAGGGCGCATATCCCGCGAACGCTTCACCGCCGTTAGCATCTTCGGGAACTGTTTGCGGTTATTTGAGATAGAGGTATTCGCCAGGCCGAGGATCTCGGGGGTCGAGCGATAATTTGTCTCCAATTTGAAGAGCTGAGCTTCGGGATAACGCTTAGGAAACTCGTAGATATTCGAGAACTCAGCGCCTCGCCACGCAAAGATCGACTGCGCATCGTCACCGACGACCATTACGTTGCGATACTTCACGGCAAGCAGGTCTATGACCTCGGCCTGCAGCTTGTTTGTGTCCTGGTATTCGTCGACGAGAATGTGCTGGAACTGATCCGCGAACACTTTGTGGATATCGGGCTTCTCGGTCAGCAGCCGCTTGAGATTTATCAGGAGGTCGTCGTAGTCCATCACGTTGCGCTCTTGTTTCCCGCAACGGTAGATCGTGTCGATCCGCTCGATCTGCTCCGCCAGCATCTCAAAATAGGGATACTGCCTGACGATCACCTCATAAATTGACGTATCTGTGTTATTCGCATACGAGATGATCGACTGGATGATCTCAGCCTTTGGAAAGCGCCGCTTCTTCGTATCGATCGCAGCTTCATCGATACAAACGTTTATGAAATCACGGGCGTCCTCACTGTCGAGTATCGAGTAGTTCTGTGAAAAGCCTATCGACACCGCGTGCCGCCTGAGGATCAAATTCGCAATGCGGTGAAAAGTGCCGCCCCACACACGGTGAACATTCTGAGAGCCGGTCAAACCCTCGACCCGGCGAAGCATCTCCCTCGCGGCGCGGTTTGTAAACGTCGCTAGAAGTATCCTCTGAGGTGAAACGCCATGCTCGATGAGGTAAGCAACGCGGTAAGTTATCGCGCGTGTCTTGCCGGTACCAGCTCCGGCAACAACCAGCGCTGCTTTTGGCTGCGCGGTCACCACCCGGAACTGCTCATCATTCAGTTCGGCTCGATATCGGGTAAGCTTCTCCGGAAGCTCCTTTTTATCACGTTTGATGACATAGCGGGCCATTGTTTCATTTATAGCACGTTATGCCGTGGGTCGGAAGCCAAGCGGCCTGGTGGCTCACCCCGCTGCCGTTCTTACGCATTCGGTTCTGATTTACCCGCCTCGATCCACATTTGCATTAGCCGCTTGCGGTTCCCGGCCTTCTTCTCATAATTTGAGGATCGCTTGGCGAGCGTTTCGAGATGGATAAAAAAGTCCGGTTCGCCAAAGATCTCGCGAACCTCGGGCAGGTAATCGGCTATCTTTGCGTAAATAAAGACGTGCTCCGTGTTGGCGTCGAGGAACATCTTCTCGTCGATACCGCCGTTCAGAACGAGCGATGCTGCCGTGTCCCAGTAGGAGACGACCATTCGAAAATTGGCGCTCGCGCGTTCGCCGCCTCGATAGAGGTTGACGATATCCACCGCCGAGGCCGGGGCGAATTGAGACGAGAACCACTGGCGTGCGGCTCGCATCTCAGGATCACGGCGAAGTTCGTACAGCTTTAAGATCGCCATCGTGTCCAGCTGTTTACTCATAGGCGCCCATATTAGCACCGACGCGCATTCCCCGCTAAGCATCAAAGGGTTGATAAAACACTCTCCATTCGTCAAAATCGAACCTTATGAAAAGAATCCTGCAAGTTACTCTCGTTGCACTGTTTGCCGTTGTCGCGGGGCTTGGTTTTACGGCTAGTCGTCCCGCAGCTGTCGCTCTTGCAGAGCCGTCGGCTGAGGCGAATCTTGCCGGGCCGTACGGCACGTATTGCGCACGCTGCCACGGTGGTGACGGCCGCGCAAACACCGCGAAGGGCCGGCAGCTTGAGGCCGACGACCTGACCGACTCGACCATTCAGAATATGAGTACGGAAAAGATGACGCGGATTATCAAGAATGGCCGCGGCAAGATGCCGGCCTTTAAGAATCTCTCAGCGCGGCAGATCGCTCAGATCATCGCAACGGTTCGTTCTTTCTAGTTAGATCGCGTGGCGGTTGGCGAGGGCCTTATCCATGGTGACCTCGTCGACGAATTCTAAATCGGAGCCAACGGGCATTCCCATTGCGATACGGGTGACGAGGACGCCGAGAGGTTTTAGCAGACGGGCAATGTAGTTCGCGGTCGCCTCTCCCTCGGTGGTGGGATTTGTGGCAATGATCACCTCGCGGATCTCAACGCCGTCATTATTTTCGGGCCGGAGCCGGGTTATCAGATTAGCGAGCATCAACTCGTCAGGTCCGATGCCGCGCATCGGAGAGAGCGTCCCGTGAAGGACATGATAGAGCCCCCGAAAAGAACGGGTCTTTTCAACGGCGACGAGATTGTAAGGTTCCTCGACCACGCAGATGATGCCACGATCACGTTTCGGATTCGAACAATAAAGGCAGGGGTCGACGTCCGTCAGGTTATTGCACACCGAGCAAAAGACGATCTTCGCCTTCACCTCAAGAAGCGCCGACGCAAAATTCTCGACCTCGGCTTGCGGTCGGCGAAGCACATAAAAAGCCAGCCGTTGGGCTGACTTGCTGCCAATGCCTGGCAGACGTTTGAATTCGTCGATCAGCTTTGCGACCGGCTCTGAATAATCAAGCATTACATCATGCCGGGCGGCAGCATTCCCCCGAGCTTGCCCTTGAGCGATTCCTCGACCTTACGGCGGGCTTCATTGAGGGCGGCTACGGTCAGATCCTGCAGCATTTCGACGTCCCCGTCTTTGACGACATCGGGTGAGAACTTTATCGCGACGACCTCAAAATCCCCGCGCATCGTCACCGTGACGGCACCTCCGCCGGCAGCTGCCTCAACGGTCATCTGCTTCATCTCGCGGCCCATCTGCTCCTGCATGGCCTGAGCCTGCTGCATCATCGACTCAAGATCGAGTCCGCCTGGTAACTTCATAAGATCTCCTAGAACCTGACTGTCTCGACCGGTGATTCGCTTGCGCTTCGTGATCCTTTCCACTCGGTCTCGTCCGAGTAAAAATTGACATCAAACTTCATCAACGTCTTCACCGGAACGCCGTCAAAATCTGTAGGCGCACCCTCAAACGCGACTATCGAGCCGACCCCTATCACATCGGTGCCAAGCTCCTTTACTAGACTGATCGTTTCCTTAATGGCTCTGCCGGAACGAAGAATATCGTCGACTATGATCGCGGGATAAACGTCGCCGCTGCCGATGTACTGCCGAAACTGACGCTTACCGTCCTCCATCTCGGCCCAATAGATCTGGTCTGCACTGAGAGCTTCTCGGACGCCGAAAGCGACCATGATGCCGCCCGGACTCGGTGAGACTATCGAAACCTTTGGCAGGGCCTTGGCGATGTTGGTCTCCATGCGAAAGAGGCGGCTAAGACCAACGGACAAGATACGCGCGTTGTCGTAATACCGGAAAGCCAGCGGCATCTGGAAATAATGCGACGCGTGCTTGCCATTCGGATAAATGAAATGTCCGTGTCTATAGGCACCGGTGCTTGTGAGTATCTCCATCACCCTTTCAGGGGGAGGAATAAGGTCAACTGAACTCCTTTCCATAAACTGAATTATACAACCCGCGAACCGAGGTGTTCAAAACTAGCGACCCAAAGCTGCGTGTATCACCTCGTGTTGACCGCGGCTCATCTCGGAAGGAAGCTCCTCGAGCGAAAACCACTTTGCCTGAGTGATCTCGCGGCTTGCTACTTTCGGTTCACCCTCCGCCGTCGCTGTAAAGATGATCTCGATGTGCCGACGAAGCGTACGAACTCGGTACAGCCTCGCATCGCTGACCTCTATGCCGCATTCTTCACGGACCTCGCGGATCATGGCTTCGTGTGCCTGTTCGCCCTTCTTGAGGAAACCGCCGGGGATGCCCCAACCGGACCGAGGGCGCAAGAGATGATCCAGCAAGAGAACCTCACCTTTTGTATTCGTTATGATCCCTGCAGCGGAGGCTGTGAACGTCGGTTGGAGGAGCCGCGCCAGGCGGGAACGCCAACCCGGGGTTAGCAGCTTCCAGACCTTGCCTGACAGCTCCATCAACACGAGAGCTAGTCTACGATATTCAAGCGGAATTTGGCGGAGGCGTGTGGGAGTCGAACCCACCTGAGATACGCTCTCGCGCACTCACAAACGGTTTTGAAGACCGCGCCCATCACCGGACAGAATGCGCCTCCGTGAAACTTATTCATCGTCGTCGTCCTCGTATTCGGCAGCGATTTCGCCGATGGTTGAACAGTCAGGTTCCGCAATATACATAATTCCGTCGTCATTTACTAATCTGCGAAAGCACTCGAAATGGCAGTAGAATTCCTCCTCTTTACGATCCTCATATTTCTTATTTATATGGGCGATGAC
>JAFAOW010000179.1 GCA_019247455.1 Acidobacteriota bacterium | reverse complement strand
CGCACGACGCACTGCAGGTATTCCTGATGAAAAACTCGCTGCTCGCATTTTTCCCCATGGTGGGCGACAGGCGATATAGGATCGTTGGAACGTTCCCGGAAGAATTCGCCAAGGATGAGGGCGACATTTTGTACGAAGAGATCGAGCAACAGATCAAAAAGGACGCTGAACTGGAGCTTGCTGTTACCGATGTCAACTGGTTCTCGACCTATAAAGTGCACACACGACACGTGGACAGGTTTTCTGTCGGCCGGTGCTTCCTCGCCGGAGACTCGGCGCATATTCATTCGCCGGCCGGCGCACAGGGCATGAATACTGGCATTCAGGATGGCTATAACCTGGCATGGAAGCTGGCCTGGGTCCTTCGCGGTGATGCAAGCGGGGAATTGCTGAATACTTACAACGAAGAGCGGTTGCCGAACGCGGAGCAGCTAACGAAAACGACCGATCGTTTCTTTGGCCTGGCGGCCGGGCCGGAGCCCATAACGGCCTTCGCGCGTCTCTATATTTTTCCGTATATCGCTCAGTTTCTGTTTAGCCTCGACCTGGTTAAGAAGTTTGTTTTCCCACGTATCTCGCAGATCCAGATCAATTACGAAGATGACTCGCTAAGCAGACAGATAGGGGACTTCGCAGTCAAAGCGGGCGACCGGATGCCGTGGTTCGAGCTCGACGGCAGAAGTGTATACGACGATCTCCGGGGGCCGTGCTTTCATCTCGCGATCTTTCACGACGGCAAGGGCGAGATACAGCCCTTGCCGGATGACTTGATGAAAAAATGGGAGGGCAAGGTCGACTCCCACTTCTACTCGCTGTTCCCGCACGTCAGCGAGCTTTTTGGCACGCAGGAATCCTTTTACGTCATCCTTCGACCGGATAACTACATTGGGCTTATCTCGAATGACTTCTCACCCAAAGGAGTAGAGGAATATTTGAATCTAATAAGCCGCTAATTCCCGATCGGATCCCCGGGGGGAGTTGCGAGCGGTTGGGTTTGCTTACGCGGAGCGTCGGGCCGGGCAAGGAACCGCTCGATATCGTCCGATGTTGCCTGATAATGGGCGGCATTTTCGCCCAAAGTCGTTCCCTTCGTCTTAGCAAGTAAGGAGCGAAGCGCCTGTGTAGCCACCGCACGGACCTGCGGGGCGGCATTAGCGTCCGCGGCCAGATCCATCAGGTCCGAGACGAGCAGGCTTTGCAGGCCACGTTGGATCGCCGCTTCTTTCGCGCTCGCAGAATAGGGTGTACCCCAAACTTTGCCGACCAGTGCATCGACGACTTCGCGGAAATGCGGGTTTGCTTTGTCGCGCGAATTGAACTCGATCATCCGCGCCGCCCGGGTCGGCTCAAGCAATCCTGCGTAGGTGAGTTCCGCCGATATCTCCGCCGCGCCGACCGCGTCGAAGATCGGTGTCGTTCGCTTTGCAAAAAGCTCCGAGCGTGATGAGCCCATTCCGAACGCGACGGGCGGCATAAGACGCAGCAATTCATCCGGAATCGTGAGTTCCTTTACGTCAAGGGTCTCAAGCGCTGCGGCGAGTGCTTCACGCTGCCGCGCGGAGGGTACGATCTCGTTGACCTGAGAGGGAACAGGGCCGCTTCTTTCACGGACCGAGAAGGTATAGTACACGCCGCCAAGATTCTTTATATCGGCATTGAGCTGATAACGGTGATGCAAATAGAGCGGCATGAACCGCTGCTCAAGCTCCGACATCGGGGCGCCGACAGGGATGCTGCCTATCCCAAAATTGTCGAGTCCGATGCGCCGAACCTGCATCTCGTGCTTGAGCATCGATACGGGATCCGAGCCGTTATCCCAAAGCGTTGCGCGCGGGTCTGCGCCGTTCGCCGGGCGGGCGTCCTGATCCGTGAGGAAGAGCATGCCGGCGGCGATGCCGTCACGCACGATCTTGTCCAAGGCAGCTTGCTCGTCAGTACCCGGAGCAAACTGCGCATACGTCCACGTGACCGCAAATTTGTCATAAGAGCCGATCCCAACAGCGTACGCGTTAGAGAAATCAAGCTTGCCGTTCTTGATTTCGATAACAGGCGCCGGATAGTCCATCACCGAGCCCCGGCCGTAAGTGCTGGCGGCAAAGTTATGTGCAAAGCCAAGCGTGTGGCCCACTTCGTGCGCCGCTAGCTGGCGAATCCGCTGATAGGTCATCGACGTGGCGTCGCCGGTCTCGGCGGCCAGCGAATCTTCATCAGCGACCGCGCCGAAATCGCACACATCCCCGCCCGCCAAAAACTGGGGAACCATTCCCGATCCCAGGAGTATGTCCTGACGGCCTCGCGAAGAGTCGAGGGTCACATCGCCCTTGATGATCTCGCCTGTGCGCGGATCGGAGATCGAGCCGCCGAGTGACCAGCCTCGCGTCGAGCGGTGTACCCAGTTGATCATGTTGTAGCGGACGTCCATTGGATCGGCGTCGGCCGGCAGTACCTTTACCTGAAAAGCGTTGCGAAATCCCGCAGCTTCAAAAGCCTGGTTCCACCATGACGCGCCTTCGATCAGGGCATCTTGGATATCTTTCGGAGCGCCGTTATCGACGTAGTAAACGATCGGCTTGACTGGATCGCTGATGGCGGCAGTCGGATCTTTTTTCTCGAGCCGGTGGCGGCGCACCCAGCGCTGCTCAAGGTCCTCGTTGATCTTAGTGCCGAAATCGTAGAAGGAAATGGGAATCGTTCCGACCCGAGGGTCGAATTTGCGCGGCTTGTACCCGTCATCCGGCAGCTCGACAAAAGATTGCCGCTCGCGGATCGTGACGTAGTTTGCCGTAGGTGTTACCTCGCGGATCTGAGGGCCGACCTCGGCATTTGAAGTAAGCGTTATAGTCGCCTCAACCTCGGTATTTTTTGGAAAGCCTTTTGCGAACGCCAGCGCACTGCGGCTCTCATCGAATCCATAGGTGCCCTGCCGCGCTCGGTTCAGTGAGTTGGCCACGCCATGCGCGTCGCGGATCAAAAAGCTTGTCGCATCGACAAGTACCCGGTCGCCCTCTGACGCCTCGACTTTGAAACCCCAGATCACCGACTTTGCAAAGGAATCTTCTACCGACTTTTTCTCAGAGGCGTTATTGGTCAGGGCGCGATAATCGTAGTTTGGCTCGACGAGCAGGACCTTATTGCCGGCCCGCTCAAAGCGCACGACCTTCGTCGAGCCGAGCTGATTGCGATCGAGTCCGATCGCGTTGGAGCCAACACCCGCTGGCAAGCTCGCGAGCAGCAGGAACTCTTTATTCCATCCGGTGACCTCGAGATAGATCTTGCCGTCCTCGGGATTGAGATAGAGCGGCTGAAAGCCGTCGATCTTCTGCATCTTTTCGGTGAATGCAGAGATCGTCTTTTTAGCGGCGGGCTGGGGTTGCGCGAATGCGGATATGGCACACGCGGCGACAAGGGCAACGAGAAGAATGCGATTCATATTGTCAGGTCGTGAAAACGGATTTGAGAATGATATTAGCACGGCGAAGGTGCGATAACCGGCGGGCGTTCTGTATTTTGCCTTTCGGGCTTGCCCGTCTATTTGCGGAAAGGCTCGCCTTTCCGAGGTTCGTAAGAACTCGACCCCGCGGCTATGCCGCCGGCGGCACAGCCGCATAAGGAAAAATGAGAGACGTTTCGGAGAAGCAAGCTTCTCCGCAAATAGAGCGGCAAGCCGCAAGACAGTTACTTTGGCCTGCGCAGCGTAACAAGCAATGCATCAGAGACCTTTCGCTCGCCTTCTTTGTCGCTCGGGTGATTGACGACACCTTTGCCGTCGATCCACATAGTTGTCGAGCCGCCGCCGTCGAGGTTCATTGCATCTACCGCACCGAGTGAGAGCAGGTATTCGGCAAGATCCTGCAATCCGATGCCGCCCGACGATTCCGAACGTCCGTCGACCGTGATCATCAGGAATTTGCCGTCCTTGAGCTTGGCGACCGCCGTTCGCGGATGGCGAGTCTCGACGAAAGACTTCGACACTTTTTCTTCCTGCCAGGTGATGTCAATTTTACCGTTCCTGATGAGTTGAGGAACGCCTGAAACCACATCCTCATACCGTTCGTTATACAAGATCGGACCGCGCTGAGACGATTTCAACTCGTTGTAGGCAATACGAAGGAACGAAAATGCGCCGAGACGAGCCGCCGGTTGCAACATCATATCTCCGACTCCTTTCCCCGCGGATACGACGAAACCGTTTCTTGGTATCATCGAGTTGCCCGAAGCATTGTTGATACTCACGACCCTCCGGTTTGCTACTACAACTTCGAGTCCACCCGCGGAAGTCAGAGTGGAAGGTCCAAATGCCGGGGTATAAGCAACCATCTCATAATCCCCGCGCTGCCGATTAATACCGCGACCCGGAAAATCGTACTTTCCAACAACGATCGTGCAATTCAGATTTAGATGACCGATTATCGTTTCGGTAGTGCGCAGATGATTGTTTATCAGTAAAGCGATTCGCTTCTCGTGTGACTCGCTAAGCAGATGATGGTTGACCACGAGAGCACCTACGTCTTCACCCAGCCACTGACTCGTATCCAGTCTAAAAAAACCCGCATTGATCGCCGCAAAGGCTCTGTGAGTCTTTGCAATATTCGAGGGTGTATCAACACCGATAGCCTTGTCGAATGCGTGAACGACATCGAGCCGCACTTTTGTGAGGTCAAGTCGGAGGAGGTTCATATTGACCTTGAGGCCTGAGATCTCTTTGGTGACCTGAGCATATTCAACGCCGGGCTTGAGGGTTTGCCAATCCTGAGCTTTTGATTGGCCACAGAGAGCACAGAGGCAGATGAGGCAAAGGGCGGCCCTTTGGAAAACGCCTCGAATAACACGAAGATCCATAACAGCCTTATTTATTCTCATCTATCTCCGTGACTCTATGGCGAATACTCCATCCAATTCCCCTGCCAGTCAAAGTACTCGAGTGATCCCAAGCGTTTTTTGTAATCGTAAAATGACTCTCCTTCGTAAGCGTATCCGGGGTAGAAGAAACGCATGCCGCGATCGAGGCCGTACTCGATCTCTTTGAGGAGTGTAAAGATGCCGAGGCCGCGTTTTTCGTGACCGGGGATGAACATCCCATAGAGGCTTGAGATCGTCGCTTCGCCTCGCTCGAAGTAGCTCGCCGCGACAAGAGTGTCTCCCTCGCGCACCTCGAGCAGCAGACCTGGCGCCGGAATATGCTCCGGCTCGTCGGAGAGGAAATCGTATAGCGAATACGGCGCGTCGCGATGAAATCGCTGGCGGTGAGCATGAAACAGCTCCTCGACCTCGGGCGTTACCTCGGCGGGAATTATCCTGCATTCGAGATCCGCATTCCTGCGAAGGCACCGCCGCTGGCTTTTTGAAAAGCGAAACCTGTCGAGGCAGACCCTCAGCGGCATTACCACACGAACTTCGCTGTTATAGAAACCAGGTGTGTAGCGGTAGAACCTCTCGCCAAAGTGCCGCCATCCCGCGGCGAGCAGCAGATCGAGATCCGGTACCGGGACGTGCGTAGCATAGAATTCCTCGTTCAGGTATATGAACTCGATGTCGCGGGTGCCAGATGACATTGTTAATGGCCCGAGTACCAGTCGTAGCCCTGCTCAGCCCAAAAATCACGGGGGCGCTCGGCCGTAAATTCTATCCTGCCGATCCGCTTGAGCTGTTTGATGCCGTACTTCGTGGGTGACGCGATCCTTAACGGCGCACCATGATCAGGGGTAAGTGGCCGGCCGTTCATTTCGTATGCGAGCAGCGTCTGCGGATGCAGGATGCTCGGCATATCCCAACCGACAAAATACTTTTGGTCGGGAGTCGCCAGCGAAACATAAGGCACGAGTTCTGTCGGACGGTTAACTACGTCAGGCGCGGTCCCATTGATCGTTTTTGGCGCATAAGCCTTCATGAAGTCAGAGAACCTGACCCCTGCCCATTCGACGATGATGCTCCAGCCCTCGATGCATTTCAGCTCAGTGACCATGTAGGTAACGGGCAGTTTTTTGATGTCATCGAGCGTCAGGACCAGATCGTCATTTCTCCCGGCCAAGCCGCCTACTGAGAGCCTCCAGGATGCGGGATCGAATTCTCCTTCCAGCCCCTCCATACCATTGGTTCTCGGAGCCGAAACGCTCTCGGGCGCGAATTCGGGGGCGAGCCTTGTCGGCCGGTAAAATACCTGAGCGACACGCTCGTCAAACTCCAATGAGCGACGCAAAAGATTCGCTTTGGTCTCATCGGGCATGCAACGCCAGCCGAACACGGCGATCAACGCGGCCGCCCCGCCGGTGATAAAACCCCGCCGCGAATAACCAGTCATCCGCTTGCGAGCCTCGACGTCGGAGAGCGGCTCAGACAGCACGCGCTTCTCTTTGAGGATGCCGGCCGTGTTGTCGGAGCGCTTCCCTGACTCAATACCCCGCACCTCGTCGAGCTTTATGTCGTCGCGCTCGTCACTCATGCGGCCACCTCCTGCTCGGCGGCGATGGGCTCGCCAGATTCCACGACTTCGCGCCCCGTGATCATCGAACGGAAGTTGCTCCAACCCGCGAGGATGACCTGAATTACATGCACTAGGAAGAACAGCACGAACAATATCGTCAGCCAAAAGTGGAACCACCGTGCCCAGCCGTAGCCTCCGAACAGTGCCGTGAGCCATGCGAGCTGCGTCGGTTTATAGATCGACAGGCCCGTGATGATAGACCCCGCACCCATCAGGATCACACCGGTATACGCGATCCGCTGCGCGTCGTTGTACTTACCTTGCGGCGGCTTGTCTTTGATGATGTGCGCATCATGAAGAGCGACCTGACCCGCCCGCCTGAATGATGAAGGTATGGGCAGCAGCGCCCGCCATTCGCCCGAGATCGCGAGATAGATCACGTATGCGACTCCATTCGCCGCGAAGAGCCACATAAAAAAGAAATGAAGCTGCAAGCCCTCGGCAAGCCGGTAGGGAATGCCGAGCGTTTCGTAAAACCAGGCGGGGAAAAAATGGAATATCTCGTACCCTGCGATCCGAATGCCGTAAACAGCATTCGCCCAGTAGATGAGCATCCCGCTCCAGATCATCATCGCGAGCAGCGGGAAGTTGATCCAGTGCATCCAGCGAATTGCGAGCGGATGTTTGTATTCGATCTGTTTGGGCATGTCCCGCGGCGATTATAGTTTAATAAGGTTATGAATCTGAAAGTCCCGGTGAACCGAATTAACCAGAGAATGAGATACGCAATCCTATTCGCGTTTGCAGCACTTTTGGTTTCGGCATTTGGAGCGTGCCGGATGCCCGCAAAGCCCGAGATCGTTTCGACGGCCGCGACACCGACGCCGCAGCAGGCAGCCACTGCAACTGTTGAGCCAACGCCTTCAAATGATGATGTATTCGATGGGAATGTGATCGTGAAGAGCGAGGACGAATGGCGCAAGCAGCTAACGCAAGACCAGTTCGCTGTCCTGCGTGAGGGAGATACTGAGCCGGCCTTTCACAATGAGTATTTCGACAACCATGAGCACGGCACCTACTACTGCGCCGCATGTCACCTAAAGCTGTTTAGCTCTGAGGCAAAATTCGAATCAGGCACAGGCTGGCCAAGCTTCTTTCAGCCCGTCCACAAAAAGAATGTGATCGAGGTGACGGACCGGCAATTTGGGATGGTACGGACCGAGGTCCAGTGTGCAAGATGCCGTTCGCATCTCGGCCACGTTTTCGATGACGGGCCCAAACCGACGGGGCTTAGGTATTGTATGAATTCCGCCGCCCTCAGGTTTGAGAAGGATTGACGAGGCCTTTTTCGAAACTTACTTGTTTGTGCTCGTTTTTCGACCATTTGTCTCTAAGCCGCATCCCGGGACGCTCGACAAGATAGTGAAGGGCTGCGCCAAATATCATCGCTGCAAACAAGTAAAGAAAGAGGCAAAGGAAATAGTTCACCACGCTATGCTCTGTGCGGATTATGGGCGCGCTCGTGTAGGCAACATATTGTCCGAAAGGGAAATGCATTAGATAAACCGCATAGCTTATGACGCCAACATAAGCGATCGCCTGAACAGGAATGCCCACAATTTTTGCCCGTAGGCTCTGATCCGCAAGCCAAGCCCAGAGCACTATCAGAGCGCCACCCGATGCATTGAGAACTGGGGCAAGCACATAAGTGTTTAGTCCTAGCTTGGCGCCCACCGAGTCGGAACATATGACCACGACGAAACCTAATGCAAGCAGAAGAAGTCGCCACGGACGCAGGCGAAGAACTACGTCTTTGGCATATACAAGCAGATATCCCATCATCACACCGATACCAAGCTCATCAATGCGCAGGTGAGTTGGCCAATTCATTGCCCATTGGGCTTGAAAGTCGCCCGGGGCGCCCACGGTCCCGCCGATGTTTACCAAATACGAACGGCTGGCGATTCCTACTGCGATGATAAGCAGAATGGATAAGGGGAGCCCGATACCGATCAGCCGCTTTGAAAGCCTCCCTAAGCCGACAACGCAAAGCAGCACGAGGGGCAGAATAAGGTAAAAATGTTCCTCTACCGCGAGACTCCAGGTATGAGAAGCGTGTACAGACCAAACTTCCGGAGGCGTACCCTGAACATAATTCTGCAGGTGCAAAAAGTTGGGCCATAAGGCTCGGAGGGCTAGATAATGCAAGTCGTTGGTATAAACGATCCAGAGAGGTGTGCGGGCCCAAAGCCACACAAAGGTCATTGCTAGCCAAACAACATACGCTGGCCAGATCCTGAATACTCGGCGTACATAGAATCGGTGGGCATTGAGCGAATGCGTACTGCTGATTTCTCGTACAAGGATCCCTCCGATCAGAAATCCGCTGAGTACGAAAAATACGCTCACAGCTTTAAAGCCATGTTGTAGGAATGTGCTTTGAACTGTGCGCAGCCATAGGCTTTCCGGCCCAGAGGGCAGCGGTACAATAAAATGTTGTATAAGGATAGCGAGGACAGCGAAGCCGCGGACTGCATCCAGATGGACCAGCCGGCCCGACTGTGAAAACGAAGTTCCCTCAGAAGATGGCGTACGGCTGTCCGCTACCAATTCACCTTCCCCTCCTGCG
>JAFAOW010000199.1 GCA_019247455.1 Acidobacteriota bacterium | reverse complement strand
CTCCGACATCGGCGATGTCACTTGGTCGCGTCTGATCCATTGTCAGATCGGTTCCCTCGATTAAGATAGATGCGTCCACGGTCAGCTGCGAACTCCGAGGATCGCTCATAGAAATTCGATAGACAGAACTCGGGGCTTCATTTTCAGTTTGGGCCAGGGCCGAACCGGCCGCACCAAGCGATAGAAGGAAGACGGCGAGTTTGATAGATGCATTAGCTAAAGGGAGTCTCGAGAAGTTCATTTATGTTTTAGCGTGAGCCTCAAGAAGACAAGACGAAATGCGGTGGCGAGAGGTTACTTTAAGATACCGCGGATGAGGATGCTCGCCGTTTTTCTGGTGCGTTCTTCAACTTTGGAGCGCGCCCCCAGCTCATAAGCGCTGAGGCTGTATGGGAGGAGGGAATTGGTTGCCGAGAGAAAGGTCTTCGCAAGATCCATCGCATCGCCTTTGATGAAGAGGCCTGCTTTCTGCCCTTCCTCGATCACATCGGCGATCAGTTTCGCTTCCTCGTCGAAATATTTCCGCCTGCGGTCGAGCAGTTTTGTACGAAGCGCGGATAGCAGCTCGTTAAGGCTTTGTGAATAATGCTGGACGCTGTCGAAGCGATAGATCACCCGCGCGATGAGCATTTCGCACAGACGCTTCTCGACGCCAGAGTTTTTAGCGGCGATGGCGCGAAGGCTGTCCTTGAGCCGCTCGATGATGGCGTCGACATGAGAGAGTGCGATCTCTTCTTTACTTTCGAAGTGAAGGTAAACGCTTCCCTTGCCGATGCCTACCTCATTGGCAAGGTCCTCGATGGTCATTTTTTTATAGCCATATTTGCCTAGCAGGCGGTCAGCGGCGGCTAGGATCGCATCCCGGGTCGATTGAGGGCTCGCAGCGTGCTTCATAGTCATGACTGCTGACCATAATTATACAACGGTCAGGCGCGCCTGAAGTTAAAGTCCCGCCGCATCCCATTTCTTCACCGTGTCATTTATGAGGTTTGCAACCTTGTCAGTGACCTTCTTGTAATAGAGGTCCGCTTTTGCCTGGTCGAAGATCGGATAGCCCTGATTCCTTTGGTAAAGCTCGATCGACGAGGGGAAGGGAACGGCAGCCCAAGAGCCGGCGGGTGATGGAAGGGCGGTCGTCATCTCCGGACCTTTGTAACGCTCGGGGTGAACGAGGGCCGGATCGATGGCCTGGATGAACGCGGTCTCATTATTACCCGCGTGACCCCCGTCTTCGCCGAAGACCTCCTTCGTCTCGTCGGTCGCGTATGTCCACCAATTGATCACAAGGGTGCGAACGTGTTTCTCGATCGCGACTTCGGACGCGACCGATTGCAAAACAGCCGTCTGACCCCCGCCATGGCCATTCATGATAATGATGTTGCGAAAGCCGTTTTTCACGAGTCCCTCTAGGATCTGCTTTACGAATGGACGATAGGCCGCTTCGGTGATCTGAAACGCGCCCGGATATGCTTCGAGCGAGCCGGTGATGCCGTAAGGAAGAGTGGGAGCAACCATCGCGTTAGTCCGCCGGGCGATCGTTTTTGCCATCGCGAAGGGCGCGGTGTTGTCGGCACCATTATTTATCACGCCATGCGGTTCTAGGGTGCCGGTCGGAAGGATCACCGTCGTTATCTTGGAAGGAACGACTTCTTTGAATTCCATCCAGTTGATGCGTTCCATCTCACGCGTCGAGACGAAATCTTTGTCCTGAGCGGCATCGGTCATAGCGAAAATAAGAAAAGAAGCAATTACGAAAAGGGTCGTGCGCATATTCTACTCCGGTTATTGTGTAATTCTCCACAGTCGTGCCGGCCGAGGACATCATTGATCGAAATACCTACGTCCGCGAAGCTTTGCTGGCATAAGGTCGCCGTCAGGATCGTTGCCCTCGTCCTTTCCGTACCCGAGTTGTTTCATCAGCTTGGTGGGTGCGTTTCGGATCTTCATCGGGACGGGAAGATTGCCATATTTCTTCGCATCCTCCATCGCCGCTCCGATAGCGTCATTGGCCGAACGATCTTTTGGTGCCCGCGCGAGGTAAGCAACGCCATGCGCCAGGTTGAGCGAACATTCAGGATAGCCGATCGTCTCGACAGCGCGGAATACCGCATTCGCGACGACTAGCGCGGTAGGCTGTGCGAGGCCGATATCCTCACTTGCGAATATCACCATTCGCCGGGCGATGAACTTCGGATCTTCGCCAGCCTCTATCATGCGGGCAAGGTAATACATCGCGGCGTCGGGTTTGGAAGCACGCATCGATTTGATGAATGCCGAGATAACGTTGTAATGCTCCTCTCCCTTCTTGTCGTAGCGAAGGAACTTGTTTTGCAGTGTCTCATTGAGCGTGTCGAGCGTGATCTCGTCGTAAAGATTCGACGTGTTTTCGAGCATGGTGATCGCTTGGCGGGCGTCGCCGTTAGCCATCTCAATGAGCCACTCCCTGGCGTCGGGCGGAAGCTCGAAGCCGGTGCGATCGATGATCGTCGTCATATCATCGGCGGTTAGTTCGTTCAAGACGAATACCCGCATGCGGGAAAGAAGGGCGGGGATGACCTCGAAGCTTGGATTCTCGGTCGTGGCGCCTATCAGGACAAGTTCGCCGCTTTCGACATAAGGCAGGAGGAAGTCCTGCTGGGCTTTGTTGAAGCGGTGTATCTCGTCAAGAAAAAGCACACGGGGCCGCGCGTCGGAGCGTAGGCTGCCAGCCTGCGCTTCTTGATCCTCTTGCGACGCAGGCAAGCTGCCTGCGTTCCGACGTGTCGTCGTTGGCTTCCCCGTGTTTATTATCTTTCGAATGTCTTCCTTGCCGGCGGAGACCGCCGACAGCTCGTGGAACTCGGCGTTGATCGCGTTTGCATAGATACGGGCCAAGGTGGTCTTGCCCGTTCCGGGTGTCCCCCAGAGAATGAACGAAAAGATATGGCCCTGCTCAATAGCAAGGCGGAGCGGCTTACCGGGGCCGACGAGATGCTCCTGCCCGACAAATTCGTCTAGCGAGGCCGGCCGTATCCTGCTGGCAAGAGGTTCCATAGTCAGGTGTCGTGATTATATCCCACAATATAGGCTCTTCCGCGATTGTAAGAGGCAAGACAGAGTTGCGACGCAAACGGGGGATACTTCGAGTATGAAGCCAAAGATCAGGTATGCGGATGACAAGCCGTTTCGAGGCCAGTTCGTGATACATGAGCACCACGCGACACGGTTGCACTTTGACCTGCGGCTGGAGGTGGCAGGGACCGGCAAGTCCTGGGCAGTGCCGAAAGGACCTTCGATGGACCCTGATGACAAGCGGCTCGCAGTAGCGGTGCCCGATCATAGTCTCGGCTATTTTGACTTCGAGGGGACCCTTGCCGAGGGTACCTATGGCGCGGGAGAGGTCCGCATTTGGGACTCAGGCGAGTACGAAACGCCCGCCGACCCTAGCGCCCAAATCAAGAAGGGGAAATTGGAATTCACCTTCTTCGGCAAAAAGGTCCGGGGCGAATTTGTGCTGGTCCGCACAGGCCAGGAGAAAAACTGGCTGCTCATCAAACGTGAGGACAAATTCGCTGACATAGACTGGCAGTTAAAGACCGTCATCCCGCCCGAAGAACAAAACAAAAAGAAAAGCTCACGTAAATGAACTATCTTGCCTTGAACGAATAACCAAACGAGAACACCAAATTACCTGTTCTGCTCTTGCCGTCGGTAGCCGTGTTCTTTTGAAGGGTCGTCAGGCCGTACGCCACTCGCCCATCAAGGAAGAAGTACCCTCCGTTATCTTGATTGAAAGTCATTCCTCCGCCGCCGGTAAAACCGAAATTGAAACGATGCAGACTCGACGTCACTTTGGTAGTCGCATCAAACGGAACAACCAAAGGCGTCCCATTCGGAGGCAGCAGGATCGGTATCGTGCCCGCCTTGTCGAGATAGACGCCGCTCGTGCCGCTCGTGATTGTCGTCGCCTTTAAGAGATAGCCGAAATAGAGCCCACCATCAAAATAGTAACCAACGCTCTTGTCGGCCCGGCCACGATATTTGAGCATTACTGGTAATTCGAGGTAGTTCAGCTTCGCAGTGTTGTTGAACTTTGCAAAGTAATACTGACCCGCAGGAAGTGCGGGCAAACCCGGCAAGGGGCTCGTGATCGGCTGCATGCCGTTCCGTTTGCCGCCTTGCGGTGAGTAATCGAGGCCGAGCTGGAGCGAAATCTTCTTCTTTATGCCGATGTCGACAAAACCGCCGAAGTTAAAGGCGAGACGCGATTTATAGTCTTTGGTGATCTCCTGCGAGCTGCTGCCGACCAAATTTGGAAGACTTGCACCCGCCTTGAATCCTATATGGACCGGGTGATCATTCGCCTGCGCCGCGACAGCGACGCAAACAAGGTGTATGAAGAAAAAGAAGGAGAAGAAAGTAAGTGTTAAAGAAAACGATCTTTTCATAGTCTCTCTCCACGGGAACGGTAAGGGAGTTCTTGTCGAGAGTCAATGAAAAAGCAATGGTGGCCAGGGACGGGGTCGAACCGCCGACACGCGGATTTTCAGTCTTATCCCAATGAATGATTAGGTTGGTTGGGAGCGGTTTTGTTGGT
>JAFAOW010000235.1 GCA_019247455.1 Acidobacteriota bacterium | reverse complement strand
AATTCAGAACCGCTGTACCATCCGAAGAAGAACCCCATGATGTACGCGTAGAAAACGATCAGGCCCGTCGCCAGCATCACCTTGCCCATATAGATCAAATGGGTCTTGGTGATAAAGTCCTGCATTCCGTACAGGCGCCTCAAGGGGATCGCGAGAATCAGCACCATCGCGAATCCGGCGTAAACCGCTCCCGCGACGAAGTACGGCGGGAAGAATGTGGTATGCCAGCCTGGGACCTGCGAGATCGAGAAGTCGAATGACACGATGGTGTGCACCGACAGCACCAGCGGTGTCGAAACTCCCGCGAGTATCAGATAGGCGATCTCATAGCGATGCCAGTGTCTGGCCGACCCGCGCCATCCCCAGGAAAGCGCCGCATAAATGAATTTGAAGAACTTGCTTTTGGCCCGGTCGCGCAGAGTAGCAAAGTCAGGAATGAGCCCTACGTACCAAAAAAGGGCCGATACGGTCGCGTAAGTTGACACCGCGAACACGTCCCACATCAGCGGCGAACGGAACTGGGGCCAGATCCCCATCGTGTTCGGATACGGGAACAGCCAGTAGGCAAGCCACGGACGGCCCGTATGCAGCAACGGGAAAAGGCCCGCGCAAGCCACGGCAAATAAAGTCATCGCCTCAGCAAAGCGGTTGATAGAGGTTCGCCACTTCTGGTTGAGAAGCAGCAGAATGGCGGAGATCAGGGTACCGGCGTGGCCGATTCCGATCCACCAAACGAAGTTGATGATATCGAAGGCCCAACCCACCGGCTGGTTGTTTCCCCAGATCCCGATACCCTTTGTCACGAGCCAAACGACTGTGAACAAAAGCAGCTGGGCGATCATGAACGCGATCCCGAACCCGATAAACCAGTGAAAAGGGGTCCGCTTCTTGAGCGTGACATCACCGATCTTGTCGCTTACGCTTCCAAAATCGTGATCGCCCTCGACCATGGCCGGGTGCAGCTTTTGTTCAAGTTCCTTTGCGTCCTGCATAGGCTACAAATTCGTCGTCTCGCTCTCCGCCGGGCTTAGTGGCCCCCTCTTTGATTCTCGTTCTCGCCCATTTCGTCCTCGGCCCCCTTTAAAGGAGCGGGAGCCTTGTAATCCGGCATCTCTTTGTTCTGGTTTTTTAGACCCGCCATGTAGGTCGTACGTGGCTGAGTATTCAACTCATTAAGCAAGATGTAATTCCTGGGATCCTTCTTCGTCTTTGCGACCATGCTGTTCTCATCGTGCATATCGCCAAAGACGATGGCGTCAGTCGGACACACGGATTGACAGGCAGTTACGACCTCGCCGTCCTTGATTGGACGCGCGTCCTTTTCGGCCTCGATACGCGCGGCGGCGATACGCTGTACGCAGAAGGTGCACTTCTCCATCACACCGCGGCTCCGGACAGTGACTTCCGGATTTCGCATCAGCTTGTACTGCGGTGTATCCCAATCCTGGAACAGAAGGAAGTTGAAACGGCGGACCTTATATGGGCAGTTATTCGAGCAATAACGCGTACCGACGCACCGGTTATACGTCATGTCGTTGAGCCCCTCAGCACTGTGGACCGTCGCGTGGACGGGACATACGACCTCGCAAGGTGCCTGCTCACACTGCTGACAAAGCACCGGCTGGAAGTGAGGCCCGTTCGGGTCATTGATATCCTCGCCGCCGTAATACGCATCGACCCGCATCCAATGCATCATGCGGTGCCGCTCGACCTGTTCCTTACCGACGACGGGAATATTGTTTTCCGACTGACAGGCCAGGACACACGCGTTACAGCCGACGCAGGAGTTCAGGTCGATCGTCATACCCCATTTATGGTTCTTGGCGTACGTCTCCTGATGCTGCTCGTACGGGTACATCGACATCGGATACTCATCGTGCTGATGCCCCATTTTCGGATTCTCATTGAAGGCGTCGACGTCCCAAACTCGAAGGAGATCGCGTCCCTCCATATTGAAATGGGTCTGAGTCGAAGCAACGTCGGTAGTCGCACCGGTCTTCGAGATATCTCCAAATCCGCTATCGAGGGCATCTGACCGCCGAACGTCGAAGACGTTATAGCCCAGGCCGGATCCGATCTTGCCGGCACGCGTCCGTCCATAGCCCATGTAGAGCGTGATCACGTCGTCAGGCTGACCAGGCGCGATCCACATCGGGACCGTCTTCGCGATCTCGCCGTCCTGATATTTCACTTTAACGAGATCTGAGAACAGATTGCCGCCCTTCGTATTGATGAAGGTCTTACCCTGAGGGGCCCCGGCGATCTCGCGCTCGTCTCTGCCCTGGTTAATTCCAAGGCGCTGTGCGGTCGCCGGGCTGATCAGGCCGACATTTTCCCAAGTGACCTTATTGAGCGGATTCGGCAGCTCCTGCAGCCAACCGTTGTTTGTGAATCGTCCGTCGTAAACGCACG
>JAFAOW010000237.1 GCA_019247455.1 Acidobacteriota bacterium | reverse complement strand
AGCAGGGCTATCGCTATTACAAGATCGAGCGTGGCGAAGCCGCGATCACCATCGTCCCCGGCCGGTCCGTTAAGAAGGCGGTCAAGTGGGGACAGAATTCCGAGCGTACGTTCTACGGCTTCTTCGTCTCGGGCGTTTACTCGAACGCGGACCTCGCCGCAAACTTTGCCGGCATGCGGTTCTATCAGCGCCTGACCTCCGCGGTAAAGATCGGCGACACCACCGAACAGCCGCTCCTTTCCCTAAAGGAAGGCGTTTGGCAGTTCAACACCGCAGACCTTCGCGACAGACTCCTCAAACCCTTTCTCTCTGATCACCTGAACGAGGCGCTCAATCCCTCGGTCTACGCATTCAATCTGTACCCGGTCGTCAAATCCGTCGTCCAAAACCACAGCTGCGCCGAGTGGCACAAAGCGTATCCAAACCTATCGCGGTCCCTTCTCGAGCAAAAGACAAATGACCTCGAACTCTGGCACGGCGAAGACTACGGCAACAGCCAAAAGGAAAGAATGGTGCGGATCGCCGACACCTGCTTCTAAGTCTTAAGTTCATGGTTCGCGTCTAGTTTTACGGGCTCTCAGCTTTTCGTTTTGGGTTTTTCGTTTTTAGCTTTTAGTTTCAGCACTTTATCCTTATAAAGTGCGTTCGCTCACATACGGCGAGTTGATCCGCGGTAACCGAAACTTCCGCAACCTGCTTGCCGGGCAATTCATATCTGAGCTTGGAAACTGGTTCAACTTTATTGCGGGCCTCGGACTCGTGCGCCTCGTTTCCGAAGCCTCCCCCACCGCCGCCGGTCTGTTCTTCGTCGCTAGGCTGTTGCCGTTTGCGATCGCGTCGCCGATCGCCGGCACGTTTGTCGATCGATTCTCGCGGCGAACCGTGATGATCGCGACGGACCTGATCCGGGCTGTCGTGGCGTTGTCGTTCCTGCTGGTGGCGGGGCCGGGCGAATTGTGGATCGCGTATCTCGCGACCGTCATCCTGCACACCACGGGGGCCTTCTTCGACGGTGCGAAGAACGCGGCCGCACCCAACCTCACCGGCAAAGAAGGCCTGCTCGCCGGCACCGCGCTTCTCTTCTCGACGCGCTTCCTGCTTATGGCGGTCGGCTCGGCCCTCGGCGGCTGGGCGTCGGCGATCTTCGGCTACAAGGTCGCATTCATCATCAACGCGGTCTCATTTCTGATCTCGGCGTTCACCGTCTGGCTCATCCCCGAGGAAGCCACCCGCGAGGAGCCTCTTGTCAGAACCGCGAGCGGTAGCGACCGGGTTTCTTCCGCCGGGGAGGTTCTCTCTTCAGCAGAGCGTCGCCCCTCCTTCCTCACCGAGCTCCGCGAAGGCTTTCACTACGCCTGGACCAATCACTTCGCCCTGACCATCCTCCTGATGAACCTCGTCTGGGCCTTTGGCGCGGGGCCTATCAACCTGATCTTCGAGCGAACCGGTGGAATATTCTTCGCCGAAAAGGAAGGTTGGAATTCCGATGTCGCGGTCGCGCTGCTTTGGACCGCCACCGGCCTGGGAATCACCGTCGGCATGCTCATCGCCCATCGAACCGCCGTCTATCTCGACCGGAAGGGACGCCACACGCCCTTCATCGGCTGGACGCTCATCCTGCACGGCATCACCTTCGCCGCCGGAGGCCTCATGCCGACGCTGCTTCTCTTTTGCCTGTGCGTGTTCATCTCCCGCGTGATCGTCGGCGTCGAATACGCCGTGCAGGAAACGATGTTCCAACGCTCGCTTCCCGACCACATCCGCGGCCGCATCTCGACCCTCGACCGCGGCGCCGAACTCACCATCTTCGGCTTGATGAGCTACGCCGCCGCCGGATTCATCATCTACGTCACCCCCCAAACCCTGACCGTCATCTCCGGCCTCGTCTCCGGCCTCGCCGGAGTGGTTTGGTTCATAAGGCAAAGAACCGCTACGCCGTGATGATGACGCCTTTGGCGCCGGTGAGTTCGGAGAAATCCTTTGTGTAGACGGTATCGACGCGGCGGATACGGCCGATGGTCTCGACGATATCCTGGGTCTGGATAAAGCCGGATTCGACGTGGGCGATGGCCCAGTTTTTGATGTGGGTAGCTCGGCGAAGGAGGTCTTCGAGCAGATTGAGGTATTGCGATTTTGTGCCGGTCGGCGAGCCGAGCTTGCCTGCCATGGACCGCTCGACGCTCTCCCAAAATCCGCTGCCGCCGCGAAGCCATTCTTCGCGCCAGGCGGTGCGGCCGAGATATCCGTTCACCGTTTGAGAATGGGCCTGCGGCAGGCGGAGGAACATCAGGTCGCCCGGGGTCTCGGCGATGAATTCGTCTGCGGGCTTATTCGCGACGGTGTTGTTTTGGCGGTTGTCGTAAGGATCAGGCCGGATCGACCAGAAACGCCGGAATGCATTTGAAAGCGGCTCGCGCAGCTCCCGCGTCTGGTCATCAAACGTAAGGGCGTAGTCCCCCACATCCATCACGAGGCTCGAGGCGATCGCCTGCGCCATCTGCGACGGCAGGCGGTCGATGTTTCGCCGCACGTTGTCGAACCACCAGCAGTCTATCTCGTTGAACCACGTTCGCAGGGCCTCATTCTGCAGCTTGTAACCCGGCACGTAAGCATCGTCTAGAACTGCATTCACCTCGTCATCCGTCAGCGTCTGTGCGTTATTCGCGATCTGCGCGAAAGCGCGGCTCCAGGATGAGCGAAGATGATGATTCGCCTGCACGCGGACGTCCCAACGCTTGAGATAAGCCCCGAGCGACGGCTGTTCGCTGATTGGGATCACGACCGAGTTAAACGACACCCGCCGAAGGATGTTCAGGTCGAAGGCGAGCCAGCTTTTTGGCGTGGATTTGACGTTTGCGAGCATTTTCTAGATCAGCTTGAGGTCGTCGTCAAATGGGTCCGGGTAAGCCGCCATCGGCGTCGATTCGATCGGCACCTGCCGCGAGAGGAACGCCTTTACGACCGCGGGATCGAACTCGATACCCGCCCATTCCTTGAGATATCGTTTGGCGTCGTCATCCGTAAAAGGCCGGCGATACGGCCGGGCCGCGGTCATCGATGCGAAAGTATCCGCAACACGCAAAATTCGAGCTCCCATCGGTATCTGGTCGCCCTCGATGCGGTCCGGATAACCTGCACCGCAGAACCACTCGTGATGCCAGCGGACAAGCAGCTGCACGCTGCGTGGCAGGCCGAGCTTCGCCGCCTCCTGCTCGCCAATAACGGGGTGGCGCTCGAGATCGATGCGTTCGTTTGTGCTCAAGCGACGGGAAAGCGCGATGTACTCGCGGCCCATCTTCATCTCGCCGATATCATGGATCAGGGCAGCCTGCTCGATCGCGTCACGATCACCCGAGGTGATGTTGAACGCATCCGCAAGGCCCACTGCGACCTCAGCCACTCGCGACCCGTGCGGAGCGTTATATCCCTCGAAGGCATCCATTTCGGAAGACAATTCGAGTATCTTCTGCTCGGTTTCAGTACGCGCTGCGAGAATGCTTGCCACAGATCTAGTTTCGCTTTTTTACAGCGTGTAATACAAGAGGCCTACTTCCGGATCGTCGCGAGAAGGTCGCGGGCCTCGCGATTGCTGGGAAATATTGCCAGCAGCCGGCTGAGCTCACCCTCTGCGCGCTTCAACAGACCGTAATCAATAAAGAATTGTGCCAGCAGAATGCGGAAAAGGGGGTTGTTCGGCTCGAGTTTGATCGCCTGCTGCATTTCGCTTTCGGCCTTGTGACGCTTGGATTCGTTGTAGCCCAAGGCTTTTCCGTAATAAGCATGATATTTCGGATTTTTTGGAGCATATGCGGCCGCCCGGGCGAGGAACGGGAGCGCTGCCTCGATCTCTTCGTCCATAAGAAGATTGAATCCTTGTTCAAAACTCTCTGCGGCTTGGTCCACCTGGAAGCTTGCGTTTCCTACCGCCGTGGATCGCTCGCGCTCATTGCGATTGGCGAGCTGCTTTCTGACGCGAAAATCATAAAGCTCTCGGGATTTCTCTTCCTTCAGCGTTTCATGCGCTTGCGAGAGCTCCGTAAAGGCATTTTGCACCCGCCGCTGGGTATCAGGATCATAAGACCGGTACTTATCGGGATGGAACTTCTTGGCAAAAGCGAAGTAAGTTCGCTTGATCTCAGCGGCGTCGGCCTTTGGATCGATATCGAGAAAGTCGTAATAGGTATCGAAGGTCTCGGCACGCGTGAGAAATTCCTCAAGTGTCAGGTCCAATTCTATCTCAGCAGGCTTCAAAGGTACTGAAGGAGCCTGCTCGATCGGTCTTTCTTCCGGATCGGCTATGACCGGAGTTATCGCCTCCCGTTTGAGCTCAAGGCGGGCACCAAGCATCGCTGCGACGCGATCCTGAGAGAAAGCCGTGTTCCGATCCGCGCGTACAAGTAAGCCTCCAAGCCAAAGCGTGTAGAGGAGATGCAGTGCAGTCCGTTCCGGCACAGCCGCGGCCGACGCGATGTTCGCGACTGACAGGGTTTCGTCTACGCCCGTACGCGCTAGAACGAAGGCCTCGTCCGGTTTCAGCTCCAGCCCATTGACCGCGATCTCGGACCTTGTAAACGTCTCTTCAAGAGTGCGAAATCTGGAAAGTACGCGATCTGTTGAAAGGCACCGAGCGTAGTTCACAAGAAGTGTCTGCACATCGACGTGAATCTCAAGTCCGTCGCGCGCCCGTGCAAGTGACGTAAAGAGCCAACTGCCTTCCTGCCACGACAAGAGGTCTACGAGGATGCCTTCGACCTGCTCGCAAAAAAGAGCGGCGCGGTCCTTCGACTTTATGAATCCTTTTTCCTCCAGGTATGCGAGGAACTCCATATCCTTAGAGAAGTTTGGGATCTTCGCGAGATCGCCTTTTGTGAGCTTTCCGCGGCGAAGCATGATCTCAAAAAGCCGTGCCGAGCGTGCGTTTGACACAGCAAAAACAAGTCGCCCCGAGCGAAAGTACACGATCGCTTTTTTGTCCTTATCTTCGACGCGCAGAGAACCCGTCAGGCGCTCTTGAGCTATCTCGACGAGAAGCTCGGCGAACGGATTTACAAGGAATGATCCTTTCACTTCTAAAGCGGATTGTGGGGTCATTACAAAAAGAAGCGGACGTGCGGAGAGACCGGTGGGCCGGACACCTCAATGATATCAGAAGCCTCATGCAAAAGTTAAGGCATATTTTCGCACCGGAACCGCCAATTTGGTAGCATTTATCGCATAAATGACGCAAGAACTAGAGATACGCGAATGCGTCTCGCTTGAGGAGCTGAAGGAGTGCGTTCAGGTCCAGCGAGAGGTCTTTTCGCTTCCCCAGATCGAGCTCTCACCCGTGCGCCATTTTGTTGTTACAAGAAATGCCGGCGGTTGGGCACTCGGGGCCTGGGATGGCGACCGCCTGGCCGGATTTGTGCTGAGCGTGCCGGCGTTCTTGCGGGGTAAGCGGGCGTTCTACTCCCATATGACCGGCATTCGTAGCGAGTATCAAAGCCACGGTCTCGGAGCAAAGCTGAAATGGGCGCAGCGTGAGCGGGCGCTCCGCGAAGGCGTAAACTTCATTAAGTGGACGTTCGAACCCGTTAAGGCCCGTAACGCCTACTTCAATCTCGAAAAGCTGGGAGCAACCGTAAGCGAGTATCGTGTTAATTTTTACGGCACGGACTACGGTGCGGACGAGAACGTGCGCCACGAGATTGGGCTTGCGAGCGACCGTCTCTTTGCCGAGTGGGAACTCAATAGTCCAAAGGTGGAGGCACTCGCCGCGGGCCATGAATGGCACGAGGATGAAGTGCCTCGCACTCGCATCGAGATCATGAACGACTGGGTCGCGCTCGCTGCCGCCGACCGTGCCGCCGCGTCAAAGGAACAAAAGCGTATCCGCGGCGAATTTCAGGCGGGCTTCGACGCAGGATTGATCGCTCGTACGTTCCGCCGCGACGACGACCACCCTGCCTATTTCCTTTACGCGAAAGCATGACCTCGATCTTCGAAATCGATCCTGACATCACCCGTGCGGGGACGCTGCATTCGGACTTCTACACAGACCCGGAATATTTCGCCTTGTCGAAAGAGAGGATCTTTGCCCGCACCTGGCATTTCCTGGGCCGGGCGCGCGACTTTGAAGGCGTAAGACCTGTAACACTTCTCCCGGGTATTCTCGACGACCCGCTCATGTTGGTAAAGACGGTAGACTCGCTCCACTGCATGTCCAATGTGTGCACCCACCGGGGCAAATTGTTGATCGAGGAGGCGTGCCGCCCCGACTTGATCCGCTGCGGTTATCACGGACGCCGGTTTTCGCTGGATGGCAAGTTTATGTCGATGCCCGAGTTTGAAGGCGCGACAGATTTCCCGTCCGCGGCCGATGACCTGCCCCATATACCTCTTGCTGTTCGGCTCGGCTTTATCTTCGGCTCCGCGAACCCGATCGCTTCTTTTGACGAGTACATTGCTGATGCTTCTGGCGCGTTATCGGGCATAAAGATCGTACCAGGCGGTCTTAGGTTGACCGCTACTCGCGAATACGAGATCAATGCCCATTGGGCGCTTTACTGCGAGAATTATCTCGAGGGCTTTCACATCCCGTACGTCCACCGCGGGCTCAACGCGGTTGTAGATTATGGAACGTATTCGACAGAGACCTTTCGGTATTCGAGCGTGCAGACGGGCTTTGGGAGCGATGGGACGGTAGCAGCTAGATATCTCTTTGTTTTTCCGAATCTGATGTTCAATTTTTATCCATGGGGAGTATCGGTGAATGTAGTTAGGCCAGTATCGCCCGACAGCTCAGTTATCGAGTTCCTAACCTACGTGAGTGACGATTCACTTATCGACCAGGGAGCAGGCGCAGATCTGCATTCCGTGGAAATGGAAGATGAAGCGGTCGTTGAGAGCGTTCAGAAAGGCATCCGGTCGCGATACTACTCGCAAGGTCGATATTCGCCGAACCGCGAGCAAGGCACGCATCATTTCCATCGTTTGATCGCAGAATTCATGAGCAGGTAATGGCAGATGCAAAGAAAGAGATCGTTGAACTTCGCCGCGAGATCGAGCGGCACAACGAGCTTTATTATCAAAAAGAATCGCCGGAGATATCGGACTTCGAATTCGACAAACTTCTTGAGCGGCTCAGGGCGCTTGAAGCCGAACATGCGGAACTTGTCACGCCCGACAGCCCTACTCAGCGTGTCGGCGGCAAGGCAGAGTCGCTAAAGCCGTTTGTCCACACAGTGCCGTTGATGTCGCTCGACAACAGCTACAGCCTCGATGATCTGAGGGCTTTCACAGAACGGTGCGAGCGGCTTGCCGAGGGGCGCAAGCTCGAATATGTCGCCGAGCTCAAGATCGACGGTCTTTCCGTTTCGCTGCATTATGAGAATGGCATCCTGACCGTTGGTGCTACACGTGGCGACGGCACGAAAGGCGACGACGTTACCCAAAATGTAAAGACGATCAAGACTATCCCCCTTCGGTTGAAAAAGGACTCGCCTCGGCACGCCGAGGTCCGCGGCGAGGTTTTTCTGTCGCGGAGCCAATTCGCAAAGATCAACGCCGAGCTTGAGATGCAGGACGAAAAAACGTTCGCCAATCCTCGAAACTGCGCAAGTGGAACTCTGAGAATGCTCGATTCCCAGATCGTCGCCTCACGGCGTCTCGATATGTTTCCCTACGATGCATTGAGCGGGCGTTCGAAGATGTTCGCTACGCACTGGGAGAACTTCGAATGGTGCGAAAGGAATGGCTTCAATGTAAATCCGCACCGGGCCTTATGCAGGAACTTCAAAGAGCTTTCCGACTTCATCGCGGAAATGGAAACGGTCCGCGACAGCCTCGATTACGAGATTGACGGGGTAGTGGTGAAGGTAAATTCAACGGCCCTCCAGGACGAATTCGGTACGACGAGCAAGTCGCCTCGCTGGGCGATCGCATACAAATATCCCGCGCGGCAGGCTACCACGCAGCTGCTCGATATAGGCATCCAGGTAGGCCGTACTGGGGCTCTGACACCTGTGGCTCACCTGACGCCCACGCTGCTCGCGGGCACGACGGTTGCGCGGGCGTCGCTTCACAATGAAGACGAGATCAAACGCCTTGATCTGAAACTTGGGGATTGGGTCCTGATCGAAAAAAGCGGCGAGATCATTCCGCAAGTGCTGCAGAATATTCCTTCCAGGCGTAACGGACAGGAACGGGATTTCAAATTCCCGACCAAATGTCCCGTCTGCGGGTCGCCTGCCGTTCGGCCTGAAGGCGAGGCTGTCCGACGCTGCACAAACCCTGAGTGCCCCGCGAAGATAAAGGGGCGCATCGGCTATTTCGCTTCGCGCAAGGCGATGGATATCGAGGGACTCGGTGACGTTTTGATCGAAACACTCGTCACAGCCGGGCGGGTCAAGGACGTGGCGGACCTTTACACGATCTCAGTCGACGATATTGCGAATATTGAAGGCCGCGGTACAAAGTCAGCGAAGAAGCTCATCGAACAGATCGATGCCAGTAAAGAACGCGGCCTGCAGAGGCTGTTGTTCGGCATCGACATACGCCACGTCGGCGAACGGACTGCGAAGATACTAGCGAATCATTTTCGTTCTATAGACAGACTGGCGGCCGCATCAATTGATGAGATCGATGATATTCCCGAGATCGGTTTGACCGTTGCCAAAAGCGTCCACGAGTGGTTTCGCGATCCGCGTAATGTCGAACTCGTCGCTCGGCTTAAGACTGCCGGCGTGAAAATGGAGAGCGGAGCGGCCAGCGCCGCGATGATCGACGATCGATTCCTGGGAAGGACCTTTGTGCTGACCGGAAAGCTTGAGAATTTCACCCGCGACGAGGCGGCACAACAGATCGAGGATCGCGGAGGGCGTGTATCAGGCTCTGTAAGCAAAAAAACAGATTTTGTCGTCGCCGGAGAAGATGCGGGATCTAAGCTGACGAAGGCGGAAGGCCTCGGCGTCGTGATCTTGTCGGAAAGCGATTTTCGGGCAATGGTGGAATAATAGGTGGCAATGGAGCAGACTGAAGAGCTGGTCGAAACGCTAAGTGACGTTGTGCGGCGTCTGAACGCATTGCAAGTCAACTATATGGTCACCGGTTCTGTCGCAATGAGTTCCTACATAACGGCTCGAACCACAATGGATATTGATGTCATCATCGATATCAGTGGCTCCGATTGTCGGCGATTCGAGGCCGCTTTTCAAGACGATTATTACGTCGATGAAACTTCGATAAGAAATGCACAGCATCGAGCCTCGATGTTCAACGTGCTGAATCATACGACGGGAATCAAAGTAGATTTCATTATACGCAAAGGCACGAGCGTCGAAGCGGAGAAATTCCGTCGACGCAGGTTAACGAGACTAGGGAATATTGAGTATTGGGTCATAAACAAAGAGGACCTCGTGCTTTCGAAATTGGAATGGGCAAAAGATTCTCACTCAGAACTCCAATTCAGGGACATCAGAAACCTGATAGAATCCGGAGTTGATGAACCATTTATTGAGAAGATGGTGACGGCGCAGGACCTCCAGGAAGTATGGGAGGCATTTGGTGAATGGAAGATACGGATCAAAAAATGAGAGCAAGGCAGCAGGCCTACTGGATGTCGCTGAGCGAAGAGGAGCGACTGCGTCGCTGCGGCCGCTTGTTTGCTACTGCGAAACGGTTTGCCGAGGAAAGGGCTCCCAAGGGCCTTTCGACCGAGGAACGAAAACGTTTTGTTTTTAGAGAACTCTACGGGTATGACAGGCCCTATTAAAAGTAAAAATGAGCAACTTTTTTAGTGCAGGCGTTGCGGAGGCCGATCCGCTTATTAGCAATGCGATCGACGATGAAGTGCGGCGCCAGACCAACGGGCTTGAGCTCATCGCATCGGAGAATTTCGTTTCCGAGGCCGTTCTGCAGGCCATGGGTACGGTTTTTACGAACAAGTACGCTGAGGGCTACCCGGCCAAGCGATATTACGGCGGTTGTCAATTTGCCGACGTGGTCGAGAACGCGGCGATCGATCGAGCAAAGCAGCTCTTTGGTGCAGATCATGCGAACGTCCAACCGCACAGCGGCGCGCAGGCAAATATGGCAGTTCTGATGACCGCTTTGGATCATGGTGACCAGATCCTTGGAATGAATCTGTCGCATGGCGGTCATCTCACGCATGGCCATCCCCTCAATTTCTCCGGTATCAATTACAAGGTCGCCGATTACGGCGTAAGCCGCGAAACGGAGCAGATCGATTACGACGAGCTTCAAAAACTCGCGGAGGAACACCGGCCCAAGCTGCTGATCTGCGGCGCGTCCGCTTACCCGCGAACGATCAACTTCGAACGCATCGGTGAGATCGCGCGCTCGGTCGGTGCCAGGGTAATGGCCGACATAGCCCACATCGCAGGGCTCGTGGCGACAGGGCTTCACCCTTCGCCTATCTCTCATTGTGAATTTGTCACAACCACCACGCATAAGACACTGCGCGGGCCGCGCGGCGGGCTTATCCTGTGTCGTGAGGAGTTCGCCGCGGATGTGAATAGGAGGGTGTTCCCGGGAGTGCAGGGCGGGCCACTCGTGCATGTGATCGCTGCAAAAGCGGTCGCTTTTGGTGAGGCCTTGAAGGACGATTTCAAGACCTATCAGCAGCAGATCCTCAATAACGCCCAGGCCTTGGGAACGGCATTGAAAGATGCGGGCCTGCGTATCGTTTCGGGCGGCACTGACAATCACCTGCTTCTCGTCGATGTCTTCATGGACGGACAGGGTATTACGGGTAAAGCCGCTGAAAAGGCGCTCGAGGAAGTCGAGATCACCGTAAACAAGAACACCATTCCTTTCGACACGAATAAACCGTTCGTCGCATCCGGAATTCGACTTGGCACGCCCGCGCTGACCACGCGCGGAATGAAAGAGGACGACATGAAAGCGATCGGCAAAATGATCGCCAATGTTATCCACGAACCGGAATCGGAAGAAGTGAAGAGGCGCGTTCGCCGCGAGGTGGCGGAATTGACCGCTAGGTTCCCGATGTATCCCGGCCGTTTGAAAGAAAAAGCTAGCGGAGCCTAGTCGGCGGGCGTGCCGCCCTCGGCGTCGAATTGTTCAAGGATATCGCGCGCTTCGTCGGATTCGAACTCGTACGCTTTCTGCTCAAGCGCTGCTGCCGCAATCCCAGAGTAAAGCTGATCGTCGAGCAGCGGAATGATCGCCTGTATCGGCATCATGGCGAGCGTTTCGAAGGCGATGGCGCGTATTTGCGGAGATTCTGTCTGCCGAGCGACCTCCGCGATCTCGCCCGCGGAGTAACGCTCCGCAAGGTGATCGGCAAGCTTGTCAAGGCGGTTGTAGTTATTCTCTTTGACGGCGCGCTCAGCGAGTTGGATAAAGACTTCGGCAGACGCGGACTGCGCTTCGAGCACCCGGACGCAAACATCAGCTAACTCGTTGATCTCACTTAACTTATCTGCGTCTTTGCGCACCTCCGACGAGCGTGATTGCTCATCGAGTGCGCTTAACAGACGGCTAACTTCCCAATCTGCATGAGCGTCGTAAAAGTACTTTCCGGTTTGGGGAGTTGGTGAGGCGTTTTTGTCGGACTTGAGCACCCGAACAAGCATTTTTTTCGTAACGGGCCGCAAACCTTCCCAAACACTCGCGACACGCCCGCCGAATTCATTGATCGTCATTTCAATGTGACTAGTTTGCTTGGCGTGGTAGAGGTTGTCAAGCCGTTCGCCGCGCGGCGATGATCTCTCTAAGACGGCCTTCGACCGCACGCAGCTGTGATCCAAATTCGGGTGAATTTTCGTCTATGTGTTCGACCAAAGCGTAGGGTGGTTCGCCAAGATATCGAAGTTCCCACGCTATCTCGCCCCGCGCCGGCGGCCGCGAAAACCAAGCGCATCCGAAATCGGACTCTGATATTAATACGCCTTCTAGCCCCTCACCCAATTCATTGATCACGCCGCTTGGCGCGTTGATCCGCCGCAGCACCCATCCGTGCTTTTGATAGAGCTTAATGGTCTCTCTAACAGGTTCGGCGGTGATCATTGCAGCATAGTTCCGGACGGGATCCGGCGGAGGGGCAATCGGCCGGGAAGCGAGCTTGATGGTGTCGGGGAAGATGCTCCAGCTGAATTCGCTGCCTGAGCCTCCCGGACCGCGCGCCCCGGTCCCGGCGAGCGATACGCGCCCGCTAACTCATCGCCGAGGGCCAATTTCCATGCACCGTCCTCAAAAATGTACGGTAGGTCATCCCACGTATTCGCCTTCCCGTCCCAGACCTCGATGGCCGCCATATTATCCCTTATTCGCTCGTCACGGATGGTCGGCATCGTTTCCGCGTATGTCGTGTCAGTGCCGCCCGCTGCGAGCATGTCGTCTAGAGACTTGCCCGCTCTCTTCGCTGCCATTGTTTCCATATCGACGGTCCTTTTTGTAAGCAGTTGTTTGATCGCGTACGTATCATTCGTTTTCACCGCCCCGTAAAGACGCTTGTATGACTCCGTCGGGGAGCCCATCTCCGTATGTGTCCGAGGCGAGGCACAAGAAGAAATCATCCCCGATATGACGAGCAAAAATGCGAACCGACCCATTCTGTTGATAACTATAAGGATAGATTCTGCCGGAGTCGAAGGCATTTACTATTTGGTGCCGCTCAACTATCATCAAAAGACCGATGAAAAGCTGCCCGAAATGCGGGAGTCAATTTTCCGACGGTTCGCTCAATTTCTGCCTGCAGGACGGGACGGCCCTGTTGGAAGCGAACACGACAGATACTCTGACTGCGGTCTGTAGCGATGCTGAGACAGTCGCATCGGCCCCGCAGCCACAAACGCAGGGCGCCGGCGGCGGAACTACCCAGACGCGGTGGAATGTCGCACCCGGGAACATACCGATGGGCCCTCCCGAACGCTCCGGCTTGGCGAGCTTCGCGATCGCGGCGGCGTGTGCAGTACTGATCTCGCTGGTGATCCTAGGAATAGGAGTGATATTGTACCTGCAGAAACCCTGGTTGGTTGAGGTCTCGAATTCGAACACGGGCCGGCCGACGCCTGCTTCGTCGAATCAGGTTCCCGCCGGGACGCCAAGCTCCTTCACAACAGGATCCAGCAACATCGGATCGCCGGCTGACGGCAAAACAGTATCGGGGGGAGCCCTTAATTCCTCAGCAACACAACTTCCCCCGCCGGAATACCCAGAGGCAGCAAAGGCAGTAAGGGCTTCAGGCCAAGTCATCGTCCAGATAACGGTCGATGAAAAAGGCAAAGTTATCTCGGCCACGGCCACCTACGGCCATCCGCTTCTTCGCAGTGCCGCCGAGGAGGCTGCTCGGAAAGCGAGGTTTCCTCCGAAACTGTTGAATGGTACTCCCGTAAAAGTTACGGGCGTCCTTACCTATAATTTCGTTCCTTGATAACCCTGTTGTCGCAATGAAAGCACTTAGATTCGACGGCTCAGCCCTCTCGATCGGGGAGATACCTCGCCCCCACGCGCCCGAAGAAGCTCTTGTCCGCGTCACGCTTTCGGGTATCTGCAACACGGACCTCGAGATCGCTAAAGGCTACGCCGGCTTTACCGGCACGATTGGCCATGAATTCGTTGGCGTTGTTGAAGAGACTCGCCTCCGGCCCGAACTGATAGGGAGACGCGTTGTTGGCGAGATCAATGCCGGCTGCGGCATGTGCAGCAAATGTGCTCTGGGTGATTCCCGGCATTGCGCTGCGCGCACCGTCCTCGGCATCGTCGGCCGGGACGGATCTCACGCCGAATATCTTTCCTTACCTGCTCGAAATCTCATTCCTGTCCCACCGGAATTGACCGATGAAAAAGCAGTCTTTACCGAACCCCTTGCCGCAGCACTAGGGATCGCCGAACAGGTGGATATCACGAAGGACACTCGCCTGGCTGTTGTCGGCGACGGCAAACTCGGCCTACTTTGTGCAATGGGCGCAAGGCTGAGGTCCGAGAATGTCACCCTGATCGGCCGTCATCCTGAGAAAATGCAGTTGGCCGCCCCGAGTGGCATCGGCACCGTCCTCTCGAACCGGACAGAA
>JAFAOW010000236.1 GCA_019247455.1 Acidobacteriota bacterium | reverse complement strand
GGGCTCCAGCATCAGTTCGATGACATGGGTCAGCAGGAGGAGAGCGTATCCATAGGAATGTGGATGTTCCTCGTGCAGGAGATCATGTTCTTCGGCGGCCTCTTTACAGCCTATCTCGTTTATCGAAGCAAGTACCCGATGGCCTTTGCTGCGGGGTCAAATCACCTCGATGCCTTTTGGGGCGGGCTGAATACGCTCGTGCTGATCGTCAGTTCGCTGACGATGGCCCTGACCGTCTATTACGCCCAAAAGGGCAACCGGATGATGCAGGTGGTGCTGATCATCTTGACGATGGCCTTCGGCGCGACCTTTCTGGGCGTAAAGGCGATCGAATATACGGACAAGTACAATCATGGCCTGGTCCCGGTGGCCGGGTTGAACAAGCGCGTTCCCATGGCCCCTGGGCATGAGGGACCCGCGAAACCATGTTGGGAGGTCGACCATAATGCGGCGGCCGAACAGCATCCGAATCCGCGAGGGGAATTCATTTGGACCGATTGTTCTCTGGCAAAGCTGGGCCAGGAGCATAACTTTCTTACACAGTCAGAGAAGATAGGGTACTTTTCCAATGGAGAGATCGACGCTGACAAGTTCCGCGACAAGGTCCGTATCTTCTATTATCTGTACTTCGTGATGACCGGCCTGCACGCCCTACACATGATCGTCGGGCTCATCCTCATGACCTGGCTGCTGTGGACCGCTTATAAGGGCAACTATAACGGTGATTACTACATGCCGGTCGAAATGTCAGGTCTTTATTGGCACTTTGTCGACATTGTTTGGATATTCCTTTTCCCGCTGCTTTATTTGTTAGGGCGGCATTTTATGCACGGATAATATGTCGGAGAAACACATAGATTCAGGCGAAGGCCATATCGGGATACCCGGTTATCTGGCCGTTTTTGCCGTCCTCGTGGTCGGGACGATCCTTACCTATTTTGTCGCGACGGTGGATCTTGATTTCATCTTCCCGGGTGCTAATACGCTCGTCGCCCTTCTCATCGCCTTTACAAAGATGACCTGCGTGATGCTGTTTTTCATGCACGTTCGGTGGAGTCCGCGGCTGATCTGGCTGGCTTGTGTGGGCAGTTTTTTCTGGCTCGCGATCATGTTCGCCTACACCATGCAGGATTATCTCACGCGTAACACGGGCGTTTTTTCCAACTAGGCAGCTTCTCGAATATTGATTCGCGGGGATCTAGGCCAGGAAAGGCCGGGGCCCCGCGTTTTTGCGGGCTAGAATATAGGTTTTTGAAGTGGTATTATCTTCCGTTTAGTGACCCCGTGTTCCCTCCAAACGCGTGGCTGCCTTTAGTTTAGGCTGCAACTGTAAGTTGTTGCGTTTACATCAGATTCGAATGAAGTCGACGAACTGGGAAAGGTATTATGGCAGTGCGGTGGTGATAGCCGCACTCTCTCTTTTCAGCGCCTCGTGCGGGATCGTAAAGACCAAGGAGAAGACCGCCGCTGTTCCTGCGGTCACGGACGCCAGCCAAGCCGATCTGATGAAGGAGGTCGATCGTTTTGCGAAGGTCGACTCGATGCGGGCGAAGATGTACCTCAAATTTGAAGATAACTCCTTCGCCGCGTTCGGTAGTAAAGAGGTGTATCGCGAGGCTCCCGGCGAGGTCGTCGTGCAACGGCCTGCAAAGATCCGTCTGAAAGTATCGGTTCCTGTTGTGGGATCAGATGTGGCACAAATGACTTCCGATGGTGAGACTTTTCGAGTGGCGATCTTACAAGACGGAGCAGGCGGAAAGTTCAAGAAATTCGTCAAGGGTACCAACAACGCCGATTATTCCAAGCTTCAGAAGACGTTGAGTAAAGAAGAACTCGAAGACGCCAAGAATAGCGGGCAAAAGGTAAATGCGTTTGCTAATTTGAGACCGCAGCATTTTACGGACGCTCTGCTTGTTCGGCCGATCGATCAGCAAGCCAACCTTTACACACAAAGCACGATCTATGAAGCTGAGGAGGATACCACCCAGAGCAGTAAATCCCCCACTCGCATGGTGATGCGAGGATTCTACCTTCTGGACGAATTTGCCCGTTTGCAGGATGGCGGGCTAATGATCAAACGGCGATTCTGGTTCGACCGTGTTGGAGCGATCAGGCTTGCTCGCCAGCAGATCTTCGATAAGAAGGGCGAGATCGAATCTGACATTGTTTACGGCAAACAGGGAAATCTCACGGATACACCTGATTACGCGAATCTTCCGCTGGAGATCCTGGTGACGCGGCCCAAGGAGCGGTATGCGATGCGTCTCACATATCAGTCCCCTGTGGAAGTGACCATTGGCACTAAGTTTCCTGACACTGCGTTCGTTCTCGAAAATTCCTGGGGCCTCGAGGAAGTAGATCTCGACAAAAAATTGCGTGAAGCCCTTCAGGCAAATCCGAACGCAAATACCAAGATCGCGACCAATCACGACGACAAATGACAGCGATCCTTAGCACGGTCGACCTAGCGAAGTCCTATCGCGTAGGCAAGATATCGGTACCCGCGCTCCGCGGTGTCACACTCGAGGTGAATGAGGGGGAATTCGTCGCCATTATGGGCCCGTCGGGTTGCGGAAAATCGACGTTGCTCCATTTGATGGGCGGGCTTTTGAGCCCGACGAGCGGCAGTATTGTTATCGATGGCGAGGACCTTTCGAAGGTGTCCGACGCCCGTCGAACGGACATTCGCCGGCGAAAGATCGGTTTCGTGTTTCAAAGGTTCAACCTATTCCCGACGCTGTCGGCTGAGGGAAATCTCAAGCTGGCCGAAAAGATACACACCGGCGACGGTTCCAAGAGCAGCGACAAGCGGCGAGAGGTCTTGAGGCTGCTAAAGCTTGAGGATAAAATGCACCATAAGCCGCTGGAATTGTCCGGCGGCGAGCAGCAGCGTGTTGCACTCGCTCGGGCGGTGGTAAATAGCCCGGCGATCATTCTCGCGGACGAACCGACGGGAAATCTTGACACTGAGAATTCGCAGATCGTTCTTGATATGTTCAAGGAGCTTAATCAAAAGCTCGGTCAGACGATCATAATGATCACGCACAACCCGGAGGCGGCGGCGGTGTGTACGCGTACGATACAGATGCGTGACGGGCACGTTGTTTAGCTTAAATGCTCAAGGACATAATCAATTGGAAGTATGAGCGGGCATCGTGGCAATGGGACGTTCTCTGTCTTTTGTGCCTTGTTTTTATCTTTGGCACGCCGAAAGAGTGGTTCAACAAGCCGAAGCCGCCTGCAACCCAACAACAAGCTTCGACCGTCCTATCTGCCGACATGTCTCGCGACCGCAGTGAATGACAGCCTTACGCGGCTACATTTCGTCACAATCTTTATGAGCAAATATCTTAGAACTGCTTTATTTATTGGAATTTTCAGTCTTTTAGGCACCGCTTCGAGCACGAATGCCCAGATCCTACCAGAGATTCTGAAGCGGATGGACAACTATAACAAGTCACTCATCTCGTTCACCGCCGATGTTACGATGGTGAAGACCGACACAGCAATTGGTGCATCCGACACACAGACGGGCACGACTAGCTATATTCCGAAAACTGCAAGGATCGCCAACGGCAAGAATTACGCTCGTATCGACTGGAAAACGCGAAATGGGCGAGCTTTTAGCGAGTCGATATCGGTGATTGGTGATAACTATGAGCTCTACTCGCCTGGCCAGAATATTGTGTACCAGGGCACGGTCGGCAAAAACAGCAAGGACAAGGGTGCCGGCAATGCGTTAGCTTTTATGACCATGTCCCGCACTCAATTGAGCGCGAATTACAGCGTTGTCTACATTGGAGAAGAGACGATCAAGGACGGAACGACTTGCTGGCATCTTCAACTCACGCCGAAGGCGCAATCAAGCTACAGATCCGCCGATCTTTGGGTTGACGGAAACGGTGCTCCGAGGCAGGCGAAGATACTGGAGATCAATAACGATACCACCACGGTACTGCTCGAAAGGTTGAATTCGAACGCGACGCTGAACGCTAGTATCTTCAAGCTATCTTATCCGAGCAACACGACGAAAAAGAAGGTCTGAATTAACACGAGTTTTAGCAAAAGGCCCCGTTTATCGGGGCCTTTGAATTGAAAAGGGGTCCCTCAATTTCTATAATCTAACGTTTGGCTCCGAGCCCGCGCCCTATGCCTAAGGCAAGCAGTTTTTCGAGATTCACGCGTGGTGTTAAGCACACGGTCAAGGCTTTTGTCTCGACCCGGCATCCCGTGTTAGTTCACATCGTTCCGATGAGGCGGTGCAATCTCGCTTGTACTTACTGCAACGAGTACGACAAGACCAGCGATCCCGTACCTCTTTCCACAATGCTTGAACGCATAGATAAGCTTGCTGAATTCGGAACTTCGGTCGTGACGATATCTGGGGGCGAGCCAATGATGCATCCGGAGATCTGCGACATCATCGCCCGCATTCGGCATCACGGGATGATCGCGGGGCTGATCTCGAACGGTTATTACTTCCAGCCGGAAAAGGTCAAAAAGCTCAATGAGGCCGGCCTCGATTACCTGCAGATCTCTATCGATAACGTCACTCCGGACGACGTTTCGAAAAAGAGCCTCAAGGTGTTGGACGCAAAGCTCGTAAACCTGCAGCAGTACGCAAAATTCAAGGTCAACATCAATTCGGTTGTCGGAGGCGGCGTGGCGAATCCCGAGGAGGCGCTTCAGATCGCATCGCGAGCCCGAGGGCTCGGATTTTCTTCGACCGTTGGCGTCATTCACGATGGGGACGGACTGTTAAAAGGCCTTACGCCCCGCGAAAAAGAGGTTTACAAAGAGATCAAACAAAAGGGCACGAAAAGCTACGCCCGGTGGAATTGGTTTCAGGACGCTCTCGTAGACGGCGGCCAGTATGAATGGCGCTGCCGCGCCGGAGCCCGTTATCTCTACGTTGACGAGGCCGGGATCGTCAGCTGGTGCTCACAGCAGCGGGGAACACCCGGTATCCCACTTCTCGAATATACTCACGCAGACATGGACCGCGAATACCATACCGAGAAATGGTGCGCACCAAACTGCACCATTCAATGCGTCCATCAAGTCGGACATCTCGACGCCTGGCGCGACCCGCAGGTCTCTTTGGCTGAGTATTCAAAGCTTCGCAGCCAGCTCAAGAAAGAGACTGTCGCCCAAGTCCTCAGCGCCGAATAGCCTTTTTGTTGACAAAGATCAGCAGAGGGGATATAAAAGCCGCATAATTCAATTCCGTTTCAATCAGATAGGAGGCGTATGCATACTCGAATCTTGCCGCGCTCGATAGCGCTTTTGTGTTTATCTCTGATCTTTGCGGGTTTCGCTGCGGCCTCGACCTTTGATCGTTGCGACGATCTGGCCCTGAGCTATAAAGACAACGAAAAATTGCTGCAGGTTTCGACGGTTCGAGAGCACGCACTCGGCGAAATCATCAATACGATGGAGAACGGCAAGGCGACGAAGGACGATCTTCAAGAGGAACTCGGATCCGTAAAGCTGCGCATCAAAACGGCGAAAGCGAAGATCGAGGGAGGCGACCACTCGGCTGAGACAGCCGCGGACCTAAAGTCGCTCGAAACGAGCCAGGAAATGCTTGAGCTGCGCGTGGCTCCTAATTTTAATGCAAACACATTTTACGACCAGCCCAAATATCACGAACTTGAACTTACGCTTAGTAAGCTAAAAGGGACGGTGACCGAGCTGACCAAGAAGCGCGAGGAATTGCGTACGACCATGTCCGTCAACAAGTGTCCGCTACCTAAGGACGAGGTTGACTCAGGCTCGGATATTTCTACGGATATTGACGACAAAGAAGCGCCGAAGGGCCCAGGTGACTTGACCGGTACATGGACCGCTCCGCTGAAGATACTTAGCGATAACTGTGTGATCCTTTATACGATCAATTTAACCAAGAAAGGCGCGAACACCTGGAGCGGTCCGGTCACAGCCAATGGTGATTGCGCCGGTGCCGCTGATAAGGGGAAGCAGGTACAGGAGATCTCGCTTACGGCCGTTAATACGGAGACGCTTAACGCGACTTTCATGGGAAATCGATCCGAAGCACGTATCGTGAACTCAAAGATCATCATTTCCTATGCATTCCTCGAACTCACTTTTACGCGGAAGTAGCGCTATGGATGAGAAGACTTTGTATTCCTGTTCCTCTCGGCACGAGCTGGCGGGCCGAACGCGCTAGCCGCGATACTGTTGCACAGGTAGATGGCGCGGAGTAACATCGACTGATCGAAATAGATCGGAGGTGGATAATGATGGTTCGCGCTTTCTTGATCGGGGTGTTCCTGTGTGCAGTCTCTTTTTCTTGTTTGGCTCAGATGTGGCCGGAGCCAAAGGCACCGGCTATCGAAAAGGCCGATCCGTATGTCGCAATTCCAGGCGCTGCGCTGTCACCGACGCCAAAAAGCAGTTACTCGGGTATCTTTGACGCCACGAAAATGGCCAAGACTCCGGACGCCCTTATACCGGCGGTTAATGCCGTGGGAGGGCTGTTGAACGATCTCGCCGTTGGCGGAACGCTTCGATCGAACACGCATTTTGTTTTGGTATTTCACGGAGCGGCGACCGACGGTATCCTCGACAACGAACACTATCGTGCTAAATACGGCATCGACAATCCCAATCTGGCTACGCTGTCGAAAATGCGCAAGATGGGCGTTGAACTCTACGTCTGCGGCCAGCACCTGGCGGGCAACAAAATCGATCCAAAGACGTTAACCCCCGACGTAAGAGTCGCCGCGGACGCGTATCTTGTTCTACTTGCATATCAGAACAAGGGGTATGGGGTGATGTTCTTTTGATATGGAGGAAAGAAAACTTTTTATTCCTCTACTTCTCGGCACGAACCGGCAGGGACGCCACAGCGAACACGTCGCCAAGTGGCTCCTCTCACGGGTCGACGAGCGTCCCGATATTGAGACGCAGATGTTCGACGTGCGTGATTTTCACCTTCCGTACGACCACTACGGACAGGAGATAAAGGAGAGGTTTCCGGAATGGCGTGATGCCATTCTTCGGGCGGATGGGCTGATAATAGTTACGCCCGAGTACAATCATGGACCTCCGGCGCCATTGAAAGGCGTTCTGGACCTTCTCCTTCGCGAATACATCCACAAGGCCGTGGGGTTCGTCGCCGTATCCCAACAAGTTTGGGGCGGCACGCGGGTTATCGAATCGATGGTCAACATGGTTCGTGAACTTGGCCTTGCCGTAACATTTACCGACCTGAATTTCCCCCGTGTTCAGGACAAGTTTAGCCAGGATGGCAACCTGCTCGATGAAGCATACAATGCAAGAGCGGATGCCTTTCTGCAGGAGTTGATCTGGATGGCGACCACCTTGCGATGGGGTCGAGTTAACGTGCCATCCAAGTATCACTAGCAAAGGTTCATCGGGTCGCCTTTGGGCGGACGCTCATTAGCATCCCGCCGTAAAGAATGTCGTAAAGTTCTTTGGCCAGGCTCGATCCCGCCGTTTTCAGCACTGCATACTGCTCGATGGCAGCACTTCGGTCGTTGCACTGAAGGCTCGTGACCGCAAGGTTGTAGCGGACCGCGTCTGTTCTTCCTCCAAGTTCCAGAGTGCGGGAGAAATTCTTCAGTGCGTCCTTGTATCTCCCCTCGCTGAACAGCAAAACGCCGATGCTGTTAATGAGAGAGGGATCGTTCGGAAACCTGGCTTGCGCCTTGTCGGCTGCTTCGCGGGCCGGATCCAGGTCCTGGTAAAGGACGAAGCTGTAAATCAATTGTGAGTCCAGATCCGCAGTTTCAGGAACGATCTTCAAGAGCCTAGTAAAGCACGGAACTGCGTCTCTACCGTCTTCGGAAAGCACCAGCAGCTCGCATTTCTCGCGAAGAGCGAAAGTGTTTGCTGGGGCAAGTGTGAGAACGGTGTCGGTCTCAGAAAGCGCATCGGCAAAACTTCCCAAACGGTCGAAAACGATCGCGAGATTTAGATGAGCCGCCGGCGCCTCAGGAGCCAATTCAACGGCTCGTTTTAAGGGAGCGACGGCATCAGCGTTTCTACCCTGATTTGCAAAGTAGAATCCGAGTTCGTTGTACGCTACCCAGTCGCGCGGGTTATTCGCTATGCGTTGCCGAAGCCTATCCACTTCCGCTGCGTGGTCCTTACCGCTGTTTTCGTGCGCACTCATTCCTGTGCTTACCGCGGTTCCCGGAACATCTTGAGCCAAGAGTGGGGTTTGAAGAAAAAAAATGACTGTGAAAACGAGTAATCCATGAAAAATGTACCGCATAATTCCCCTTGTCAGCGATCTGACGATCCCAAAAAGGGGAATGGATCACCATCGTTAGCATTGAAAATACCGTTCGTCGGGCCCGCTCATTGTGCTCTGGATGACAAAAGTTTTCGGGTTCGTTAGCTTTCGTTAGCTTGTGATATCGTTTCGATAGTGTCGGTCCATAACGAAATGCATCGCTCTCACCGGATCGGTCGGCTGCGCGCTGCGGTCCTCGGGGCGAACGACGGCATCGTCTCTACATCGGGTTTGCTCATCGGGGTTGCGGCGGCGGCCTCCGAGCACCATGCGATCGTGCTCGCCGGCGTCGCCGGGCTCTTTGCGGGAGCCCTTTCAATGGCGGCCGGAGAGTATGTCTCCGTTCATTCTCAAGCAGACACTGAAAAGGCGGACCTCGAGCTCGAGCGTCAGCATTTGGCAAGCGAGCCTGAATTCGAATTACAGGAATTGGCGGACATATACGTTGATCGCGGCCTTGATCCGGAGCTTGCCAAAGAGGTTGCCCGCCAATTGATGGAACACGACGCTTTGGCGGCTCACGCGCGCGATGAGCTTGGGATCAGCGAGGTCATGAGTGCGCGCCCGCTTCAAGCGGCGGTCTTCTCGGCCGTAAGTTTTTCCGTAGGAGCGGCGCTGCCGTTGCTGGTAGCTCTAGAGGCGCCGATGGCCTATTTGATCTGGGCGATCGCGATCAGCTCATTGGTATTTCTCTGTATTCTCGGGGCGGTGGCGGCTCACGCCGGTGGCGCAAGCATGGTGCGCGGGGCCCTTCGTGTCCTGTTTTGGGGAGCGATCGCGATGGTTGCTACGTGGGGCGTGGGAAGGTTATTCGGGGCCGTCGTTTGAACTTATCATGACGAACGAACAGCACAATAAGTACATATCGTGGGTGTTTCTTGCCCATGCGGGATTCCAGTTATTGATGCTGGTAATGATGATCGCAATGTTCAGCGCGATACTCTTCGCGGATCCCGGCCGCGGGTCTGGGCCGCCCCGGGCCTTTTTCTGGATAATGATCGCTTTCTTCACGGTCTTCTATCTTCTGTTCACTATTCCGTCAATAATCGCAGCCTATGGTCTGAGAAATCACAAGGGTTGGGCGCGGATCGCGAGTATCATCGCGGGAGTAATCGCCGCGATGAACATGCCGATCGGTACCGCGGCGTGCGTTTACGCTCTTTGGTTTTTTCTCGGAGACAACTGGAAAGATGTGTATGAGGCTCCCGTCAAAGGGGGACTGACGGCTCCAGCAGAATTCGACACTTCTAAATGGCAGGGAAGCTTCGAGACAGACCAGTCTGGCAAGACCGTCTTTACACCGGCGCAGGCGCCGGACTGGCGTTAGCGGGCTGCGATATCCTGTCCGATGGTCCAGACGATCACTGAGCTGGACAGCCCTAACCCCGACAATCGGCCAGCCATCATCACGATGGTCTCGCCCGCGTCGACCACGTGGGCGTCAATCAGTGTCTTTTCACCGATCTTGAGCATGTCGTTCTCGGACGAGACAGCTTCGTGGACAAACGGCTGCACGCCCCAGATCAAGGAGAGCTGATTACATGCGTCGCAAGACGTCGTCAAAGCGAAGGTCTGCAGCCCGGAGCGCACCGATGACAACCGCCTTGCCATTAACCCTGATTCTGTGAAAACCGCAACCTTATCCGTACGCATCTCGAGTGCGGCGTAAGCGGCCGCCTTGCACAGCGCCTGGGAGGTGCGGCCAGTAGCTTTTTGCGAGAATTTCACCGGCTTTTTGAGCTGCTCCGGTCGGATCGTTTCGGCTGAATCGATTATCTTGGCCATTGTCTGGACAGCCTCGACGGGATGTTTGCCACTCGCCGTCTCCGCGGAAAGCATTACTGCGTCCGTCCCGTCCCAAACTGCGTTCGCCACATCTGAAGCTTCGGCCCGCGTTGGAAATGGATTTTCCACCATCGATTGGAGCATTTGTGTTGCGGTGATGACGAATTTGTCGTGTGCGACCGCAAGCTCAATTATGCGCTTCTGGTAGACCGGAACGAGTTCCACACTGGTCTCGACCCCGAGATCTCCCCGTGCGACCATGAGCCCGTCTGTCTGCGCAATGATGTCCTTCAGGTTCTCGATCGCCTCTGCCTTTTCGATCTTCGCGACCAGCAACGGGCGGCCGAGCTGCCTTCTATTAAGCTTTTTGATCAGGTCTTTGACCTCTTTACAGTCCTCTGCCGTTCGAACGAAGGATAGCGCGATGTAGTCCACATTCTGTTCGATCGCCCACTCGAGGTCCTCGCGGTCTTTGCTTGTAAGGGAAGGAATAGGCAGGGAGGTGTGAGGCAAATTTATGCCTTTTCGCTCGGCAAGGATGCCTCCCGTCACCACACGCGTATTTATCTCGGTCCCCTCGACAGATTCAACCAGAAGGTCGATGGCGCCGTCATCTATCAGGATCTTTGTTCCCTTCTGCACGACCCCTGCCAGCCCATCGTAATTTGTTGATACTATATTGGCATCACCCGAGATCTCCCGAGTCGTGATCGTGAATTGGGAGCCTTCAACAAGTTGGACAGGAGCTGAATTTTTAAGATCACGCGTGCGGATCTTGGGACCTGCGAGGTCGATGAGTACCGACAAAGGCTTCCCAAGCTCGTCGGCAGCTTTTCGAGCCGAAGCGATAGCGGCAGCGTGAGATCTTCGCTCCCCATGCGACATATTGATCCGTATCGCGTTGAGACCACTCTCGATCATTGAGCGCAGGACCTCGGCATCGCGCGAAGCAGGACCGAGTGTTGCGAGGATCTTGGCCTTTCTCATTTGTTCCAGTTTATCGTACCGGCGATAATTCGCGGAGTTTCGCCAAGTAGCTGTGAGTAGTGGCAACGAAAGTGGAATGGGACCATGTTAGCGGTGAAACGGACAGCGGCGTGCCGGTGAGGGGGTCGATCTGCTCGGAAAGAACGCCGGATGGCAGCGCGACGTTTGTACACCACTCGAGGAGTTCAAGTGCCGGCTTCAGCTGCTCAATAGCCGTTGCGCGTGCGATGTAATACTCGGCAAGCCACAAAGTGCATATCGGCCAGGAGTTGCCCGAGACCTTGTCCGACAACAGCATATAGCCGTCATTCTGGAATCGAGCGACCCCGCCGACGGCGGTCGTGTGGAGCAGATGTTCTTCCACGGCAGACATCGTTGAAACTACGAGTGCGTCATTGACATCGAAACAGCCAAAGTAAAAGATTGCGAACAACGAAGCATCGACGGTGGGATCAGGCGTCAGGTTATCGTCGGCATCAGCCAGCATCGCCCGCATGACCCGACCGTGCTCGGGGCTGTAAAGCTCCCGCATAGCTACGCAGATTTCGTCGGCCGCAGCCGAGTAATTACCAGCCTTTTCGCCCGCGCGAAACTCATTAGCAAACCTCGCCGCCGCGCGCAGCCCGGCCACCACTGTGGCGCAGGTAAATGTATGGATCCCGCGGCGGTCTTCCCACAGATTCCAACTGGGTTTCGGTAAACCGGTCGCGTCGTCTCGAAAGGTGAGCAGGAAATCCGCCGTGTTCTCGATCAGCCGTTCATAAACATCTTCGATAAATCCCCTGTTCGGGTATTTGGAGTAATGTTCCCAAAGAGCCCACAAGACCAGGGCCGTTTCATCCTGTTGAATAGGAAATAGTTCACATTTCCTTCGCGAATCCCAGAATGCATGCCATCCGGAACCGACGGTACCGTCCGGATTGTACTTTTGAAGAAAGTAGCCGCGTTTGTTCACGATCCTGGAACACAATTCAAAAAATCTGTACGGTGCCTCGGGATAGCCTGCAAGGTCGAGGGCATTTGCTACGAAAGCCCCATCACGCGGCCAGAGATAGCTATAGTGGTCCGTTGCTCGCTCGGTGACGTCGTGATCGTTCGCGGCGATAATCGCGCCCTCATTATCGATCTGAGTCCGAATGATCAGTAAGCTGCGGCGATATAATTCGCGTATCGAGTCCGGCAGGGAATTGAGGTTAGCAGTGCCCTTCTTCAGCCAATGATCCCATCTCTTCTTGCTGCGCTCAAAATAGCCTGACGGGCCCGTGTTCAGAACAGTATTATTCAGAGAGGCTACTTTTTGATGGCTGGAACCCGCGGCGATCCAGTAATAGAGTTCAAATGCGGCGACGCCAGTCACAAAGCCGTGAACCCCGACGGTTGAATCGACGGATCCCTCCGTTATGGCGGTGCCATGAAGATGCCCGTCTTCGGCATCTCGCCAAGTTCCCTCCTGCCCACGAAACGCTTTGCGACCTGTCGCGAATTCGTCAAAATGCGGCAGGGTGTTTATTAAAAAGTAGCGGTGCTTTTTGTAATGGATCAGCGAAAGCGTGTCGGGATCGTAGAAGGCCGTATCCCCGACCTCGTTCTCGTAGATCCGAAAGTCGTGGTGAAGAAATACTCGCACGTTTCGTCCCGAGTTCCGTAGGTCGGTGACAACGATCCGCCGAAGGTAGATATTCTCGCCGCCTGCGACCATGTCGCGACAGCCGATCTCGATGCCAAGCCGCGAGTTTAAAAGCCGGACGTCGGTAATCAGCGAGTCAGGAATATACTTCAGCTGGCGCTGCCATTCATCTGATGCGACCCACGAGAAATCCCCATCGACCCAGATCCCGAAACGAAAAGGAAAACCTTCGGTATGATTTTCTTGCCCGACGTGTGGAAAATAGATATCCCGGATCTGATATTTGTTGTCGAAGTTTACGAGAAGACTGCCGTTACCAACAGGTATATCTCGCATATTGGGAAGCTAGTTGACCTTTACAGCGCGCTCAACCGCGGCGTCGAGTTGGTGTTGGATCGTGGCGTCAAACCCGACAACCTTTGTGATCACCGCACCATTTCGGTCGATCACCAGGGTTTGAGGAATGTCATCTTGCTGGGCGAATATGTAATTTGCGAGTGCCGGCTCGGGAAAGCCGATCGGATAATCGATCTTTGTTTGAGCGATAAACTTGGGAATCTCCGGGTAATCTTCTTCCCCACCGACGTTCACACCAACAATATGCAGGTTGTCAGCTCCATACTTCGCAAGCAGCGAGTTCAAATGGGGTATTTCACGGCGGCATGGATCGCAGTACGTTGCCCAGAAATCGAGTATGACCGCTTTCCCTTTGAGATCTCCGACCTTCTGGACCGTATCTTTTTGGTCCGTCCAACTCATTTCCGAGAGTGGCTTGGTCTGCGCCATCGGGGCATTCATTGTCGGCCGTTCATTGACAGAAGCCGGCCTATTAGACACCTCAACCGGGGCCGCCGGCGGAGTGCAGGCGATCGAAATAAAAGCCGTCAGAACGGTGGCGAAAACGAGGGCGTTGCGCATCACTCTCATCCTAAAATGTTACTCGCTAATTGTAAACGAGCATCGGGAGGTTAGATGCTTCGCTATGGTATACTCAACAAAAATCGCTGTTCTTTAGCGACTCATTGATCACGGTTGGCCCCCGGATACGCTCGGCCATGAAATTGACGGTTCTCTAATAATGGACGATCCCGCCAGTAGTTTCCTTTTTCTTATCCAAGTTTCTGATTCAGGGCACTCGATCACGGCGGCCGAGGTGATCGTGAATTTCCTTCTGATCCTGCTGCTCGTGGGATTGAATGCGTTTTTCGTCGCGTCGGAATTCTCGCTGGTCACGGTGCGTAAGACAAGGGTCGAGAAGCTAGCTGATGAAGGAAGTCGGGCTGCGGCCGCGGCCCTCCGCTTGCTGGACGATCCAACACTATTCATTTCAGCCGTGCAGCTTGGCGTGACTTTGGCCTCGCTTGGTCTCGGCGTAGTGGGGGAACCGACGATCGCAGATCTGTTAATACCATTTGCAACGTCGATCGGCGGGCCGCCGTTCGCTGTGGTCCTTGCCCATTATCTCGCTATAGCCATCGCATTTGCCTCGATCTCATTTCTACACGTGGTTCTGGGCGAGCTTGTTCCCAAAATGTTCGCATTGGAAAGGGCAGAAACATTTGCATTGATCGCTGCAAGGCCGCTGGAAATATTTGCAAAGATCTTCTCGCCTATTCTTGCGGTGCTCAACTATGCCGGGCGCCTCGTCGGTAAGGCGATCGGGCTCAAATCGACCCTCGCGCATACTTCTGTTTACACCGAGGACGAATTGCGGCAACTCGTCGCCCTGTCGCAGGAAAGCGGACAGATCAACGAGGAGGAACGCAACCTTATCAACAAGGTGTTCGAATTCTCCGCCACGACGGTTAAGGAAGCGATGATACCTCGCACTGAGATCGTGTCGGTAACCGAGGCGAGTTCGCTCGAAGAGATATCAAGGGTATTCCGCGAGAGCGGCTATTCGCGTCTGCCGGTCGAGCGGGGATCGCTCGACGAGATAGCGGGCGTCATTCACAGCAAGGACCTTGTTGGATTCATGCACAACCCAAAGTCCTTCAAGCTGGAGATGATCCTCCGTAAGCCTAATTACGTGGTCGACACGGCCCGCCTAGAGGATGTCTTGCGGCAGATGCAAAATGATAAATTCCATTTCGGATTTGTCGTGGATGAGCATGGTGGGGTGGAAGGCATCATCACTCTTGAAGACCTCCTGGAGGAGATCGTTGGCGACATTTCTGACGAACACGATGTTGAGGTGGACGAGCAGATAGCGGAACAACCGGACGGCACCTATCTCCTTGACGGCAGCCTCGCGGTCCGCGACCTTAATCGCCGCCTCGAGTTGAATTTACCGGTTTCTGAGGCCTATACGACCATTGCCGGATTCTTGATGTCCGAGGCCGGGCAAATTCTTGAGCCTGGCGAGGTCGTTCCGTTCAACGGGCATACCTTCAAGGTAGAAAAGGTCGAGAAACGGCGGATCAAGCTTGTTCGGATGGCGATGGCCGAGCCTCCGGGGGAAGCCCAGCCATAACTGGCAGCCCTTTTGCACAGACCTCTTTCGCTCGGTTACGATTAGTTTCGCCCTGCCCACGCACGATATTGGAGAAAGCACAGAATGAGCTTTATTGAACAAGTTTACGCCCGCGAGATCATGGATTCGCGCGGCAACCCGACAATCGAGGCCGAGGTCATACTCGAAGATGGCACGCAGGGACGCGCGGCGGTTCCGAGTGGAGCGTCAACGGGTGAAAATGAGGCCGTGGAGCTTCGCGACGGTGACAAGCTAAGGTATCTCGGTAAAGGGGTCTTGAACGCGGTATCCAATGTGAACGAAAAGATCGGCCGCGAGCTTGAGGGCCTCGATTGCCTCGATCAGACGCTTATCGATCAGACGATGATCGATCTCGATGGCACCGAGAACAAGTCCAAGCTTGGTGCAAACGCGATCCTCGCCGTCAGCCTTGCAAATGCGCGAGCGGCTGCGGCTTTTCAGAAGCTGCCGCTCTATCGCTATATCGGCGGCACGAATGCGAAGACGCTGCCTGTGCCGATGATGAACATCCTTAACGGCGGAGCGCACGCAGACAACAACGTCGACTTCCAGGAGTTCATGGTAATGCCGGTCGGAGCTGAAAGTTTCACGGAGGCTCTGCGGTGCGGGTCTGAGATATTTCACAACCTAAAGGACGTTCTAAAATCACGCGGATATTCTACCGGTGTTGGCGATGAGGGAGGATTTGCGCCGAACCTCAAATCGAACGAGGAGGCTGTCGAGACGATCCTCGAGGCGATAGAAAAAGCAGGTTATCGGGCCGGTGAGAATGTAATGCTCGCTCTCGATCCGGCTTCGAGTGAGTTTTACAAGGACGCCAAGTATATCTTCAAGAAGAGCGATAAACGCGAATTGTCGTCCGCCGAAATGGCTGCCTACTGGGCGGACTGGTGCGCAAAATACCCCATCATCTCGATCGAGGACGGCATGGCCGAGAACGACTGGGATGGGTGGAGAGATCTCACTGACCAAGTTGGAAGTAAAGTGCAGCTTGTTGGTGATGATCTATTTGTCACCAACGTCAAGTTTCTGCAAAAGGGAATCGAACTCAAAGCCGCGAACTCGATCCTCATCAAGGTAAATCAGATCGGCACCCTGACCGAAACGCTGGACGCTATCGAACTTGCCCGCACGAATAATATGACCGCCGTGATCTCACATCGATCCGGGGAGACCGAGGATAACTTCATCGCCGACCTCGCGGTCGCAACTAACGCCGGCCAGATCAAAACCGGCAGTCTATGTCGCTCCGACCGTATCTCGAAATACAACCAGCTGCTGCGTATTGAGGAGGATCTTGGCGATGCTGCAGTGTATCCGGGCCGCAAAGCATTCTACCAGCTGATCGGATGAATCTTCGCGACGAGATCCTTGCTGAGCACTCCAAAGCGCAGACGGCGAAAATCGTCGATTGGATAGGTAACGATCCCGTGAGATTCGGGGAACTGATGCGCCTTTTTCTCGGGGACGAGTACCGCGTCACGCAGCGTGGGAGTTGGCCGCTTAGCAACGCAGTCGAGCGGCATCCTGAGTTGATCAAGCCGTACTTCGGGAAGTTGCTCAAGCAGCTCGAGCGGGATGATGTTCACGTTGCCGTGAAAAGGAACGTCGTTAGACTGCTTCAATTTGTCGAGATCCCAAAGCGTTATGAAGGCCGGATCTTTGACGCCTGTTATTCACTGATCGCCGATCCTGCCGAGACCGTCGCGGTCCGCTGCTTTTCGATGACCGTCGCCGCAAACATAGCCACGGAAAGGCCAGAACTCATGGACGAGCTGAGGCTCGTCGCGACTGAACATCCACAGGCCCTGACCGCAGGAATTCGCGCTCGAATGCGCCGCGTCTTTGGCGTATGAAGCGCGTTATCGTACTTGGCTCAGGAGGCGCGGGGAAAACAACGTTCGCACAACGACTAGGTGGGGTTACGAATATCCCCGTCGTTCATCTTGACGCCCTCTTCTGGAAACCCGGTTGGGTCCGAACTGAAGATCCCGAATGGGCGAATATTCTCCGGGTTGAGGTCGCGAAGCCCGCGTGGATCATCGACGGCAACTACGGCAGCTCGCGGCAGGTGCGGCTGGAAGCGGCGGATACGGTCATTCTCCTCGACATGCCCCGCTGGCTATGCATGTGGCGCATCCTGAGGCGTACCGCGAGGTACTATGGCCAGGTCCGCCCAGAGATGGCACCCGGCTGCGTGGAGAAATTCGATCTCGAGTTCATCGAGTGGGTCTGGACATATAAGAACAGATCCCTTAAGCGGGTTATGGACGACCTCTCGAATGCCCGGGGTAAGCGTATCGTAATTCTCAGGAGCACGGCGGAGGTGGAGGACTTTTTGAGGGATCCTTATGAGAGTTAGACGGGGTGAATACGAGATAGATACCGACAAGAGGCGGCTCGATATCGCCGCTATTCATCGATTTCTGTCGCAGGAATCGTATTGGGCAAAAAAGCGCCCGCTGGAAAAGACCCTGACAGCGATCGAGAACTCTCTTTGCTTTGGGATTTACAAGGGGCGCGAACAAGTTGGTTTTGCTCGCCTGGTGACTGACAAGGCCACTTTTGCATACGTAGGCGACGTCTATGTTGTCGAGCCTCATCGCGGCAAGGGGCTGAGTAAATGGTTGCTGCAGGTCATGACCGAGCAGCCCGACCTGCAAGGGATGCGGCGTTGGCTGCTCGCGACCAGAGACGCTCACGGCCTGTACAAGCAGCACGGATTCTCTGCTCTCGTGCATCCTGACCGGTGGATGGAGCGCACCTCTCTTGACGCTTATTAGCTTGGAAAAAGAAGCTTGCGTCTCCCTCGTGCGCATCGTTTATAATTGTTTAAGAGTTGCCTGAGCGGCCATCTTCCGTCAAAAATCTCATGGATCCTGAACGAACGAATATCGGCCGTCCCGTCGCACTTGTCATCCTTGACGGCTGGGGCTACGCGCCGCGAACGGAATCAAATGCGATAGCCGTTGCTCATACGCCCTATTACGACGAGATCTGCCGGCGATTCCCAATGACAACTCTCGCGACCGCGATGCCGAATGGCGAACCGAGCAATTCGGAGATCGGCCATCTAAATATCGGAACCGGCCGGCTCGCTCAGACCGACGCAAGTCGTATCAAACAAGCCATTTCCAACGGCGAATTTCAGAAGAATGAGATCCTGAACTCGGCCTTTAAGAGGGCGAAGGAACGCGATTCCGCCGTGCATCTCGTCGGCCTCTTAAGTGACGGCGGCGTGCATTCGTCACCGGAGAATCTTTTTGCGCTCTTACGCCTTGCGAAATCGTGCGGCCTGCAAAAGGTTTTTATTCATGGCATTCTCGACGGTCTGGATGTGGCCCCTCGAACAGCAGACGTGTATGTCGAGGCACTCGAGATCAAGCTTGCGGATATCGGCTTGGGTCAGATCGCGACTTTGTGCGGTCGGTTCTTCGCGATGGACTCGGGAGAACACTGGGAAAGGACGGCCCGCACGTTTACCCTTCTGGTACATGCAGAGGGTGAGCGAAACAGGGATCCGGTCGCGGCGATCCGCAATTCATTCTTAAGGGGCATCTCGGATGAATTTATTGCGCCGGTCGTGATCGAAAGGGAGAGAGATATTCCTGTAGCAACTGTCAGGAACGGCGATTTGGTCGTCTTCTTTAATCATAGGGCCGATGGCATGCGACAACTGACGCGTTCCCTCTGTGTCCCCGAGGGCGCGATCGGCACAAAGCCAGAGATCGATACTATTTGTCTGACTGAATACGACGCCGCCTTCGGGCTGCCCGTTGCCTTTACACCGTCGCCGGAAAACAATTCGCTTGTTGACGTCCTTGCATCGCATCGGCTGCCGGTTACAAAGATCACTGAATCTGTTCGGTCTGCTGAAGTTACAACATCATTCGATGGGGGAACAGAGGCGTTGCGGCCTTTTGAACATGAAGTGATACTCCCGCCGCTGCCCGTAGGCATCTCAGACGCTTTTCCGGAGTCTCAGAGCTTTAAGATCGCCGATCGCCTGATCCGGGCGGTAGAAACGTCGCCCGAAAGCGTTTTTGTGGTCAATATTCCAGCTGCCGGAATCATGTCGGAGACGGGGGATTTTGAGAGAACAGTGTCAGCGATCCAATTTGTCGACACATGCCTTGGCGGCATCTGTGAACGGATCGAACGCTCCAGCGGCGTGGTTTTGGTTACCTCGTCGTATGGAAGCGCCGAGGCAATGTCCAGCAGCGGCGAGAGCAATTCCCATCGCGCGCCCACGATCAATCCGGTGCCCTTTCATCTGATCGATCATCGATCCGACGGAATAAGTCTTCGCGATGAAGGAACACTCGCCGATATTGCACCAACGGTTTTAGCTATCCTGGGCATCGAAAAACCTGCCGAAATGACGGGCGCCGACCTTCGCATTCAGTAAAATGACAAACCGCCGATCGGCGTGATAACCTCTTTCTCTTCGACGACAAATACGTTCTGCAGAGAGAGATATGGTTGAGGAGTTTGCGTTCGACAACGCAGAGGAACGCCGCAAGGTACGTCAAAATGGTACGGGGTGGATCGAGGTCATCGCCGGCTCGATGTTTTCGGGTAAGTCAGAGGAGTTGATCCGCCGTTTGACACGCGCGAGGATCGCAAGGCAAAAGGTCCAGGTATTCAAACCTGGCATAGATGCCCGGTACTCGGTGGAGGAGATAGCTTCGCACTCGGGACAAAAGCATCTGTCGGTGCCGGTTTCATCAACGGCCCAAATGATGTCCCAGATCGATGACGATACGCAGGTCGTCGGAATCGATGAAGCGCAATTCTTCGATATGGAGCTGATCGCTGCGGTAAATCACCTCGCTGAAGCAGGAAAACGTGTGATCATCGCCGGACTCGACCAGGACTACACCGGCAAACCGTTTGAACCTATGCCTCAGCTCCTCTCCATAGCGGAATTCATTACAAAGACGCACGCGATATGCGTCAAATGCGGGGCGACGGCCAATTACTCCCAACGCACGGTCGAGTCAGAAGCGCGCGTAGAGGTAGGAGCCTCGGATAAATATGAGGCCCGCTGCCGCAGGTGTTTCGTTCCGCACGCGGACGCCCCGACGCTGAATTAGACCTAACTCTTGGCCGCTCGGAACACCCACGTAAAGACCGCCACCAGGAGGCATGCTCCTACGAGGATCTCCGCCCAGAAGAATGATAGGAAGTCGCCATAAACGCCGATCGGCGGAATATTCGGCTGGCTGTTGCGGACAGCGTAATAGGCAAACAACAACGCGGCCATAAATGAGAACATCGCGATCTCAACCTTTCTGCCGCGAATGATCAGGCTCGCAACCAAAAAAAGGACCGCAAGCGACAGCCCCCACATTACTGCGGCAACAAAGATCGAAAAGGCCACGGTCAGCCCCGAACGTTGAATTGTGATATCGCCCGCTACGTACGTCTCATCGGACTCTTTCTCCTTTTGCACTCCGATCTTGTAGCCGGGAAGCGAACCGAAGAAGCTTACGTCTAGCGGCACCTCGGTCGATTCCGGCTCGGCCTTTGCCGCTTCGTGACCCGTTGGCTGTTCGCTATCGTGAGCCTCTGCGGGGGGTGGCTTTGGGGCCTCCTCCTTTTTGGGGGCGACTTTGTCCGCGTAGAGATAGAAATATGCCTTATGCGCGTCAAATGGGTAGTCGGCTGCATTGCCGCCGTACATGCTGAACGTGGCATCGACAGCGGCTATCGCCTTGCCCTTTTTCATTTCGACCTCGTTCTTACCGTTTACAGCAGGCATCGAGAACTTAAGGTCCTGTGAAAGCGTGCCGTCTTCCGCGGCGAGCTTACCGTGAGGCACGAATTCAAGCCGCGCCGTGGCATCTCCCTTTATCGGATCGACCGAAAGAAGCTTTATATAGACCTCGAGGTTATTTGGGTCTTTAGCGCCTGCGTCGGACACGACCTGCTCCTTTTGTTCCGATTCGCGGCTGAAAACGCCAAGCGTTACAAACATTCCTATTCCCATCGCGACCAACACGATGAACACAATAATTATCTCTTTGGCAGAGATCTTATCCGTGGCTGACATAGACGCTATCTCCTCGATTCGCTGACTTTTAAGTTAATGGGATAGGGAATTCTAAACTCAAACGCCCAGAATGCCAAATTCATCAGAACCGGCTGCAAGAAGTTCATTGACAAGCGTTCAGGTATTAAACGGCGACACTCTCCTGATATCTCTTGAAGGAGTAATTATGAACGCAAGAAGAATTGCGGGCTTGCTCGCCACTGGTCTGCTTCTAATAGCGGCCGCAGCCGCACAAACAGCCGGTTATCGGGTCTCCGCCCCACTCACGTACAAAAACCTGTCGATCTTTCTTATTCACGGGAAGGACGAGAACACGAAGGGGAATATCCTCACCTTACAGGAAGCTCTGGAGCGCGGCCTGTTCCGCGTTTATGAAACGGGCGATGTAAATGAACTTGAAGTAGAGAACCTTTCGAAAGAATTCGATGTATTCATCCAATCCGGCGACATCGTCAAAGGCGGCAAGCAGGACCGAATACTCGCCGTCAGCATTATCATCCCTGCTCGCTCGGGGCGGGTGAGTATTGAGGCATTTTGTGTCGAGTCCGGCCGGTGGACGAAGCGCGGCAACGAGGATTCCGATAAGTTCACTTCCTCGAACGACAGGATCGTTACGAAAGAACTGAAAATGGCGGCTAACGGCGCGCGTTCGCAGTCCGATGTCTGGGCACAGGTTTCTGAAGCGCAGGAACGATTGGCGAAAGGCGTCGGAGGCGGGAATATAACTTCCCGGACATCCGAATCAAGCCTTCAGCTCAGTCTCGAGAACGATCGCGTTGTCGCCAGCGTGGACGACTATGTCCGGCACCTTTCTAACGCGCTCAATGGCCAGGATGATGTTATCGGTTTCGCGTTTGCTGTGAACGGCCAGATCAATAGTGCGGACGTTTATGCGTCGAACGCCCTATTCAAAAAGCTATGGCCGAAAATGCTCAAGGCCTCCGCCACCGAGGCCGTTTCGCAGGCAAGGGGAGTGCGGCTCGCGGATCCTGTAAAGGCGGACGCCGTAAAAGGCTTCCTGGACGATGCGGATAAAGCACGGCCAAAAGAGCAGGCCCTAAGTGCGGGTGCCAAGCTCGTGACGCGTGAAGACAAGGACAATGTCCTTTATGAAGCTCGGGATGAAAAGTCGAAGCTTATCGTCCACAAGAGTTATGTTAAAAAGCCATGACCTCTAGATGAACTAATTGCATCGAGGTCCGCTGGACCCGCTGGTGAACGGCAAGGTTTCGTCGCTGTGCCTTGCCGTTCCCGACGGGTTTTTTCTATTCCTTTTGACCCAGCGAGAACCAGTTTCCCGAATCGTCCTTAAAAAGTGCCTCATAGCCGTAGAACTCTTTTGTTGGTGGCTTTTTGAACTCTACCCCTTTGGTCTTCAGCTCTTCGTAGGTGGCATTCAGATCGTTGCATTCAAACACGCCGAAGCCGAACGTTCCGGCCGCGACGAGGTCACGCATTTTTTGAGCAGAATCACCCTTAAACATCATTCCCTCATTGATAGCCATCAAGCTGATCTCAAGATCGGGCTGCTCCGGCGGCGTGACCGTCAGCCAGCGCATGCCGGGACCCATCGAGGCGTCGGTGTGAACCTTGAAACCAAGTTTGTTGACATAGAAATCGTGAGCGCTGTCCTGGTCGAGGACGAAGATCGAGACGTGATTTAGTTTTGTGATCATAGTGAGACCATTGTCGCCAGCATATGCGGACGCGTCAACGGTCTTCAATTCTCGAAAATTGCTATTCTTTCCAGCCTTGTTCGGAGGCGAAACAGTTGGGTACGAAGGCGGCGGCCTGGTGGACCATCCGCCGCCGCCGCTCATTTTCTGCGAGCTGGTATCGGGCCGGGGTGAGCCCCGTTCTCCTCTTGAAAAGGCCAGTGAAGGAGGTAATACTGTCGAAGCCCACGGCATAACAAACGGCCGCCACGGGAGAGCCGTCCGCGAGAAGCTCCTTGGCTTTTTCTATGCGGACGTGCGTGAGGTATTGATGCGGAGTCAGTCCGTAGATCGATCTGAAGACGCGAAAGAAGTGATACTTAGAAAAGCAGGCCTCGCCGGCGATGTTCGTCAGATCGATCGCCGACGAGTAACGTTCGTCAATAAAAAGCTTTGCCCGAACAATGCGTAAGTAAAGATATTGTCGAGGATACTCCACTAATATCCATTTTACTTTAGGCGGCCGCTTTTTCGTCTTTATTCATAAGTCCGAGCACCAACCCGATAACACCGGAGGCGAGGGTCCCGAGCACCGTTCCGGCGATGACATCGATCACCACCCCGACGTAACCTTTGAAAAGATTCGTAAACGCGAGGTAGTTGAGGTCGGTCATTAGCATCAGTATGAACATAATGATCGCTCCGCCCTTGAGGCCGCCGACGAATGTTCGAATACCCGCCCATTTATCAAAAATGAAGGCGAAGAGGAATGCCGTCACAAGGTTCCAAAGAACGAGCATGACCATGTCCGGCATCGGCTCTTTCATCACGCCCGGAAACTGGTTCATGTAGTTTCGAAGGATCGGATCGAGCAGGACAGCAAACAGAATATAGCCGACGAGGAAGAAGACCAGCCCACCGGCAACAGTTGCGGCTAACACGCGAATAAGCATAAAAGAATCTCCCGAACGAAAATCCCGTAAAGCCCTTGATCAAATGTTGAGGAACAGCCGAAAAGTATACCCGTTAGGGGCGAAAGTCAATCAGCGGTCGGTTCGGTAGAAGGCGCGAGGGCTCTTTGTCGCTCGAAGTGATCGATTATGTACGCTGCCGCTTTTTGACCGACGAAAGGCTTCAGTTCCTCCAAACTCGCTTTGGCGATCCTCTCGATAGAGCCAAATGAGCGAAGGAGTTTCATTTTTCGTTTGTCGCCGATGCCCGGGATCTCCGAGAGTTCGGATGAGAAATCCCTTTTCTCACGGCGTTTGCGATGGAATTCCACGGCTGTCCGGTGGGTTTCTTCGCGAATGTTCAGGATCATTCTGAACGCAAGCGAATTTCGATCGAAAGGGATAGGCTCGTCCTCGCGCCCGTGAATAAGCAAATGCGAGATCTCGCTGTGGCGCTTGGGCGGCTTTACGAGCCCCACAAGCTTTATCTGCTCAAGATCGAGGGCCTGCATGGCGGCGGCGGCCGCTGAAAGCTGGCCCTTACCGCCATCGATGAACACCACTTGCGGCAGCGTAGTCTGTTCATCGATCGCCCGCTTGTACCGCCGGTAGACGGCCTCATTCATCGAGGCAAAGTCGTTCGCCCCCTCGACCGTGCGGATAATGAAACGCCGGTAAGCAGCGCGCGCAGGCTTACCATTCTCAAAGACGACGATCCCGGCAACATTTTCCGAACCCGAGATGTTGCTTATATCGAAGGATTCGATCCTCTCGGGGAAGTATGAAAGTTCAAGCAGCTCCTGCAGTTCTTCAAGAACCTTTTCGGTGTCGGGCTTAAGCACACGGAAACGCTGTTCGAACGCGATCTTGGCATTGGCCTCAACAAGGGTTAGGAGATGCTTGTTCTTGCCCCGCTTCGGGTCCTGTATCTTGACACGTCGGCCGCGGCGTTCGCTCATCGCCTTTTCAAGAATGGCGCGATCGGGAAAGTCGAAAGGAACGTGTATCTCGAGAGGGACATAATCGGTCGAATAGTATTGCGTCAGCACCGTACCTAGGAATTCCGCCGAATCGAATGTTTCGTCGTCCGCCAGATCTTCCCAAAAGAATTCGCGCCGACCGACGATACGACCTTCGCGCATGGTGAATAACTGCAGGGCGAGCCGCTGCCTTTCGCGGTAAAAGCCAAAAATGTCCACATCGCGTTCGGCCGTCGTGGCCATTTTTTGCGTTTCGCCGAGAGCGAGAACTGTGCGATGGAGATCGCGGTATTTTGCAGCAAGCTCGTACTTGTTCTCTTCCGAGTACTGCCACATTCGCTGCTCGAGAGACTTGGCGAGCTCCTTGTTCCTGCCCTCCAACAGCGTGCGAACGTCCGCCGCGGCCTCGAGGTATTCGTCCTGCGTGCAAAGGCCCTTAACACAGGGGCCCAAACACCTCTTCAGATGATATTCAAGGCAAGGCCGCGGGAGCTTCCCGTCGATCTCGATCTCGCAGGTCCGCAGTTGAAACGCGCGATTGACCAAATTCAGCGTATTTCGAGCGATCGTCGCCGGCAGAAACGGACCGTAATAGCTTGATCCATCGCGAACGATCTTTCGAGTGATGACCACCTTAGGGAACGGCTCGTTCGTGAGCTTAAGGTGAGGGTACGACTTGTCGTCCTTCAGAAAGACATTGTACCGAGGTTTGTGTTTCTTAATGAGGTTGGCTTCGAGAACAAGCGCCTCAACCTCGTTGTCGACGATAATGAATTCGAAATCGGCGATGTACCTTACAAGCTGCCGCGTTTTGGGATCGTGATTTCGGCTCGCATGAAAGTATGAGCGAACGCGATTTCGCAGATTCTTGGCCTTGCCGACATAGATTATCTTGCCCGCCGCATTCTTGTGAATGTATATCCCGGCGTTGGTCGGAAGGGTTTTGAGCTTCTCGGCAAGCGTCACAATTACATTTTAGCCTGTGGGATGCTAAATTTCCCTTTGACGTGAAGACCCTGATCACACAAGATCCACATGAAGCGGCCTCATTTGTTAAGAATGGAGGTGTTGTGGCGTTCCCCACAGAAACGGTTTATGGTCTCGGAGCAAATGTGTTCGATGAAGAGGCCATACGCAAGGTCTTTCAAGCCAAAGGAAGGCCGTCCGATAATCCGCTGATCGCTCACGTCGCAACATTTGAGCAGATAGGAATACTCGCGGCCGAAATTACACCTTCGGCAAAGGCGCTGATCGATCGATTCTTTCCCGGGCCTCTGACGGTCGTTCTTGAAAGGACACCGGCCGTACCGCTGATCGCAACCGCGGGCCTCGATACCGTAGGCATCAGAATGCCGCGGAATGCGATTGCCCGAAGCCTTATTAAGGCGGCTGGGACGCCGCTTGTCGCTCCGTCAGCCAATCTTTCCGGGAGGCCCAGTCCCACGACCTGGGAGGCAGTGCTTGAGGATCTGGACGGTCGTATCGACTGCATTCTGAAGGGTGAGCCTACCGAGATCGGGCTCGAATCAACCGTTGTCGACTGCACGGGGCCGGATCCAATCCTTCTCCGGCAGGGTGCTGTCACCTATGAGGAATTGCGTGAAATAGTACCTTCGATCCAAATGGCTGATGAACTCGCGATCAGTGAGGTCAGGAGTCCCGGACTCAAGCACCGGCATTATTCGCCGAACGCACGCGTTTTGATCATCGATCCTACGGACCTTGCCCAACCGGAAAGGCATAGCGCGTTTATTGGGATATCCAGCCCAACGGCGACATTTGAGTTGACCAAGGTCTGCGGCGATCTGAATGAATATGCCCACACACTCTTCGAGTTTTTCCGGGAATGCGACCGGAAGGGGATCGAAACGATCTATTGTGAGCGAGTCCCGACTGAGGGAATCGGCGCTGCTATCATGGACCGTCTTGAGCGTGCGACCCGCGGTTGATCATTCGATGGAAACAGACACTATCGAAAGATCGCCGCTTGTTGAGATCAGTTGGCTGCGTGCTGCCGGCGAATCTACTACTTCAGCCAAATGAGCATTGGGCACGAATACCAGAAGCCTCTTGATATCTGACGCTTTCATTTCCATAGCGAGGTCCTCAACACAATAGAACTGCTTTTGAGGCCCATCGGCCGTTCTCAAAAGCCTGCCTGCCGCATAAAATTCCGCACTGTGGCTGACAACCATTATTCCCGTTACGCGGTCGCCTGAATATCCGCGCCCGTTTGCGGCTTCGATCAAGAACTTGGCGGTGTCCGTTGGGGCATATTTCGGTAGGAAGAATAAGATCGCGCAAATTGAGACGATAAGCGTGGCGAAGGCGGTCGCCATCGTCATCATTTTCCATCCTCTCCCGTCGCGAATCTTATCCGTCAGAAATATTGATGCGAGGATGATCGCGGGCGGCAGCGACGGCAAAACGTAGCCCGGAAGTTTAGAGCCAGACAGCGAAAAGAACGCCAACGGCACGAGGAGCCAGACCAATGAAAAGAGAATAGTGCTGTTTCGTAAGGAAAAGGCGTCTCCGGTGCCCGCTCTCTTACCGATCCCCCTCACTACTCTCCAGCAAGCACCAAAGAATGCCGGAAGCCACGGAATTGTCATCAACGGCAGGACGATGAGGAAAAAATAGATCGGCTGCGGATGCTGGTATTTGTTTGATGTAAAACGCTCAAAGTGCTGCTGGATGATGAATTCATCGACGAACCGCCAGCCGTGCCGCGCGTACATCGGCCAATACCACAAAGCCGCAACTGCGGCGATCACCGGCAAACCCCAGGTTAGACTAACAACGAATCCCGGCCGAGGCCGACGACGACTCGACAGGTGATACAGCGCGACGATGCCGAAAGGGAAGACAGATCCGATGAGCCCTTTTGCCAGCAGGCCGGCCCCAATAAAAAAGTAGAACGCGAAAAGTGACGAGTATCTCTGTGATGACCCGACCTCGGCGTGATCAAAAGCAAAATAACCGAGCAATGACGCTGTGATGGTAAACGTAACGACCAGATCAAAACTGATCCCGTGAGAAAAGGCGATCATTCCGCCAGTCGATGCAGCGACCACCGACACCCAAACCGGCAGCGCCCGAAAAGTATCGGGAAGGCTCCGAGCGGCGATCTTCGCAATCATCCAGAGGAAAAAGATCGTACCAATTCCGCACAGAGCGGGGCCGAGCCTCGCCGCGAACTCCGTAATTCCAAAGAGCCGGTAGAAAAGGATCTCGAGCCAATAAACTAGCGCGGGTTTCTCAAGCCAAAGGAATCCGCCGAGTGTCGGGGTGATCCAATCGCCGCGTTCGAGCATCTCGCGGCCCACCTGGGCGTACCTCGGCTCATCAGGACCAAGTAGAGCGATATTGAGGCCCAAAAATGCGTTAATTATGGCCAGGATGAAAAACGCAATATGCCAGTACGACCAGCCGCCGCGGCCGCTGCCCGTGCCGTTCTTTGTGTTTTCAGCCATCTTAATTGAGAATGTAAAGTATTGCTGAAAAGCGACTTCCAATCAAATTATGGTTGAGAAACGCAAACTGCGCGTGGCCGCGGTAGGTGTCGGCAGTCTAGGGCGCCACCATGCGCGAAACTACTCTGAATTAGCCGCTGAGGGCAGGGTCGAACTTGTGGGTATTTGCGACACCGACCCGGCGACGGCCGCTGAGGTCGGACGTGCTCATTCCTGCGGCATCTTTGACGATTGGCGAAAGCTGCTCGGGAAGGTCGACGCGGTCTCTATCGCTACGCCGACGGAATCGCACGCCGGGATCGCCTGCGGCTTCCTTGAAAATGGAATTCATGTCCTTGTTGAAAAACCGATCGCTCTAAAACTCGCAGAGGCCGATCAGATGATAGCAGCCGCCGGGAGATCGGGGGCCAAACTGATGGTCGGCCAGCTCGAAAGGTTCAATCCCGCTATGGTCGCGCTTCGGCCGCGCGTTACCTCGCCACTTTACTTTGAGATCCATCGCGTCTCCCCCTTTCCGAATCGCTCGCTAGACGTCGACGTCGTTCTCGACGTGATGATCCACGATCTTGACGCTATCCAGTGGCTCGTTGGCGAAGACGTGGGCGTCCGTGAGATCAAGGCCGTAGGGATTCCCGTCATCTCCGACAAGGTCGATACGGCAAATGTGCGGATCGAGTTTGAGAATGGCGCTGTTGCGAACATTACGGCCTCCCGGGTGGGTGTTGGAAAGGTGAGAAAGACGCGATTTTACCAGCGCGATGCCTATGTAGTTCTCGACACAGGAGACAAGACGGTGTCGATCACTTCGCTTGATCGCAACGCGTCACACCCGTTTGCCGCGATGAGGGTTGAAAAACTCGAGGTCGTCGATGCAGAACCGCTGCGGACGGAGATATCCTCGTTTCTGGATTCGATCGAAAACGATACGCTCGTCCCCGTCACGGGCGAGGATGGCCGGAGAGCACTTTTTCTGGCTGAGGGCGTACTCGCGGAGATCGAACGCCACCTCAGCCGGATCGGTGTTTCGCCCACGTAAAAAGGAGGCGCAAGCCTCCCTTCTTTTAGCCCGCTCGGCCCGGATCTAGGCCGACGCTTCTTCGGATCTTTCATTCTTATCCTTAGCAGCTGCGGCACGCGCTTGGAATTCAGCGGCCATATTTCGCATCCATTCCTGAGTTTTGGCAAGGCGCTCGGCTCCCTCCGGCGAGTCAAGGATGACCTTTTCGAGATGCTTGAAAGCATTCGGATTCTGGAACTTCTCGCGAAGCTCAGCGAGGAACGGCTGCACCTTTGCGAAGACCATGATGTGTTCGCCGGCCGTCTCGTTAAAAAGGTCAGCATCGATCGCCCCGTGGTTTACCATCGCCGCAGCCATGTCCCAGTACGACGTGACCATTCGAAGATAGCCGCCGACCTCGGGGTCCATCATAGTCGTCCAATATTCCTCCGCACTGGTCGGATTGAATGAGAAGATCCAGTTGCGGGCCTTTCTCATTTTTTTCTCGCGGCGAAGGTCGTAAAGTTTTAGTAAGAGATCAGCAGATTCAGCTTTGCTCATGAGAATTCCTCCAAAATAAAATATAAACCAAGTCTATTTTCGCAATGCGAGTGTGTCAATTAAGGTAAGAGGAAGTGGAAACGGGAAGAAAGAAGTTACCCTCGGAGACGCAACGCTCTGAAAGGAACAATAACGCTGTGACAACAGAGCCATCAATATCAGGGTTCCTTCTAGAGCCGATCGCCGCGGGCGATTTTCCGTCGGCGGTCTACCTCGTTGCGGAAGAGGGTGAGATCGTATTTCACGGAGCCGTAGGAAATGCGGTTGTTGAGCCCGAGATCATTCCCGCCCGGACCGACACCATCTACGATGTCGCCAGCATGACGAAGGTCCTGGTGACCGGCCTGCTGATGGCCATGTTCGTTGAGCGAGGTGAACTCCGAACGGTTGACGCCGTATCGCGTTACCTCTCGGAATTTGGCCACGACGATAAGCGTGGTATCTCGATAGCCCAACTCTTAAGCCATACTTCGGGGCTGCCGGCTTGGAGGCCTTTCTACCTGCTGGACCCGGACCCCGGCAATGTCCTCAAAGAGATCGGCCGGCTGCCGACAGATGAGAATGCGGCACCCGTAACGTACAGCGACCCAAATTTCATTACGCTTGGAAAGATCGTGGAGAAAATGAGCGGGGTATCGCTGCGCGAGGGTTTTGAATCGATGATCGCTAAGCCATTGAGGCTTCTGGATACCAGGTTTGGACCCATTGGTAAGAATGATCTTCCACGGACTGCGGCGAGCGAAACCGGAAACGGGTTCGAGAAGCAGACCTGCATTGAGCAGGGTTATTTGGATAACAAAATGGACAATGCGGACGTCTTTCGAGACGAGGTGATTTGGGGCGAAGTTCATGACGGCAATGCGTACTTCATGGGGGAGGTGGGGGGACACGCTGGCCTGTTTTCTACCGCCAAGGAGATATTCAAGATCGCCCTCCAATTTCTGCCAAATTACACGCAGTTACTAAAACCGCAGACCTGTGAGCTATTCAGGACGAATCTGACCCCTGGGCAGAACGAACACCGTTCGTTTGCCTTTCAACTAGGCTCAAGCCCCGAATCCACTGGCGGGTCGCCGCTATCGCCGCAAAGCTTTGGCCATCTTGGGTTTACCGGAACCAGCCTCTGGATCGATCCCATCGAGGACCGCGTATTCATTCTTCTGACGAACCGGACGCACCATAGAAAGCTGCCTTTCGCGAATATAAACGCTGTAAGACGGCAATTTCATCAACTAGCGGTCGAGGCGCTGTGTCAAAAAACGTAGCAACTATTGCCCCATGTGATTAATCATAACCAGCGCTTTCCCCAAAGCACATTTGCCCGGAGATCAGTGGCGCTCATGAAAAAGTTCGCAATTATTATTTCGCTGTCAGCGTGCCTTGCGTCAGTTGCTTTTTCGCAGGGAAATACATCGTCTCGCCCTCGTGTGGCCCCAACCTCCACTCCGCCGAAAGTGCAGGATGATCCGTACACGGGGCCGGATAACTCGGGCCCGCCCGTTCTCAACGGGACTGACCGCGCGACGCCAAAAGCAACGGCCACACCTCCTGGCGGAGACGACGAGATCATCAAGGTTGAAACCAACCTTGTCACGATGCCCGTTTCGGTACTCGATCGGGACGGCAGGTTCATCTCAGGTCTGCAGAAGAATGACTTTCAGATCTTTGAGAACGGTGTCCAGCAAAAGGTAGATTATTTTCAGTCCACCGAGCAGCCCTTTACTGTTGTTCTTTTGCTCGACGTTAGCCCGTCGACGGCTTTTCGTATCGACGAGATCCAGAATGCGGCTATCTCGTTCGTGAATCAGCTTCGCCCGGGCGACCGTGTAGAGGTGATCGCCTTTGACGAAGACGTTCATCTTCTTTGCGCTCCGACGTCGGACCGGTACCGATTGGAAAGCGCTATTCAGCAGGCACGATTTGGGGATGGTACTAGCCTCTATGAAGCTGTCGATTACACTATCTCGCAACAGCTTCGCACGATGCAGGGGCGTAAGGCCGTGGTGCTCTTTACCGATGGGGTCGATACGACCTCACGAAGGGCTAGCTACGAGAGCACCGTCCGCGATACCGAGGAGATCGACGCGCTGTTTTATACCGTTCGCTATGACACCTCGCACGATTCGAATAACGGTGGCTGGAATGGAGGCGGTGGACGCGGCATTCCGTGGTGGGCCCGTGTGATCATGGGCGGTGGAGTGAACATAGGTGGAGGCGGCACCGCGAGTTCGCAGGACTATGCAAAAGGTAAGCGCTATCTGGAACAGCTAGCCGAAAATAGCGGCGGGCGCGAATTCGAAGCGGGTTCGATATACAACATTGACGCCGCGTTCTCCGGGATCGCCGAGGAGCTTCGCCGTCAGTATTCGCTCGGTTATTACCCGGAAACGGCCGGAACCGTGGGCGAAAGAAGGCAGATAAAGATACGCGTTATGCGGCCGAATGTCGTAGTCCGGGCAAAGACAAGTTATATCGTTGGTCAGACCAACAGAACGCTCGCGGGCCGGTAGGATTTTCGGAATATCATTATCCAGAAGGTGGGAAGTGATATGATTTCTCACCTTTTTTGTTTCCGTTTGAGTTCCCCGATCTTGCATCTTTTCTGCACGGCAAGGGCATCAAAACTTCGTAATCATTCAAGTTGGATGCCGAGCCGCCGATATTTCACCCTGTTGATCATCTTACTTTGCGCCGCGCTGTTGGCCCGCGGGCAGGCCGGACGAATTGGCGCCATTATTCCTCAAAGATCTAACGAAACAGCGCGGCCCACCCCGTCACCGACTCAGACCACCAGAGGCGTAGGGCCGGTTGATGACGAAGACGTCATCAAGGTGGACACGCAGCTCGTATGGGTGCCTGTTCGTGTGATGGACCGGGCCGGTAAGTTCGTCGGCGGTCTGTCGAAAGAGAATTTTCGCGTTTCGGAGGATGGCGTAGAACAGGACATCTCGATGTTCTCGGGAGAGCAGGAACCTTTTACGGTCGTGCTCCTTCTAGATATGAGCTACTCGGCGAAGTTCAAGGTCAGTGATATTCAATCCGCAGCGATTGCCTTCATAGACCAGCTTCGGCCGCAGGACCGAGTGATGGTAGTCTCCTTCGATCAGGATGTACATGTTCTGACAGAAGCGACCGGCGATCGAAAGGAAATTTACCGAGCAATCCGAAGTTCACGAATAGGCACCGGCACGAGCATTTATGAAGCGGTTGATCTCGTCGTCAATTCGCGTCTGCGAAGCATCGACGGCCGCAAGGCGGTGATCATGTTCACCGATGGGGTAGACACAACGAGCCGCCGTGTCGGCAATTCGCAGAACCTAAGCGACGCGATGGAACTAGACGCGCTTATCTATCCCATCGAGTACGACACCTTTGAGGACGTTCAGACGATGAGTCATGGCGGAACCGTTATGAACCAAGGCCCAGTGACGATCAGGACGAGCGGCGGAGGCCCGCCACAGATATACCCACGGCCGACACCACCCATTGCATCGGATCCGGACCGCGGAATGCCATTCCCAACTCCTACGAATGGAGTCCCGACCGTTGGGGCTGCCGGAACCACTGCCGCGGAGTATCAAAAAGCAGCAGAATACCTCGATCAGCTCGCTTATCGCACGGGAGGACGCGTTTACAAAGCGACGTCGATGAGTACCGTAACAGACGCGTTCACACATATCGCAAGCGAGCTTCGCGAATTTTACAGCATCGGTTATTACCCAAAGCAGGACCGTGTGCCTGGCAAGAAGACTTTCATTAAGGTTCGCACTGACCGACCGGGCGTAACGGTGCACACGCGCGAAGGTTACCTCGTCCCCAAGAGAACAAAGATAAAGGGAAATTAGATCTCGGTTCCGTCAGGAATAACTGCGTTTTTCGGAACGATTATTATCCCGTCGCGGATGTAGACGGGTAGGTCGGGCGAATCGTAATTCTCGAAGCCTTCCCGATTGATCAGTTTTACGCCGCTGCCGATCCTCACGTTTTTGTCAACGATCGACCGTTTTATCGTGCAGTCCTCTCCGATGCCCAGGTGCGGTTTGGAGTTCTCTATGTTCCAGCGGATCTCGGACATGGACTCAAAAAAGTCTGAACCCATGATGATCGAATCCTCGATCGTCACATCCTTATCGATCCGGCTTCGCAGACCGATGATCGAATTTCGGACATGTACACCGTTCAAAATGCAGCCCTCGCAAACCATCGAATTATCTATGTCGCAGCCGTGGAGCTTCGATGGCGGCAGGTAACGGCTGCGAGTGTAGATCGGGGCACTCGCGTCGAAGAAATTGAATTGCGGCAAGGGAGACGCAAGATCGATATTTGCCTCATAGAAAGCCCGGATAGTACCGATGTCCTCCCAATAGCCCTTGAACATATGTGCCTGGACAGAGTATTTTTCGATTGCCGCAGGAATGATCTCCCTGCCGAAGTCTACCCACGAAACATCGGTTTCAAGCAGCTCCACTAACTTCTTATAGTTGAAAACGTAAATTCCCATGGACGCGAGGAATGGGCGAGTCATGGCCTCGTCACGCGACAGGCCAAACCTTGACGTGTCGACCCGCATTTGCTCAAGAGCGTCTCCCTGAGGTTTTTCCTTGAACTCGACGATCCGACCCGTATCATCTGTTTTCAGCAGACCGAACCCTTCAGCTTCACTTGACCCGCACGGGTTGACCGAGATAGTCACGTCAGCCTCTGAGTCAAAGTGCCGCGCCAGAAATTGGCGGTAATCCATCCGATAAAGGTGATCTCCCGAGAGTATCAGGAGTGTGTCGACCTTCCAGTCGCGCAAGTGAGGCAGCATCTGGCGAACGGCGTCGGCCGTGCCCTGAAACCAGTCTTCGTTCTCCTTCGTTTGTTCCGCGGCGAGCACCTCGACAAAGCCCGTGGAAAATGTCGAGAAGCGGTAAGTGCGCGAAATGTGACGGTTCAGCGAGGCCGAATTAAACTGTGTAAGAACAAAGATCTGGGTGATCTCAGAGTTGATGCAATTTGAGACTGGGACATCGATCAGCCGATAGGTGCCGCCGAGAGGCACGGCGGGCTTTGACCGTTCAAGCGTCAAAGGAAAGAGTCTTGACCCCGCGCCTCCTCCAAGGATCACCGCCACGACGTTGTCGTATCGTCCCATATGAGTGAATAGTGAATAGTGATCGGTGAATAGTCAAGAGCGATCGCATTCCCATTCCGCAGTGCTCATCTGCGGACAAGCTGCGGCCCGGATCAGTGCCTCAGAATGTTTCCGCAGAGTCTTTATTTGCCTTGACTAATCACTGATCACTATTCACTATTCACTGAGCGCATGTGGTACTGGACCAAGAACATATTTCTCATCTTCATCGGCGCGATCGCGATCTGGCTTCTCTTTGAGTTCATCACGTTTCCGAATATCTCCCGTCTCAGAACTGAGAATCCAACTACGACGTCCATGATCGATTACCGGATCTCCCAGGCTGCTGCCGAAGGACGAGAGCCACGAAAATTCATGATCTGGGTGCCCATCGAGCAGATCTCGCCGAACCTTCAAAAGGCGGTTCTTGCCGGAGAAGATGCGCGGTTCTTCCAGCATAACGGGTTTGACTGGGAAGCTATCCAGAAAGCCTGGGATGAGGGCGTCGAGGAAGGCAAGAAAGAAGACAGAGAAGAGTGTCTGCAAGCTGCGAAAGAGAATAAAAGTGATCCAAAGGAGTGCGACAAGGAGCAGGATGATTGGATACCATCCATGCCAAGTTTCAAACGGGGAGCATCGACGATCTCGCAGCAGTTGGCCAAAAATCTCTTTCTATCAGAGGAGCGCAACTTCCTCAGAAAAGGCCGGGAGGCCGTTTATACCTATTTTCTCGAGCGCGAACTTACGAAGAAACGCATCCTCGAGCTTTACCTGAACGTGATCGAGTGGGGCGACGGTATCTACGGAGCTGAGGCGGCGTCGCGTAATTACTTCAAAAAGAGCGCGTCCGATCTGACACCTCAAGAGGCGGCGTTCCTTTCCGCAATGATCCCTTCGCCGCTTAACGTCTTTAACCCTGATAAGAACCGAAAGCGTGTGGTTCGGCGGCAGAAGATCATTCTTCGCGGCATGAACTCCATCAAGCTCGACTTTTCAGGGAAGTAAGTGGCGATCTTGCTCCGCCTTTGCCCGCTTGCAAGGAAAGCTGATCCGGTTGTAATCTACTCGCAAAATTACGAAGGACCGGGCAAAAAATGAAATACTCCTATTATTCTCGTCGTTTATTCATCTTGTTCTTAACTGTCTCCTTTTTTGCGGTTTCTGGTTTGAGTCAGACCAAAAAGCCGATCTCAAAGAAAGGCATTCAGAATCCTGCGACGGCGCAACCTTGCGGAGTGAACGGCCTTACGAATGCAGAGCAGGCGGAACTGGTCAAGGAACAGAATGAAGCTCGAGCCAGGCAAAAGCTTACTCCGCTGACGTGGGATTGCGCACTCGCTCGGTATGCCCAGCAATGGGCGAATCGCGGGGTTTTTGAACACCGGGCTGATTCTAGCTATGGCGAAAATATGTTCGTCGCATCAGAGCCGAGCGAACCGGTCAAAACAGCAGTTAAGCGGTGGATGTCCGAGGAATCTAACTGGACAAACAAGACGGGGATGTGCGCACCGGGAAAATTCTGCAACCACTATACGCAGGTCATGTGGAAAGCGACAACAAAGGTGGGCTGCGGTGTTAACCGGTTCGTGAATGCCAAATGGAAGGTCGTACTTGTCTGCAACTACGATCCGCCCGGAAATACTCCTGGTCCGGCATACTAATGGAAAAGGCCCAGGTTCTTGACCCGGGCCTTCTCTTCCAAGTACAGGCGTAGATCAGTAGCCCGCAGCTACCTGATCGCCCGTAAGGTCGATCAAGGCCGGTGAATATTCCGCTACTCCCTTCATCGATCTTCCTCTTGAACCGCCAGTGGTCCTCATTTCATCCACTACCCACTTTCCACCGCCAAATTTCTCAGTTACGAACAGGACGTAGCGAATATCAACGGCAATGGTCCGATTAACCGCTGGGTCGAAATAGAAATCATTCCCCAGGCCCTCAAAGTTCCCGTCAAAAACGATTCCTACCTGCTCGCCATTGGCATTCATGACGGGGCTGCCGGAATTGCCGCCGATGATGTCCGTGGTAGCAAGAAAATTCAACACAACACTGTCACCCTGACCATATCGTCCGAAATCGTGAGCCTTTTGCAGATCGATCAGCTTCTTCGGAGCGTCGAATGGAACCTCGCCCGTGTCTTTCTCGATCATTCCTTTCATGGTCGTAAAGGGTGTTCTGAATTCCGCCTCACGCGACTGGTAGCCTTTTACACGACCGTAGGTGAAGCGCATCGTGAAGTTCGCGTCCGGGTAAGGGGTCACACCCTTCATCTCTGACATCGCC
>JAFAOW010000208.1 GCA_019247455.1 Acidobacteriota bacterium | reverse complement strand
TACATCGCCAAATAGAAATGTGAACCGCGATTGTCGATCTGTCCGACTTTCCTGGCGGGCGATCTGTCATTGGCGAGAAACTTCGCGTTGGCGGCATCCAATGCGTCGGCCAGGACCTGTGCCTTCTTATTACCTTGGGTTTGGGCCAGGTGTTCGAGACTTGCCTGCAGAGCAAGGAATTCACCGAGCGAATCCCAACGCAGATAGCCTTCCTTCAAGAACTGCTCTACATGCTTTGGTGCGGAGCCGCCAGCGCCCGTTTCAAAGAGGCCGCCTCCGTCCATTAGAGGGACGATGGAAAGCATCTTTGCCGAAGTCCCAAGCTCAAGAATAGGGAACATATCGGTGAGGTAGTCACGTAAAACATTGCCTGTGACCGAGATCGTATCCTTGCCCTTTCTCGCACGGGTGAGACTCGTGACTGCCGCATCTTCGTAATTCATGATCGATATGTCGAGTCCGGTCAGGTCGTAGTTTTGCAGATACTTTTCGACCTTTTTGATGATCTGAGAATCATGGGCCCTGTTCTTATCCAGCCAGAAGATAGCCGGTGTCTCGGAAAGCCTCGCGCGGTTTACTGCGAGCTTGACCCAATCCTGAATGGGGGCGTCCTTTGTCTGGCACATCCGGAAAATGTCACCGGCATTGACGCTCTGCTCGAGCAGGACACTGCCATTCTCATCTTCTACCTTTACGGTTCCCGAGCTCTCCATTTGAAACGTCTTGTCGTGCGAGCCGTATTCCTCTGCCTTTTGGGCCATCAATCCAACGTTTGGAACTGAACCGAACGTCGTCGGATCGATCGCGCCGTGCTGTTTCATGTCCTGAATGACCGCGTCGTAAAAGCCGGCGTATGTGCGGTCCGGGATGATGCAGACGGTGTCTTCTTCCTTGCCATCCAGGTCCCACATCTTGCCGCCGCCACGCACGAGTGCGGCCATCGACGCGTCGACTATCACGTCGGAAGAAACGTGCAAATTGGTGATGCCTTTGTCAGAATTGACCATCGCGAGGCTCGGTCCTTCTTCGATCGTCCTGGCGATGGCCGCCCTTATTTCCGCTTCTTTTGGATGACCCTGGATCTTTTCAAATAGGGTTGCGAGGCCGAAGTTCGGGTTGATGTCTAGCTCAGAGAATTCGCTCTTGAACTTTGCGAAAATGTCCTTGAAATAGGTCTCGACGATCGCACCGAAGATGATCGGGTCGGAGATCTTCATCATCGTCGCTTTGAGGTGTGCCGAGAGAAGGATTTCCTTCTCTCTGGCTTCCTTTATTGCACCTTGAACGAAGGCTCTGAGAGCGGCGAGATGCATAACGGATGAATCGATCACCTCTCCGGCTTTCAGCGGGGCCAGATCTTTCAGAATTTGTCTTGAACCGTCCTCGGAATAGAAGACGATCGTGAACTGGGAGTCGGCATCAACAGTGGTCGAGGTCTCAGTCCCAAAGAAATCGCCCGATGTCATATGCGCGACAGATGTTTTGGAATCGGGCGCCCATTCGCCCATTCGGTGCGGGTTGGCCTTTGCGTAATTCTTCACGGCCTTTGGCGCGCGGCGGTCGGAGTTGCCCTCGCGAAGCACGGGGTTTACGGCACTTCCAAGAACGCGTGCGTACGTTCTGTTGATGGTCTTTTCCTCGTCCGTCTTCGGCTCGGCCGGATAGCTTGGCAAAGCAAACCCCTGCGCCTGCAGCTCGGCGACCGCAGCCTCCAACTGAGGGACGGACGCTGAAATATTAGGTAGCTTGATGATGTTGGCTTCAGGTGTTTTTGCTAACGCACCCAATTCCGCGAGTGCGTCGGGAGTCTTTTGATCATCTTTCAAATACTCAGGGAAATTCGCCAGGATGCGCCCCGCGAGCGAGATGTCGGGCTCCTCAATGTCGATGTCTGCGGGCTTTGTAAAAGCCTTTATGATGGGAAGTAAAGAGAATGTCGCAAGCATCGGTGCTTCGTCAGTAAGCGTGTAATAGATCTTTGATTTTTCGGCCATTTTATTTTGACTTCATTGTTAAGATAATTGTTTTGAGGACGATTTTAGGGAGTTTGCGGAGCAAAGGGAAATTGAGTGCAAGTTCGGGTGATGACGGACGTTATTGCAGAGGAGTTTATATGAAGAAACGAACTATCATTTTCATCCTTCTCCTTTTCAAAGTCGCCGCCAATTCGCAAACCGATAGCGATCGCGCCGAATGGGCCTACACTGCGTTTGGCGGAGTGCAGCGGTCGACCGCGGCCGAGCAGAAACGCATCTTGCAATACAATTTCGGGCCCCTGTGGGCTCGACTCACCGACAATACGACTGTGCTCGGATACATTGGCGACGACTTTCAGCGAATGAGGCTCGTCATTCTTTCGGCGTCGAAACAGCCGGGTCATCTTGATACGTACAACGTGACGGGCAAGTCGATGGTCAACGGGGTGGTCCGTTCCTTCACCGGCACTATCACGATCACCAGGACCGGTACTATTCCGATCGAGGACGATTACAAATTTGCAGGTGTCCGGCGAGCGGGGATCGCCTTTGGCGAATATCATTTTTCAGAGGACAAAAGACTCTCGAACACGGGCGAATTCAACGGCAAGTTCCTGACCAACTGGATCGTGACAAGAAACGGCGTGCTAAAGTACGACGAAGTGATGGCGGGTGCCGATGGATACCGCAATAATCAATTCGCCGGAACATGGACGTCCTACAAAACCAAGACGACAAAGCCGGCGAGCTGGGGCGATTCGCGGATACCTATTTCGATGGGCCTGGACGTGGGCGACGGCGAGTTCTCCCCATGCGAAGAGTGCATAGCCAGGGGCTGGAAAAATTATCATGACGCCTACTTCAAACAAGATAAGCGCGCGATGATCGTAGAAAGCCGTCGTTGGTGGCGTTAGCTGATCGATGAAGTTCTGTCACAGTATAGTTGGGATCTTCCTTCTCGCCTGCGCCGCTTCGGGGCTAGCCCAGCCCGCACCTAAAGAGGTCTTTCGCGACTCTGACGGCAACGTTATTTCGAATGATGAGTTCGTCGACATCCGGATGGCGAACTTCACTTATCCCGATGCCACGATAATTAACATTCTTGGGAATGGAGTTAAGGAGTTTCGGCTGCAGAAGGTCCCCCAGGAGGGAATGGCGGCACCGGAATTTTCAGTAAAGACGATCGACGGAAAGATCGTTAACTCTGCTGACCTCAAGGGGAAGGTCGTGGTGCTTAATTTCTGGTTCATCGGTTGTCCCGCATGCGCGGGACAGGAGCCGAAACTGAATGAACTCCGAGAAAAGTTCTCCGATCGGTCGGATGTCGTCTTCTTGGCGATGACCTACGATCCCGCCGTCGAGGTTAAGAAATATCTCTCAAAAATGAGATTCGACTATTTGCAGGTTGCCGACGCAGACCCGGCGATGAGACCGTTTCATTTCATCGGATACCCGAAAAATATTGTGATCGACAAAGAGGGAAAGATGATCTACTGGCGCGGGCCCGTCCATGCATGGGATAAGTTCGAGTCTGTCATCAGGGACGCTCTCGCAGATTGGGAAAAAGATCGATTATGAGCAAGAAACCGCTGGTCGCGATAATCATGGGCAGCAAGTCCGACTGGCCTACGATGGAGGTCGCGTCGCAAACGCTGAATGAGTTTGGGGTGCCGCATGAGACAAAGATCGTGTCTGCGCATCGTACGCCTGATCTCCTTTTTGAATTTGCAAAATCCGCGGAGGAGCGCGGCATAGAAGTGATCATTGCTGGTGCCGGCGGCGCGGCGCATCTGCCCGGGATGTGCGCTTCGCAAACGGTGCTGCCGGTACTAGGCGTTCCTGTTGAGAGCAAGTCTCTGAAAGGCCTTGATTCGCTCCTATCCATAGCCCAAATGCCCGCGGGCATTCCGGTCGGTACGCTCGCGATCGGAAAGGCGGGAGCAAACAATGCGGCCCTCCTCGCGGTAGCCATACTCGCCAATTCGCGCCCGGATCTTCGTAAAAAACTACATTCATTTCGCTCAAAACAGACAAAAAACGTACTGAAAACAAAAGTGCGATAGTGTTAAAACTTGTTGACATAAGTAGCTTTTTTTCGTATAGTGGGCGTGCTCCCGCATCCTCTCTCCCCGGAGGTTCCCGCTATGAGCAGTCCAAAATGTCCAAGTTGCGGCTTGGTAAATCAGCTTTCTGATTCTTTTTGCCGCCGCTGCCAGTCAGAGATAAATATTCGAAAACACCGAGCAGGCGTCCTCGGCCCTCGTGAGGCGGCTCGGCGGTCGTCCCCGCTATTATCGCTTCTTGCTCTTGCGGTTATTGGCGGAGCGGTCTATTACGTCTATAACGGCATGGAAAAGTCGGTCGAGCAGGTCCAGGTTAACGACGCCAAGAGGACAGCCAATCAGGCGAAACAAGATTCCGGCCTTTCGCGTAGCCAGTACGACCAACAGCGCGCCGGCCAGTACGGCAGTGCGATCCAGAGCAGTCAGGGACTGAACGCCTCGCAACAGCACACGAACGAGATCAACCAGCTGATAAATCGCGGTACAGCGAATAAATAACAAGTTTTCAAACCTGCCTAACTTTGCGGTAACCTATCGGTTCACACACGCAGAGTGAGCAAGATCATTCTTCCCAATTCAACTGTCGGCGTTTTTGGCAGCGGTCAGCTCGGCCGGATGTTTGCGATCGAGGCCCGCAAAATGGGCTATCGAGTGCATACGTTCTCGCCCGACATCGACACACCGACCGGACAGGTCGCGGATGTCGAAACGACGGCGGCCTACGAAGACCTGGACGCCGTCCGTGCCTTCGCAAAGGGCGTAGACGTCCTAACATTTGAATTCGAGAACGTCCCGTTTGCGGCGGTCCAGGCAGCCTCGGAGATCGTCGATGTCCATCCGAAGGGGGAGATCCTGCACGTCACGCAGCATCGACTTCGCGAGAAGACGTTTCTATCAGAGAATGGTTTTCCCGTTACGAGATTTCGGCATATCAAACTTATCGACGACTTGTACCATGCAACTGAAGAACTGGGTTTCCCGTGCATCCTGAAGACGGCGGGTTTCGGATACGACGGCAAGGGACAGGTGAAGCTTGAAGCGCCGCATGACATCGAAGCGGCGTTTGCGGCGATGAACGGTGAAGCGTCAGTGCTCGAGGCCTTTGTTCCTTTTGAGAAGGAGGTCTCCGTCGTTTGCGCGCGCGACGCGGCGGGTAACTTTGCGAACTACGGCGTGATCGAGAATGAACATGCGAATCACATTCTTGATGTCTCAACAGTGCCGGCGGATGTGAGTGCCAATGTACGGTCTGAGGCAGTCGATATCGCTCGTAGTCTCGCCGAGAAACTCGAATATATCGGGACACTGTGCGTTGAGTTCTTTTTGCGAGGGGACGATACATTGTTGATCAATGAGCTGGCACCGCGGCCCCATAATTCAGGCCACTTGACATTCGACGCGTGTGCAACATCGCAGTTCGGCCAGCAACTCCGCGCCGTTTGCGGCTTGCCATTGGGTTCAACGGAGTTTTATGGCCCTGCCGCGATGGCAAATCTTCTCGGGGACATTTGGAAAAAGGGTGAGCCCAATTGGGCGGCGGCGCTCAGCAACCCAAGCATAAAACTGCATCTTTACGGTAAAGCGGAGCCCCGCCCGGGGAGAAAGATGGGACATCTGACGGCGCTTGCCACAACGTCAAATGGAGCAAGAACGATGGTTTCGGAAGCACGTGAGAGACTCACGGAAAAAGTTAGCTACAGCCGCCGGCCAACGGAAATACCGCCGACCACACCAATAAATCCGAGCAGTACACTGAGAGCAAGGTAGGCGAGCGCCGCGACAAGCTGCTGCTCGCGCATGAGGCCGTATATCTCGGCCTCAAAGGTTGAAAAGGTGGTGAAGGCTCCAAGAAAGCCGACGACGACCGCCATTCGAAGGTTCTCGCTTACGTCCCATTTGTCGGTGAGCAGGATGAGACAAAGCCCGATCAGGAAACATCCCGCGACGTTGATCACAAATGTTGGCAGCGGGAATTTGCCGAGAGCGCCGTTCAAAGGCGAGATGTTGATGAGATAGCGGGCGACCGCTCCAAAGGCACCGCCGATCGCCACCGAGACTATCTTCATCACAGTTTCCACCGCAGAGATTATACATTTTCAGTAGACACGAAACATTTGCACGGGTTTTCTGCGAAAGGCTACACTCGAACTAATGTCTGAGTCCGTTGCAATCTCACCTGGGGCCTCGCGGGAGGTGATCTACAAGGAGATCGCACCGCAGATCGCCGCTTTGGTCCATGGCGAGACGGACGTCATTGCAAACCTTGCCAATGTTGCCGCCGTGCTCAAAGAGGCATTCGGATTCTTTTGGGTCGGCTTTTATCTCGCGAAGGGCGGCGAGCTCGTGCTCGGACCTTTCCAGGGGCCGTTGGCGTGCACGCGTATCAAATTTACTGAGGGCGTGTGCGGTAAAGCCTTTTCGGATAAGAAAACCATAATTGTTCCTGATGTTGACGCCTTTCCGGGACATATCGCGTGCAGTTCTGCGTCGAGATCGGAGATCGTTGTTCCGATCTTGGGGAGCTGCGGGAAGGCAATAGGCGTCCTTGATGTCGACAGCGACCGCCTTGACGACTTTGATGAAGTCGATCGCCGCGGACTTCAAGAAATAGTCACGATGATTGAGCGAGTCATGCCGAGCCACACGAACTTGGCGACCACTCAATGACCACAATGGAATACCCGTTCTGGGTCTGGGCCGTATTTTTCGGTGTCGTACTCGGAGCACTTTTTGTCGACCTTGGCATAGCGAATCGCCGCAGCCATACGCCGTCCCGCAAAGAGACCTTTATCTGGTCCGCTGTTTGGGTAGCGCTCGCCTTAGGCTTTAACGGCTTTATCTTCACACAGTTCGGCACTGCAAAGTCCAAGGAATTTTTTACCGGTTACCTTATTGAGCTTTCGCTTTCGATCGACAACCTGTTTGTATTCCTGCTTATCTTTCGGTTCTTTAAGGTCCCGACCAAATTTCAACATCGCGTCCTCTTTTGGGGCATTTTGATGGCTTTGATACTGCGGATGGTCATGATCTTTGCCGGGGCCCAATTGGTCGAAGCGTTCGATTGGATCCTATACATTTTCGGAGGATTCCTGATCTATACGGGCATAAAAATGTTCGGGGAGGAAGAGACGTTCAAGCCCGAGGAAAGTCCCATCGTCCGGTTCTCGAGGAAGCTTATAAGAATCTCCAAAGATTACGACGGCGAGAAGTTCTTTGTGAGAGATTCGGACGGTAAACTCGCGGGAACGCTGCTTCTGCTCGTCCTTATCGTGATCAATGTAGCGGACCTTGTTTTTGCGGTAGATTCCATCCCGGCCATCTTTGGCATAACGACGGACCGCTTCATTGTCTACACATCGAACATCTTCGCGATCCTCGGCCTTAGGACCTTTTATTTTCTGCTCGTCGAGATGGCGGAGAAGTTTCATTTCCTCAAATACGGCCTGGCGGTGGTACTCACGTTCATCGGTGTAAAAATGCTCTTGCCTCTGGCCGCGCAAGGGATGATAATGGCACTCGGAACGGGATCGAATTCTGCTTTCACGACGCTCCTGCAAAGCTATCTACATCACGAATATGAGCAGCAAATGATCAATATTTCGCTCATGGTTGTTGCGGGAACGATAGCCGCGTCCGTAATTTTGTCGCTGATCTTTCCGCACAAGGCGGTTCCGAACGAAGAAGGATAGCCAATGCCCAGGGATGACGAGCGAGTCAAACGGTATTACATCGATTGGTGGAACATCCGCAAGAGTACGGTGTATGCCATCGTAGGAATCGTTATAGCCGGAAGCGCGATCGTCGGCTTAAGTATGTGGGCGTCTCGCAGCAACTGGTTTGCGGCGCACGATACGGCGAATGTTCCAAAGGATGCCGCGCGGATCATATCCTTCGAAGGCGAAGTGAGAATTACCCGCGCCGCAACTCGCGAAACCCTCCTTGTCACGAAAGAGACTTACCTGGCCGCGGGCGATACCATCCAAACGCTCGCGGACGGACGGGCTGTAATTCAAATGATCGACGGCTCAAAGTACTCGATGAAGCCAAACAGCACAATGGTCGTGAACGACTCGAGCTCCATCTTCGGCGGAAAGAATGTGACGGTTTCGCTCGATGACGGGCAGTTGAACGTTAAGACCGATGAGCAGCCTCAGGAATCGAAGAACGTTGTAGAGGTCGCAGATTCCCAAAACCGGCTCTTGCCGAATACGGACGCCAGTTTTAATGCGGATTCTCAGACAAACGGCGGCGAGATCCGCGTCAGCCGCGGCGGAGTAGAAACGACTATCGGCGATGAGAAAACAACGATCAATGAGAATCAGTACGCCTCTGTAAATGGGGGCAAACTGTCGGCACGCGAGCAGTTGCTTGCTCCGCCGCGTCCCATCGCACCTGCAAATGCCGCTCAGGTGATGGATTCGACCGGCTCAGGAGTTACCGTGACGTTCAGCTGGCAGGATCCGGAGGGGAATGCGGCCGCGAGTTATTATCTTCAGATCGCCCGTTCACCGATATTTGCATCGGACGCGATCCTTGTCGATCGTAACGCGATGATGGTTCGTGAGTTTCGACTTGCGGGACTGACACCCGGCACATACTACTGGCGGCTAAAAGCCACAGCTCGTTCCGGACAAACTACAAACTGGAATGACGCCTGGAAGGTGCTCGTCGTACGCGGCGGCGACGGCCTTACGATCGACGCCAGCGACTGGAACGTCGAGGCGGTGGGCGGAACGGTCTATATTCTTACCGGCCGGACGCAGCCGGGGATGTTTGTTCGGGCAGTTGGGCGGGAGACGTTCGCGGGGCCGGATGGGGCTTTCAAACTGCAGATCTCTACTCCGGCGTCCGAAGTTTCGGTCGAGGTCGGGGATGATCGCGGGAACCGCTCGGGCTTCGTACTCTCGTTGAGAAACGGCCAACTTCTGAGGCGATATTAATGGTCTCGATCGACCTTAATTACGGCAACGAATCGATAAAGATCGAGTTCAAAGCGTCGTTGTTCGACGTTCTCGCGGCTCCGCCGGGCCGACGCACGCTGACCGATGTCGAGATCGGATCGAAACTGGACGATCCCATCGGTTCGGGTGCACTCGAGGATCTGGTAACCGCCGGCGACAGCGTGCTGATAGTTGTGCCCGACGCGACGCGTGCTGCGGCCGCCGGCCAGATCGTGAATCTCGTTGTACGGCGACTTATTGCCAATGGCACTGCTCCGGGCGAGATCAGCATTATTTTTGCCACCGGCATTCACCGTCTAGTTACCGAGGCAGAGAAAGCCTCCATTCTCACACCCTTTATAGCTCAACGTATCAATCTGCTAGACCATAATGCGCGGAACCTCGCGCAATTGGTGCGCGTCGGAGAAACGAGCGGCGGTATTCCAGTCGAGATCAACCGGGCGGCGGTCGAGGCTGACCATGTTGTTCTTGTCGGTGGAGTGTCGTTTCATTACTTCGCGGGCTTTACCGGCGGGCGAAAGCTCATCTGCCCGGGCCTCGCGTCCACAAGAACGGTGTCTCAGACGCATCAGCTCGCATTCGACTGCTCGACGCTATCGAGAAGAACGGGGGTTGATACGGGCTTACTCGCAGGGAACGCGGTGCATGAGGCCTTTATGGAAGCGGTCAGTTTTATCAGCCCGGCGTTCTCGATCAATTCGATCGTCAATGATCCTGGTGAGCCTGTTGACGTCATCTGCGGTGACTGGAGAGAAGCCCACACTGCGGCGTGCAAGGTTTACGCAGGCGAGCACACGGTCGAGATCACCGAAAAGCGCGAATTCGTCGTCGTGTGCTGCGGCGGTACTCCACACGATATAAATATGGTCCAGGCCCACAAGGCGATCGATGCCGCGTCGCGCGCCTGTGTTGAAGGAGGCATAATACTGCTATTTGCTGAGTGCCGCGACGGACTGGGACGCGATGATTTCCTGAACTGGTTTCAGGCCAGCAACAGCCGCGAATTGGCAGGGAGTCTCTGTGAGAAATATCAGGTCAACGGGCAGACTGCCTGGAACCTTTTTCGATTGGCTGAGACCTTTGATATCCGGATCGTTACGGACCTCTCAGCCGATGACGTTACAAAGATGCGCCTAAAACAAGTGAGCGCCGGCGACGCCGTCGAAATGATAAAAGCCGCCCAGACGAGCGGCTTTATTCTCCCCGAGGGAGCTAAGTTGAAAGTAAAGGTTACCGTTTGATCTCAAACGATCTCGCCATAGCATCCGTCTCGTTGCGGATGAGCCGGAGCTTATCTTTGTCTCCCTGAAATCGCAGCACGTAGACGGTCGTGTCATTCGCCTTCAGAAAATAGAATCGCCCGCTCATGGGCTTTCCAGCGGCGACGAATTCGTAATTAAACACCATTCCTCGGAGATTTCCTGAAAATACCTCCTGCTTACCCGCGACATAACCGGGCGTGAGCTGCAGCTTATCCGCCTCAGACTGAATCACGTCAGACATGATCGAATCTTTTGCGACAGGGAGCCTGCGAATGCTCAAATGACCGTCGCGCCGATCGCCGTAGGTGAACTCGACCTTAGGCTGCGCGGCGGAGGGGAAGACGATCTCCTTCCACGTCGTGGACGGCACTAGAAATGAATATTCAACATTGGGATCGCTGAACACCGTGTCCTGTCCGCAAGCGGCGACAACGCCGGCCGCTGAGATGACGACGGCAAATATGATTTTGATGGTAACGAGCTTCATTTTATTCGGGTCACGATCTCCGAGGTGCTAATTCTAGCCTAGAACCAGCTAAAATTCGAGGAATTAGATGTTGCAGCGCCGACGACTGTTGTCCATTTACAACGTTTCAGGCCCCCTCAAATTTCTCGCCTTTTTCCAACCATGCGACGTCTAATCTGACAGGTAACCGCCTAAGTATCGCCACCGAGGTAACGGAAAATGACAAGAAAAGTTTTCTTTTTTAATAAGTTTGCAGCATGCGCGGCCATTTACGCGATGCTGGCGCCGGCGCTGGTGATGCGTGCCGAGACGCCCAATTCAAAGCCGCTGACCGAGGACCAGAAGATACTGCATGTACTGAACCGGCTTGGGTTTGGTGCCCGGCCCGGCGACGTAGAGAAGGTTAAGGCGATGGGACTGCAAAAGTATATAGACCAGCAGCTGAACCCTTCCTCCATCGCTGACCCGCTAGCCGAGGCTAAGGTAAAAGGGCTCGATATTTTCGCAATGTCGACGGCCGATCTTTTTGCCAAGTATCCGAATCCGGGAGCTCTCCTTCAGCAGCTTGACGGACGCGACAAGGCCAACCAATTAAAGAATGCTAAGGCCGACGCCAAGGCGAACGCCGCTAATGGCCCCGGGCAGCCGGGACAGCCCGGCGATGCCAATCAACTCACGCAGGAGCAGCAGCGCGCACGCCGTCAGGAGATCCAGCAGCTGTACATTAAGTACGACCTCAAGCCGGCACAGCAGATAATGCCCGAGATCGTAGCGAATCGCGTTTTGCGGGCCGTTTATTCCGAGCGGCAGCTTCAGGAAGTGATGGTCGATTTCTGGCAGAACCACTTCAATGTCTTCGCCGGAAAGGCCGCGGTCCGGTGGTTCATTCCCGCGTATGAGCGGGACGTGATCCGGCCGAATGCTCTTGGAAATTTCAAGGACCTGCTTGTAGGCACGGCGAAGAGTCCGGCGATGCTCTTTTACCTGGACAATTTCGAGTCGGTTTCGCCGAATGCGCCGCAGCCCGGCCAAAACGCCCAGGCACAACGGATCCAGCAGATGATCCGCAACGGCCAGCCTATTCCTCCGCAGGCCCGGGAGCGAATGAAGCAGCAGTTCGGTTTGAATGACGCTCAGCTCGATGCGCGGCTCGAGCAGATGCGGAACGCTCCCGCACCTCAGCAGCAAAAACGCGGCATCAACGAGAATTACGCCCGCGAGCTGATGGAGCTGCACACACTCGGCGTCGACAACGGCTACACGCAAAAGGACATCATCGAGGTGGCGAAGTGCTTCACCGGATGGACGATCGCTGACCCGCGCGGCTACAGAAAGTTAGCAGCCCTTGATATCCAGGGCAAAGACGATCGAGCGCTCAACCGCCTGCAGAGACTGCCCGGAGTTCCGGACGATCTCGAAAGCGGCGAATTCTACTTCAACCCGGTTTGGCACGAAAACGGTCCGAAAATGGTCATGGGCCAGAAGATCGACGAGGGCGGCATCAAGGACGGTTTGAAGGTGCTCGATATGCTGGTCGAGAATCCTTACACGGCGAAGTTCATCGCGAAGAAGCTTGCGATCAAGTTCGTTAGTGACAATCCCAGCGATGCGCTTGTTCAGCGTGTTGCCGACGCTTTTCACAGCTCACACGGGGACATTAAGACGACGCTTAGGGCGTTGTTCAGCGACAAGGAATTCTTTGCACCCGAGAATTACAGGGCAAAGATCAAGTCGCCATTCGAACTCGCGGTGAGTGCTATCCGCGCTATCGGTGCGGACACGAATGGCAGCCCGGCGATGGTCGCGATGCTCAATAAGCTTGGCGAGGTCCCCTACGGTTATCAGGCGCCGACCGGTTACCCGGACAAGGCAGAGGATTGGGTAAACACCGGCGCACTTCTCGAAAGGCTGAATTTCGCCGTCGCGGTTTCGAGCAATCGCATACCCGGAACGATCGTCAACCTGAAGGGCTTCGATTCGAATGACAAGATGTCTGTTCTCGACAAGGCCATCGCTCAGATCTTGAATGGCGATATTTCCAGTGCGACCAAGGCGACACTGGTCAAGCAGATCGAGCAGCCGCTCCCGGCGGTCAAAGAGGGCTCCGACCTCGCCGACCAGGAGATGGAGGTACCGAATATGCGCCCCGGCCAGCAGGGCGGACAGAACCGACAGGCTCGCCTCCTCGAGCCTTCCGGAAACCCCGATGTTTTTAAGGTAGTAAGTTTGGTGCTCGGAACACCAGAGTTCCAGCGCCAATAGACCAAGGGGGAACACGAGGGCCGGGCTGCTTACGAACGAGGTGCCCGGCCCTTGGTGTCTCTAAAGATATGAAGATCAACGTAATCATATTGGCTATTGCATCGCTGCTGTCCAGCGGATGCCGAGCATCCGCGCAAACAACAGGTCCGGTCAGTGAGGCGGACCGATTCAAACTAGCGGCTAAGTATTCCACCGCGCAGCGCGGCGCCGCGGTCCTCGTGATGAAGGGGGACAAGACCGTATTCGAGGATTATGAGAACGGAAACACGGCCGATATGCCGATGCCGCTGTACAGCGGTACGAAGTCCTTTTCGGGGGTGATGTGCGCGGCCGCCATCGAGGACAAGATCATCTCCGGCTGGGATGAGAAGGTCGCCGACACCATCACCGAATGGAAGACCGACCCGCGGAAGTCTCAGATCACAATTCGACAACTTCTCTCTCTTACCAGCGGTCTGGATGCCGGCCAGATAGGGTTTCCGCCAAATTATGCGGATGCGATCACACGTCCGGTGAATTTTGAGCCGGGTACTCATTTCGAGTACGGACCGGTGCCGTTCCAGACCTTCGGCGAGCTGATGAAACGCAAATTGGCAAAGCAAAACGAAACGGTAATGGTTTATTTAAAACGCCGCATCCTCAACCCGCTGGGCATAAATGTCGGTGATTGGAGAACGGAAGGCGGCGATGCGCTGCTCCCGCAGGGAGCTAGTCTCACGGCCCGCGAATGGGTGAAGTTCGGGCTATTTCTAAAAAACGGCGGAAAATGGAATGGGAAGCAATTGATCGCGAAGAAATTGCTCGATGAGCTGACCATCGGATCTAAGGCAAATCCCGCCTACGGCGTAACTTTTTGGCTTAATCAAAAAGGCGGTGTTGGGCCCACGGGCCAAGCCGCAGGCGGGAATTTTGGCAACATCGCAGATGAGGGAATAGCCAATGGGATCCCGGATATGTACATGGCAGCCGGTGCGCTGAATCAGCGTCTCTATATCATTCCGTCGCTCGATATGGTGATCGTTCGCCAGGGCCGTCTCGCCCGCTGGGACGACCGCGAGTTCCTGTCAGAGCTGCTTCTGGGAGTGTCGGTGAAAGGCTAACAAGGTATTGCTCTATACCGTCACTCACAAAGTTAGCCGCTACTATCGCGTTTAAATTAAGGAGGAACTTCCATGAACGCGATCGAACTTCTAAAAGAGGACCATAAAAAGGTCAAAGGCTATTTTGAAAAGGTGAAGGCGACGGATGAGGCGGGCGAGCAGCGTGAGCTGTATCGGAAGATCGCCGAGGAACTCGAGATCCACACGCATATCGAGGAGACGGTCTTTTATCCTTACCTGATCGAGAACGGCGACGAAGAGCTGAGCGATCTGACCAAGGAGGGCATCGAGGAACATCATGAGGTCAAGGTTTTGATCCGCGAGATCGCGAACCTCAGCGAGGAGAGCGAAAAGCTCGAGCCGAAACTTACTGTCCTAATGGAGAATGTCGAGCATCACGTTCAGGAAGAGGAGGGCGAGATGTTCCCGATGTGTGAGGAGCAATTGGACAGCGCCACGCTAGAAGACCTGGGCACTCAGATGGAGGAAGAGAAGGGCAACTTCAAACCGTCAGCCCGAGGAGCCTCAGGAAAATAGCTGGGATCTGATCACAACCGACAAGGTGGGGCGGCTGTTATGGCCGCCCTTTGCATTTGATTGATTCCAAAAAGTGTCGATGACAGTACATTGACCAGTGTTCAATATGTCAGACTATGTTCATCATAGGAGGCAATACGAATGTTAAAGATCGGGATCATTTCAGGCAGCACGCGGCCGGGCAGAAATAATGAGGCTGTCTTTAAATGGGTGTATGAATTGGCGTCGAAGCGAAGCGATGCGGAATTCGAGATAGTCGATATCGCCGATTACAACCTGCCGTTGCTGGATGAGCCCGTACCCCCGGCCTTCGGCCAGTATTCAAAGCACCACACGAAACGCTGGGCCGAGAAGATCGATTCCCTGGACGGTTTCGTCTTTGTCACGCCCGAATACAATCACAGCATGTCGGGCGCGTTAAAGAACGCGATCGACTTTCTTTTCCGCGAATGGAATAACAAAGCCGCGGGGTTCGTGAGTTACGGAAGTGCCGGCGGCGTCCGTGCTGTCGAGCATTTGCGCGGCGTAATGGGCGAGTTGTTGGTCGCGGACGTTCGTGCCCACGTGATCCTTTCGCTGTTCACCGATTTTGAGAACTACTCCGTGTTCAAGCCCGACGAACGGCATGCCGATTCGCTCAATACGATGCTCAACGAGGTGATCGCATGGAGCTCGGCCCTCAAACCGCTTCGCGATGCCAAGCCCGTCGATTCGGACGGGTGATCATGTAGCCACGATAGGATCGAGGCCGGTGACCTCTTTTAGCTCGGCCTCTTCTCGCTCCCACTCCTCGTTGCGGAACGCATTCTCCCATTTCGCTATCACGACAGTTGCGAGGCAATTGCCGATGACGTTGATCATCGTGCGCGCCATGTCCATCAGCTCATCGACGCCGAGGATCAGGATGACGCCCTCGACGGGCAGGGCAAAGGAGGCGAGCGTGCCTAGCAGGATCACTAGGGACGCCCGCGGGACGCCTGCAACGCCTTTAGACGTGAGCATCAGCGTCGCCAGCATCACGATCTGCTGCGTCCAAGACAGCTCGACGCCGGCCGCCTGTGCGACAAAGATCGACGCCAGCGAAAGGTACAGCGTCGTGCCATCCAGGTTAAAACTATAGCCGGTGGGCAGGACGAAGCCGACGATCCGACGCGGCACGCCGAGACGGGCGAGATTCTCCATCGCGCGGGGAAGTGCAGACTCCGATGACGTCGTCGCGAAAGCGATAGTGGCCGGTGTCTTTACGGCGTTGAAGAAATCTCTCAATGGCACTCGGAAGATAAGTGCGATCGGCAGCAGCACGAGCAGTGCGAAAACGATCAACGCGCCGTAGAGCGTGAGTACCAGGGCACCGAGATTCGTGAGTACGCCCAGCCCTTTTTCGTTGTGGGCAATGGTGTAGGCCATCGCGGCACCTACACCGACTGGGGCGAACTTCATGACATATTCCGTAAAGCGGAACATGATGTCCGCCAGCGACTGGCACCAGTCGAGCACGGGCTTCGCCTTTTTGCCGATGGCAGTGCACGCGAGAGCAAAGATCACGGAGAAGATGACGATCTGAAGCACGTCACCCTCGGCCATCGCCTGGATGATCGACGTTGGGGACAGGTGGGCAATGATCTCGCCGAATGTCTTCGGCTTTGCCGGGGGGTCGGCCGCGGTGAGGCCCTTCGAAGCGGCGTCCGAGGCCTCGGTGGACTTCTGAATGGCGACGGCCGCATACTTCTCAGCCTCTGCCATCGAGGCCGGATCGTCCTTCGCACGAAATTCCTCAGCTTTCTTTGCAGCGTCAGCGCCCTCTTTCGACGCGTCCTGCGCCTTCTTGGCGAAAGTGGCCTTGTCGTCGGTCTTTGCAACGCCCGAGAGCGAAACCCCGTCTCCCGGCCGTGTAATATTCACCGCCGCGAGGCCGATAACGAGTGCAAGAGTGGTCACGATCTCGAAATAGAGGAGCGACTTTGCGCCGATCCTCCCGACCTGCTTGATGTCGCCGGTGCCAGCGATCCCCACGACCAGCGTCGCGAAGATCAACGGTGCGATGATCGACTTGATCAGATTGAGGAACAGCGTCGACAGCGACCGAATGAAAGCGAGCAGCGTTGGCGTATCTATGCCGAAGACTTTATGGTCGGGCGATTTGATATCCAGCGTATGTATCAGCCAGCCAAGCGCGATACCGACGACAAGGCCGATCATGATCTTCCAGGTCAAAGAGATCTTTGGCAATTTCATATGTTGATTTTTCGAGAGTGTAGCAGAAATGCCTCGATTTCCTAAAGTTTGTTACGATTAGGCGAGAGTTAAGAATGTTCGAATCCATCCACTTCCATTCAACCGGGCGCAAGATCACCAACGCGTCGGACCCAGAGGTTTTGGACCGTCTGCGGTCTATCGTCGGAGCCGAGAATGTAGTTGTCGATCCAACCCGTGTCGAGCCATACGGAGGGGATGCCGTCAAGGAGAAATTCCCGCCTGAGGCAGTTGTTTTTCCTGAGTCGACGGTGCAGATGGTAGCGATCTTGAAACTGGCCAATGAGGCGAGGTTTCCAGTGACCGCTCGCGGTGGTGGTGTTGGATACACAGGCGGTGCCGTTCCCGTTGATGGCGGCATCGTGATCGGCACTGACCGGATGAATAAGATCTTGGAGATCAACGCGGACGATCTTTACGCGGTGACGCAGCCCGGTATCACGACATTCGAGCTGCAGCAGGCGGTCGAGAAGCAGGGGTTGATGTTCGCGCCGGATCCCGCCTCATACAAGGATTCTTTTATCGGTGGCAACATTGCTGAGAATGCTGGTGGAATGCGCACGCCGAAGTACGGTGTGACAAAGCATCACGTTCTAGGCCTGGAGGTGGTGACCGCTACCGGTGACGTGATCCGCACGGGCGGCAAAACTGTAAAGAACGTCGTCGGATTCGACCTGACCGGGCTGATGTGCGGCAGCGAGGGGATGCTCGGGATCATTACGGAAGCTACCGTAAAGCTTTTGCCGATGCCGGAAGCAACGGCGACCGTACGGGCGAATTTCCCGTCGATGGAGGCCGGGTGTAAGGTACTCACCAAATTCACCCCGCTTGGCCTGCTGCCGATGGCGATGGAGGTCATCGACAAATTTTGCATCGCGGCGATCGAGGAGCTCTTTCATTTTGGGCTTTCGTTAGAGGCCGGAGCTATCTTGCTGGTCGCTGTTGATGGTTCAACTGAAGAGGTTGAGCGCAGCTCAAAGATCGTAGAACGAGTGATCGCCGAAAACGGCGGCTTCGACGTCATCCGCGCCGCAAGCAGGGAAGAGGAAGCAAAGCTTTGGGACGTGCGTCGCGCCATATCACCGAGCCTTATGAAATACGGCACGCTCAAGATCAACGAGGACGTCGTCGTTCCCCGCTCGAAGGTGCCTGAGCTGGTCGCGACGATCGAGCAGATCGGTAAGAAGCATGATACTTTCGTCGCTAATTTCGGCCATGCGGGCGACGGCAATATCCACGTGAACTTTGTTGTCGACCGAGAAGATGCCTCTGCTGTCGCGCGAGCGAGGGAGTGCGTTGCCGAAACGTTTCAGCTCTCGGTCGATCTTGGCGGTACGATCTCCGGCGAGCACGGCATCGGCTACGTGAAGGCTCCGTATCTGTCGTACGCGATCGACAAACCGACGCTGGAAATAATGAAAGGGATCAAGAAGGTCTTTGATCCGAATGGGATTTTGAATCCTGGCAAGATGTTTGTGTAGACCTTGCGGCCTCTGCGCAGCTTTATGATCTGCACGCTTTTTTATCACAGAGAACACAAAGGATGGACACAAAGCGCACGAAGTAGAAAAAGATGAACTTGCGCGAAGAAATAATTCAGTTGTCTGAAGAATGGTCGCGTGCGATCGTAGCGAATGACGTCGCCGCTATTGATAGCTACATGACCGATGAATGGATACTTGTCTCAGATCACGGAGTGCTGACAAGAGAGATGTTTCTCTCACTTGTTAGTTCGGGCCAATTGGGTCACGAAAAGATGGAAACGGTCGAGGTCGGCGCGTTTCATGAGTATGGCGACACGGTGGTTCTCGCCTCGCGGGTTGAAAGTATTGCCATCTTCGGCGGGCGGCGGATAGAGGCAAACGAGTGGACGAGCGATGTGTTCGTCAGTACTGACAATGGCTGGAAATGCGCCATCACCCATGTTACGCCGGTTAAGGAGTAGTATGCGGCGAGCTCTCACATTCAGTGTCATTGTCTTAGCTCTTGTTTTTTCGGGCGTCGCCGCGGCAGCTCAAACGAAGACGATCATACTGGTTCGACACGCTGAAAAGAATCCGCCGGTTGATACAGACAACGGGGACCCGGATCTTTCGGCCGTGGGAAGGGAACGCACGCAGCGGCTGCTGAAGGCTATCAAGAAATACCGTGTTGAGGAGATCTATTCGACAGAATATAAGCGAGCGAAGCTCACCGCCGAGCCAGTCGCTGCTGCAAGACATAAACAGATACAGATCTACGACTCGGGAAAGACGCCGGACCTGGTGAACACCCTTATCAACGGCAGATCGAAAAGCTATCTCGTCGTCGGCCACAGCAACACCATGCCGCAGCTTGCCAATCTGCTTGTCAAAAAAGACATTTTCAAACAGCTTGCCGACACCGAGTACGGCGTCATCTGGGTGATCAAGATCAAGAAAGGAGTGCTTAAGAAAACCGAGGTCTTAACTTACTGAAGGAGCGAATATGACTCAACCGGACTATTACCAGCCGATCATGCCCTACCTTGTCGTAAAGGACGCGGACGGATTCATCGCGTTCGTTAAGACTGTGTTTGATGCGGAAGAGAAGGCGGTTTACCGGAACGACGATGGTTCCGTAATGCATGCGGAGATCGGTCTTAACGGAGGGACCATCATGGTCGGTCAGGCAAGCGATGCATGGCCGCCGTTCCCCGCGCCGATGTACCTTCCCACGGAGCGGGTTGATGAGCTTTATGAGATAGCCATTGCAAACGGAGTCACGGGGAACATGGAGCCCCAAGACAAGGAGTACGGCCGGGCAGCAGGCTTTATCGATAAGTGGGGAAATCAGTGGTGGCTGAATACAACCTGATCATTTCTCGAGGAGCCGCTTGATCCCCTCCTGACCCCATCGCATAATCACGTCGTGGTTCCATTTGAAGAATGGACGCGCGACGGGCGCGATAGCATTCATCCATTTCTTCGTGGTATCCACACGCCAGTCGTATTCAACTCGCGTTCGCGATCCTGAAATTTCCGACAGCGTCCAGATGCCGGTGCCCTGCAGCTCGCCGATGGCTCGGATCTCAATAAGATCCGGCTTTTCGATCCTTACGACCTCTGAATCGAATTCGAGCTTGTATGGAAGAGCGCTCTTCCAAACGGTCCTGTGCAGAGCGCCGACCCCCTCGGCATCACCGGCCTTGAGTTCGGTGACCTCGACAACGCCTTTCCACCACGTGGGCCAGGCACCGGTATCGTGGATGGCATCCCAGACCTCGAGTATCGAGGCGTCGATGTCCCAGACGGTGAGGAACTCGTAACTGCTCATACAAAAAAAGCCGGTGACTATCTAAATAGCACCGGCTCGTGATGAGATTCAAACCCGCAGCTACTTCTTCGGCACGCTTTTGGCGAAATATCCCTGACGATTGGTTATCCTGGCGCCGTCTTTTTGAAGCTGTGAGTTGGTCAGACGGATCTCGATCCGGCGGTATGAGCCGTCGCGATTTTGATTGGTCGGTTCGTAAGCGATCAGGTATTGCGACCGCATCTCATCCTGTATTTGGGCAAAGGCGGAGC
>JAFAOW010000145.1 GCA_019247455.1 Acidobacteriota bacterium | reverse complement strand
GAACTTGAGCGGGATCGATGAATTTTGTGTTTGGAGAGACGAGACCTTTCAAGATCGGGATTACGGCCGGGTAATGCGTACAGGCGAGGAGAATATGTGAGCTGTTGCGGATCGGTCTCAGGATCTTCGCGGCTGCAGCTTTGAGCTGGTCAGAGGACACGTCTCCGCCTTCGATCAGTCCGGATAAAGGCTGTGCAACTCTCTGCCGGGGAATGATACCCTGCAGCGTGAACGCCTTTCGATAAACTCCCGAAACAACGGTTCGCCTGCCACCAATGAGCCCGAGTCTTGCCGGTGATAGCTTTGCGGTCATTTCAACCGCTGGTTCGATGACGCCGAGGATCGGTAAACCCTGGTCCTTAAGTTGGGCGATGGCGGTGCTTGCAGCGTTACAACCAATGACCACGTGTGTTACGCCGCGTTGTTTCAAAAACAGGATCACATCATCGAGCCGTTCAACGAGCTCGCGGCTTGTCATCTTACCGTAAGGTGTAACGCCGGTATCTGAGAAATACGTAACAGGGACGCTGCTGATCCCTTGCCTGATCAGCTTATAGATGCTGACCCCGCCTATGCCCCAGTCGATTATGCCCAGTCGAGACATCTAGGGATAGGAAAGCTTGACCTCAACACCTTTCTCGACCGGGCCGCTGTCGAAAGCGACGATGCGCGAATGCCATCCCATGTTCAGCACCTCCATCTTTTGTCCGGGGAAGCGGCTCTCAAGATACCACTTCATCTCATGTTCGGATCGGATGGGATTGTATTCGACCATCTTCTTCCAGTCGGGATGCGATACAAGTTTCTTGAGTGCGGCGTCGAAACGCGCGTTAGCCTTTTGATTGCGAATGGTCCGAAGCTTGTCCGATAACAGCTTTGGATATTCTTTTACCGCGACCGGAACGGTTACCATGTCGATTACGAGGAATTTCCCGCCCGGCCTCGTCACACGTTTTATCTCATGAAGCAACGGGTCCCAATCAAGATAGCGAAATGACATCAGCGACGTCACAACATCAAAGGAATCATCCGGAAACGGCAGCACCGGACCATCGATCGTCTGAAAGCTAAGGTTCCTAAACTCCGTATTCTTCGCTCGAGCCTTTTCGATCATCCCGGCTGACTCGTCGACCCCGACACCCGTCTTCACCCTATCGGCAAGCGCATTCAGTAACGCTCCGTTTCCACATCCAATGTCGAGAATATCGAGTTCGCCGTCGGGAAGATGCTGATTCAACCAATCCCACTCATCCTTGCGTACGCGGATATCCTGAAAAGCAGCGTCATATAGTGCGGCGACGTGATCGTACGACGTATCTCCATCGGGCGGGCGCGGTTCAAAGCGCTTCATCTTCTCCGCAGGCTCGAACCCGAGACGTTTTCTTACCGCCCCAAGGTACCCGTGAGATTTCCTACCCCGGCAGCCGATGGTATACAGCGGTGAAGCTGTGCTCTCACCAGCGGCCACATACTTTTCCTTATTTCGCGAAAATGTCGTGTACCAGAAAAAGCCATAGGTCGGTACGTTGAAGGTCCGAGCAAAAAATGGGGCAAACCATCTTGCGGATCGGCAGCAGTAAAAGTAAGCGGATGCCTCTTCCGAGAATGGGAGGTCCATCTGTTCCCATTCGTATGGCGAAAACTGTTCGGGAAAGGCGACGGTACCGTACATTGGCCCATACATTCCGGAATGCCCGACAAAAATGAATTGCTCTATCTTTTTGCCTGCCTCGCGAACCTCTGAGATCGCCTGGAGAACGTCACGTTTGCTTTCCACCGCGCGAGTTATCACCTCACCTTTGAAGCCATTCGATCCCTTCTCATTCGCGAGAGTATTGGCGACCACAGGGAACTGAGCTCCGCCAAGGCGGTACTTGGTCGTATAGATGATCAATATGACGTCACCTGATGACATTGTTCTTTAATTCGCGGTTTGAGGTAATCGAAACAGTACCAAAAAGTCACGACGCTAGGCAAGACGCACTCCGCCCTGGACAACGGCCGCCACTTTCGCAAGATCTGCGACGAAGGCACGGTATTGCTCTTCTCGCGCCCGGGCATCCGGAGCGCGGAGTATCGAGGACGGATGGACAGTTGCGATGACACGGTCAGCCAGCTTGCACTCGAGCCATTTTCCCCGCATCTGCGTGACCCTAAACCCGGCGCCGAGCATTGATTGGGCCGCGGTGGCCCCGAGAAATACCAAAACGTGCGGCCTGATCACTTCAAGCTCGGCCTCAAGCCAGGGACGGCACGCGGCGATCTCACCCGACTTTGGCCTTTCATGAAGCCGTCGTTTGCCCCGCGGCGTCCACTTGAAGTGCTTGACGGCGTTGGTCATATAGGTTTTGCTTCGATCTATTCCCGCGTCAATGAGAGCCTTATCAAGAAGCCTTCCGGCAGGACCTACAAACGGGTGCCCTTTGATGTCCTCTTCGTCGCCGGGTTGTTCCCCTACGAACATGACACCATCTCGACGGTCCCCCTCCCCGAAGACGGTCTGGGTGGCGTTCATGTAGATATCGCAGCCTTTGCAGGTTCTTGCCGCTGCTGCGAGCGATGAATAGCTGATCTTGGCGGGAAAGAAGTCGAGTGCGCTTCGTTCCGAAACGAGGCTGCGTGGCATATCTTAAAACTTCGCGCAGCTGAGCGATCGCGTTGGTATTGCGCGAAACGTTACGTCTTAGCCTTTTGTTTTTGAAAGGTCGGGCCGCCGCTTCTTTGCTGAAATGGACTTCGTTACTGTTTGCCCCTGCGGCGAGCGCTCACGGCCTTTCAGGTTGGCGATCGAAATATCGTGGGCTTGCTTAAGGAGTTTCTTTACATCGCCTTTTGGAAATTTTTTGAGGTCCGGCACCCTTAGACTGCGAAACTGATTCCCTCCGCCGGACAGTAAACCCTTTGGATCCTCGAGCTGAACACCCCACATGAATCCAAAGATCACGCCGCGCGTCCCGACCGCTATCGAGCAAAAGATATCGCTCATCCTATCTGTTGGCCCCCAACCGAACGCGAGGAAGTTGTAGTTGTCGTATATAAGCTCGTTGCACTTCGGATAGAGCCCCCATACCCAATCCCTGAGGCCGAGGGCGATCTCCCGGGACGCGGGCGGAAAAGCCTTTAGAAATTTCAAAAGGTCTTTGACGTCTTCTTTAGCCATTGTATCCGCGGCCTCCTTTATCATGCTAACGGCTCGAGGCGGATCACTGAGCAGGAACCGATACTCAAGTTTTCCCGACCAATTTTCCTGAAACAGGCCTGCGTCGAATGTTACGAGCAAACGATCACCGTCAACCGAGAAATTCATTCTCCGGAAGCGTACATCTGTGTAGGGTACGTCGATCGCGAGATTCGTGTAAGCCGTTGCGAAAACACGCTTGTTAGTTATCACCAAATTAGATCTGAACCAAATTGACTTCCTCAGAAATCTTTTGCCGGGTGCCCGGAAATCAAGATATGTCAGCTTGGCTTTTATCCACTCTTCAGAGAGCAGAAGGCCTTCTTCGCGAAACTGCGCCATTTGCCCGGGCGGCATCTTGTGCAAATTGGCGATCCAGTTCTTTATCTTCTCGAACATTAAAGAAGCCCGCGCTCCTTTACGCGAAGATATGTCTCAAGCAGCTTTGGCGCCAGGCTTTTGACCGTCACGTCCAGGGCCAAGCCACCGATAGATTCCACGACGCGTAACGCCGATTCGCGGCCATAGATGATCTCCTCGGCGGCCGACTGCATGAATACATCCTTGATCTCATGCGGCGTCTGTGCGATCAACGCGTTCAGATCTCGATCGCCAATGGTCGCGACGAGCGGTAAGTGACGCGGCCGCAAAAGCTTGAGAGAAGTGATCAGTTCCTTTGAGCTGTCCTTGTCAACCAGATCCGTCAGAATAACGACGAACGTCCGCTTTTTTAGATTGGATGCGATGTACTGGAACGCTCGAGCGTACGACGGCTCGATCAGTTCCGGTTCGAGATCGTAAAGCGACTCCAGGACGGCGTCGATGTGTTCTACGCCGCGTTTCGGCGGAAGAAATTTTCGGACCCTTCTGCCAAAAACGACCAGTCCGCAATTATCTCCTGCGCGCGCGCAAGCCGACATCAAAGCCAGCGAAGCGTGAATGGCAGTGTCAAACTTAGTTTCATTTCCGATGCGCCCCGTCATAAGGCGCCCCGCGTCCACCGCTATTATGACCGTCTGATCCCGCTCGATCTGATACTGACGCGTAGTCAGTTTGTGCCGCCGAGCCGTGGCTGTCCACGAAATATGACGAAGCTCGTCGCCAAGAACGTAATCACGCATTGATTCGAATTCCCGGCCTTCGCCGCGACGGACGGCTCGACGCTGGATGGCGATAAAGGACCTTGCGCCCAGCGCCTTCAATTCCATCTCCCGAGCGCGACGCATGTTGGGATAAACCTTCACCTCTTGCGCTTCGCCGAGATCGCTCTGACACCAAACAAGGCCGAGACGCGCACAAGTCCGGATCGCCGTGCGGCCAAACTCATATCGCCCTCGCCTTTCCGGGGTAAGATGATAATAAAACTGAGCGGTGCCCTGGGGAGTAAGGGTGAATTCAGTATCACGCGTTTCCTCTATCCGCATTTCGGGGGGAAATTCGTCCTTGATCCGAATGCGCATCCGTCGCGAGGAGGTGTTCTCGACCAACAGCGAGACCTTTCCAGGATCACCGATCGCAAATCGCCGATCGAATTCACGCGTTAACCTCAGACCTTCAACGTCCTTTCGACTCATGAAATGGTCGAGGAAGGCGAGAAAAAGGAGTCCTGCATCATAAACGAAAACCCAGACCCGCAATTCCGGCAATCCCCAGGATATCGAAAGCGGGATCACTCCTAAGGCGACGAGCAGATAGAATCGGGCGGAGAAAACGAATTTCATGGAGAGCGAAGATTATATCAGCAAAAATCCGCGTGCCGGATACAACGAAATCATGAGTTGTGGGTTCATAGTCACTGTTATCGGCTTGGCACCCGGACAACCTTTATGAAGACCCTTCTTGCCGCAACTCTGTTGGCGATCACGTCCGTCTTCGGCTACTCCCAAGCCCCGGACCCGCCCTCTTCGAAAACGACCGGTGTCGGAGATGTCTATCTTGCGAGGGATAAAGACGGGAAAGCGGGCGACGAAACGAAAGAATTCACGCCCAATGACATTCCTATACATTGCGTCGTAACACTCGAATCAACTGCCTCGGTAACCGTCAAAATGAACTTTGTCGCCGTAAATGTTCCCGGCGTAAGGCCCGATACTAAGGTCGTCACAACGAGCTACACAACGAAACAAGGACAGAATCAGGTCAACTTCACAGGGCGTCCATACGATAAATGGACACCAGGCAGATACCGCGTGGACATATTCATCGACGGAAAGCCCGCCCGGGATGTCGAATTTACGATACGAGGACCGATCGTGGCACCGGGGCCGGTTACCAAATTCAACCAAACGACCGCCAGTCCGCACTCGAGATCGGCGAAAAAGCCCGGAAATAACCTGGCCGCACGCCGCCCCTAAAAAGAAAAACGGCCGCCCATAGGACGACCGCTTTTTTCAATAAGATAACGCTCTTACCAGCGATTGCCGCCGCCGTAGCCCCCGCCGTTGTAGCCGCCGCGCCCGCCGCGATCCTCGCGAGGCTTTGCCTCGTTGACCTTGATGTCGCGGCCGCCGAACTGCGTGCCGTTAAATTCAGCAATAGCCTTTTCGCCATCTTCCTGCGACGCCATTTCCACAAAACCGAAACCGCGCGAGCGGCCGGTCTCGCGATCCTCGACCACGGTGGCCGAGTCGACGCTGCCGATCGAAGAAAAAAGCTCCTCAAGCTCCTGGCTCGAGGTCTGGAATGAGAGGTTACCTACGTAAAGTTTCATTGACATAAAAATAAATATACGAACACTTGACCCGAGATGTCCGGGCATTTCAAAGAAGCTTAAGATCCGCGCTTTTATTTTCCGTGCTTGGAGATACGGTCTACTCCGTGCGGTACGCGTCTCGGATGCTCAAACTGCGAGCGGCTTCATAGACTATTAACAACCAACCCTCTTGCCTTCCGAAACGCCGTCAGAGAAACCTCCAGGGCGCACCACCGTTGATGCGCGAGAGCAGGACTAACAGTGAATAATGATGCACGACCCGCGCACCGCTTGCAAGTCAACAAAGGAGCGTCCCGGCATAAAAGGACTTTATTTTCTAGAGCGAACAAAGTCGGGTCGTCCATCGTTCATCATCGTGATAGATTAATCACATTCACGCGAGGAGCTATGTTCTGCCCAAACTGCGGGATCGATGAGAAACAGCCGAACCAATTCTGCCGCGCTTGCGGCACTAACCTTCTGCAGGTGCGCGATGCTGTCGAGAAACCCGACAGCGTGACCGCCTCTGCGATCACCGCTCGCGAAGAGATCGGCCGCGCCATAGCCGAGAAGATCAAAGGCATCGGTACGGCCAAAGAGCTGAAAAAAGTCGCGGAGGACGTACTTCCCGAGGTGGAGAAATTCCTCGAGTCGCCTGAGGAGAAAAAACTGCGGCGAATTCGTGTTGGAACACTGTTATCGGCGATCGGCCTCGGCGTTGCCGTAGCCTTGTCGATACTCGCGGTCGTTTCGCGAAAGGAGGATGCCCTGTTTCTGGCGAGTCTTGGCGGCGTGTGTTTCTTTCTCGGTCTGGGATTTGTTGTGAACGCCATACTCTTCACCGTCCCGCGAAAAAAGGTCGCTGATGAATCCAGCCACGCCGCCGCGCAGCGGGCGCTTGATGCGAATACTGCCGACCTTTCACTGCCCGAGGCACCTGCGCGTCCGTTCGCGTCGGTGATCGAAAACACTACAACCCATCTCGACGAGAAAGAGCCGCTCAAGCGGCGATGACCTTTTTGATCGTTTCGATGTGTTGGAGGGCGGCTTGACGGCCTAACTCAATAAACTCATCGCGCTTGCCGATCTGGTCAGGTCGAAGGTGGGCGATCTGAGGCTGGATAACTATGTCGGCATGTGTCCCTTCGTTCAGTGCGGAAAGGCGAAGGGAGGCAAGCGCCGACTGAATGATGATGCCTATGCTTGTGAGGGATGATGTTCGGTAAGTGGCGCCGCACCCTATCAGATCAACGGCGATGACGACATCGGCACCCATTGATCTTGTTATGTCGGCAGGCATCGGAGAGAGAACGCCGCCGTCGACGAGCATGCGGCCTTTTTCATCTCTGACTGGCGCGAAGATACCCGGCACCGCACAGCTTGCGCGTATTGCCGTCACCAGGTCGCCCTTCTCCTTTAGGATCACCTTTTCACTATTCCCAAGGTCGAAGGCGACAGCGGCAAATGGCGTGGGCATTTCCTCGAACCGCTTTGCGGGGAACCGCTTCCTAATAAACGTGCCCATAGGTGCGTTCGACATCAAACCCCCAAATCCCAACGCAGGCCTCATCATATTTGTGTAGCCCACATCGTTGGCAAATGCGACTATCTGATCGACGGACATTCCGGATGCGAATGCACCGCCTGCAATGGAGCCAGCCGAGGTTCCGGCGACGATGTCAACGGGAATCTTATTTTCGACGAGCACCTGGAGGACGCCGACGTGTGAGAATCCGCGCGCTCCCCCTCCGGACAAGGCCAAACCTATCTTTTTTCGCCGCATACGAAGAATATTGATTTTAGTAGTTGTTTGTGGAAAACTCGAAATCCAAGCCGATGACCTCTCAAAGCTCTTCCGAAGCGACCCAACAGCAAACCCATCCCGGCATCATGAGCGCAGACGCGTGTCCCGTGTGCGCCCGCGTCTTGGCGGACCCGCAGCTGCTCTCGTCCATGCCCGCGGACGTGCAGATGTTGATCCGGGCGAATGCCCCGAACGCGGTCGACTTCCAGGAAGTGTGCGGTCGATGCGCTGCTCTGTTTGCCAAGGCCAAGGCCGAGATCATTCAGGACGCGGCCGTACAGAAGGACGGCTCGCACGTTCTATCGACTCCGCTGCGGCTCGACGCCGACGAGAGATTCAGGGGCAGGGGCGTTACGATCGCGTTTCTCGATTCTGGGTTTTACCCTCATGTCGATCTCACCACTCCTTCCAATCGCATCATCGCTTATCGAGATCTGACAGACGCCGACGGCGATATGTCTTCGCTGCTGCAGCCCGATGTCGCCAGCTGGCACGGCATGATGACGTCTGTCGTAGCGGCCGGTAACGGTGCTCTCTCGAACGGTTTTTATCGAGGGATAGCTCCGGACGCAGAGGTTGTACTTGTGAAACTCGCGAAGACCGGGCGCATAACTGATCAGAACATCCTCGACGGACTCATCTGGGTGCTGGATCATCGCGATGAGTACGGAATTCGCGTTGTCAATATCTCAGCCGGCGGCGATGCCGAAGCGAGCTACCTTCACGATCCGCTCTCTCGAGCAGTAGAGGAATGTTCCGCCGCAGGCATAACGGTTGTCTGTGCGGTCGGTAACGCCGGCCACTTGCCAGATCATCCGGTCGTGCCGCCTGCGAGCGCTCCGTCGTCGATCGCGGTCGGCGGTCTTGACGACAACAATTCTCTCAATCGTGCGCGCCGCGGAATGTATCGTTCATCGTATGGGCCCACCGTCGACGGCCTCCAGAAACCGGAAGTGATCGCGTCCTCGATCTGGGTCCCAGCTCCGATATTGCCGAATACCCCGACCGCCCAGCAGGCCGACCTATTAGACACGCTGGACAAGAGCAGCGACGGGGATCTACATGCGATCATTCGCGATAACCCGGGAGTCGATCCGGAGCTTGACGCCGCGCTTGACCGTCCTGTCCACTCGATCCGGCAGATAATAACCCTTAAGATCCGCCGCGAGAGCGTCATCACCAAGCATTACAAGTACGTCGATGGAACATCCTTCTCCGCACCGATCGTATCGTCTATCGTTGCGCAGATGATCGAAGCGAATCCTGGTCTTTCGCCATCGGAGATAAAGCGCATTCTCATCGATTCGGCCGAACGCCTGCCGAGCTATGAGATCGATCGTCAAGGTTGGGGCGTCGTCGACCCCCGCAAAGCCGTCGAGATCGCGCTCGCCGCGTCCTCGTGACTATTCCCTCGCGGAGCCCTGCAATGCATCACTCCCTAAGGGAAAAGGTGCTGGGTACGCCACAGGAAGCCTCGCCGCCGATCGCCTTCGAGATGACCTCGGAAGCCGTGCGCGCAGGTTTCAGGACACAAATGAAAACGCCTCTCAGGAGGCGTTCCGTCATATCGAACTGGAAGACCGCTCACCGACACGCCCCGAACTTAGGCGCCGTGGCCCGTGTTCTTACTTTACCCGATGAACATTTCGTCGTCGGCGTACGCCCGGTCGAGCTGTTTTGGTGCGGGAGCGAATAAGACCTCGAGGCCCTTTTTAACGCCAGCCATTATCGCTGCGATCTCTCGGGCCGGAACAACGATCTTCTGATTGACGAACTCGGTCGTATCGACGACCTTCGCGTGGGTCCTGTCAATGGAATCTGAGACCATCTCGACCTTGTCGCGAGCCGTTATAGCACCCTCGCTGACAAGCTGCTTTAATTCGGCGACCTCGTCCTTGATGAGTTCGGTCGACTCGGCAAGATATTTCGTGGCGTGCGACAGATTGACGGAGATCTCGGTAAAGTGGACCGACATTTCCTTGGCCTGAACGCCGATCGCATCCACCTTTGAAATGAGCGGATCGACACGTTCCTTCACATCGTTAACGGTCGCGACGACCTTACGAACGGTGAGAGCGATCCACAAGAGGGCGATCGCCATCACAACGAACGTGATAGCGATCACGATCGATGAGATCATCTGCCAAAATTGCGGATCGCTCGTATTCATTACGAGTTACCTTCCCCAGACTTGGGCTCCTCGACGGTGTATGTCGGCCGACCCTCGGTGATCGATTTTGACTCGCTCTTGCGCTTCTCAGCTGTGTAAGCGTCCTTTCCGGCCTCAATGGCGGCCGTGAAAGGATTAGCCGCCGTCGCGGCAGCGGTCTTCGCCTTGTCGGCGAGTTGACCTGCCTTTTCACCCGCGGTCTCGTAAAAGTCAACGGCTTTCTCACGAGTCACTTCGTAATATTCGCCGGCCTTTTCGCCGATCTGGGCCGCAGCCTGCTTGCCCTTCTCGAGACCCTTACGGCTCGCATCGGCGATGTCTCCACGAAGCTCGACTCCCGATTTTGGAGCAAAAAGCAGCGCGACGATGGCCCCAATACCGCCGCCGATCAAGAGATATGTAAGTTTGTCAGTGACGCTAGATTCGTCACGATCATAATTTTTTCCCATAAAACCTCCAGCGTTTCGTGCAGAAAACGCGACAAATAAAACTGCATTGCCCTGTGATTCAAATATAGCAACAAAAAATAAAGCGAGCAATATTTTTCCTCTGACGGCTGGACCACAGATGGACACCGATAGACACAGATAAGCCTCCATCGCATCTGTGTTCATCCGTGTGCACCTGTGGTTTCGCAATTCCCATTTGGTACAATTTACGTTTGTCTTATTGTATGGACCCGAACTCTATACGTAATTTCTCCATTATTGCCCATATCGATCATGGCAAATCGACGTTGGCAGACCGAATTCTTCAGTTGACGGGGGCGGTCGCCGAGCGCGATATGGAGGAGCAGCTTTTGGACGACATGGACCTTGAGCGTGAGCGGGGCATTACGATCAAGGCCCATGCCGTAAGGCTGGATTACAAGGCTCGCGACGGAAAGCAGTACGTGCTGAATCTCATCGACACGCCGGGTCACGTGGACTTTTCCTATGAAGTTTCGCGTTCATTGAGCGCTTGTGAAGGAGCGTTGCTAGTAGTCGATGCTTCGCAGGGGGTGGAGGCCCAGACCCTCGCAAATACGTATCTTGCTATCGAGAATGATCTCGAACTCGTCCCTGTTCTCAATAAGATCGACCTTCCGTCAGCGGAACCTGAGCGGATCAAGGAACAGATCGAGACGATCATCGGCCTTGATACTACTCACACAGTCCTGGCGTCAGCGAAAACCGGGGTTGGCGTCGAAGACATCCTCGAGGAATTGATCAAAGACATTCCGCCGCCGCAGGGCGACCGAAACGCCCCGCTAAAGGCGTTGATATTCGACAGCTGGTACGACTCGTACCGCGGCGTGATCGTCCTTTTCCGCGTGATGGACGGCACTCTGAAAAAGGGTACTAAGATCAAATTCTTCAACACGGGCCGCGAGTATCTGGTTGAGACCATTGGAGTTAACCGTCCGCGGCCGACCCCGATCAATGAACTCGGGCCGGGCGAAGTCGGCTTTATCACGGCTTCCATCAAAACCGTCGCGGACGTACAGATCGGCGACACGATCACCGACGCGGCGAACCCCGCAAGCGAACCGCTGCCTGGATTCCAAGAAGTGAAGCCTATGGTCTTCGCGGGGCTATATCCGATAGATTCGGCTCAATACGAGGACCTGCGCGATGCGATGGACAAGCTTCGGCTGAACGACGCGTCGTTCTTTTACGAACCGGAATCATCGACGGCACTGGGTTTTGGATTCAGGTGCGGATTTTTGGGGCTCCTTCACATGGAGATCATCCAGGAACGGCTGGAAAGAGAATTTAATTTAGAGCTCATCACGACCGCGCCGGGCGTGCGTTACCGTGTGACGACCACGGACGGCGTCGTTCATGAGATCGACAGCCCTTCGCAGATGCCCGACCCAGGCCGCACGCAAAAGATCGAGGAGCCGTACATCGAAGCGACCATTCTGACTAACGATGAATTCCTTGGCGGGATCCTGCCGCTGCTGGATGAGAAGCGTGGCGTGCAAAAGCGGTTTGAATACGTAACGGCCAATCGTGTAATGCTCATTTATGAGCTTCCGCTGAATGAGATCGTTCTCGATTTTTACGACCGATTAAAGAGCGTTTCGCGTGGCTATGCTTCACTCGACTACCATTTGTCCGGTTACAAGGAATCGAAGCTTGTAAAGCTCGACATCCTCGTCTCGGGGGAGCCGGTGGACGCATTGTCCCTCATTCTGCACAACGATACCGCCGCCGCGAAAGGGCGTCTTTTGACCGCAAAAATGAAAGAGCTCATTCCCAGACAGCTCTTCGAAGTGCCCATTCAGGCCGCCATCGGCAACAAGGTCATCGCCCGCGAGACCGTCAAAGCAATGGGCAAGAACGTCATCGCCAAATGCTACGGCGGCGACATCTCGCGCAAACGCAAACTGCTCGAAAAGCAGAAAGAAGGCAAGCGCCGAATGAAAAAGGTGGGCCGCGTCGAGATCCCGCAGGAAGCGTTTTTGGCAGTGCTAAAAGTGAACGAGGGATCGTGAGCCTTTGTACATAAACCCGTGATAAAATCGCTTTCATGAACTGGCGCGACAGAATTTCTGTAGACCCCGAAATTTGCCATGGTAAGGCGTGTATAAAGGGCACGCGGGTGATGGTTTCTGTCATCCTCGATAACCTGGCCGCCGATGTCCCTCCCGAAGAGATGCTCAAAAACTACCCCTCGCTCACTCCAGAGGACATTCACTCAGCTGTTTCTTATGCCGCCGAATTGGCGCGTGAACGCGTAGTCATTCTTCCTGAGAAAGTAGCGGCGTGAAATTCAAATTAGACGAAAATCTTCCTGCGGAGGCAGCATTAGTCCTCCGATCCGCAGGGCATGATGCGTTAACAGTTCTCGACCAACAGCTCGGCGGAAAAGACGATCGAACGATCATTCATATCTGTTCCCAGGAAAATCGCATTCTCATTACACTGGACCTCGACTTCGCAGATGTGACGACTTACCCACCGGAAAAAAATCAAGGTATTATCGTTTTTCGACTTGAGCGTCAAGATAAACAATTTGTTCTTGATTCACTCACGAGGCTGCTGCCGAACTTTGAGATCGAGAAAGTGAAAGGCCATCTTTGGATAGTTGAAGAAAGTAGGATCCGAATCCGAGAAGGCAAATAAAAAAGGGCGTGGATGAGGTCATCGTCCACGCCGTAAGTTTCTTTAGAAGGTAGTACTGCCTATCAATGGCCAGTCGGCTTGTCAGCCGGTTTGGCGGTAGTCGCAGGCGGTGTCGCCTGACGCTGCTTGCGGTGTTCCTCAAAACGCTTCCGCATTTCATCTCGACGCTGCTTCATGTCCTCGCGCTCTTTTGCGAGCGTTGCCTTTTGTTCGGCTGTAAGGACGTTCAGGATCTGCTCATGAATTCCTTTGGCCTTCGCTCCCATCGACTCGCGAATCTCTTTTGCGCGTGCCTTTTGAGCGTCGGTGATGGTGCCGTCGCGGCCAGCCTGCATGATGGTGCGAAGCTCATCCATCACAGCCTTGTCGGGCTTAGCCGACTCTCGAATGGACCTGATCTGAGCCTTTTGATCGTCAGTGAGGTTCAGGTTTGCGAATCCCCGGCCGAACATTCCGCCGCGGCCAAACTTGCCGCCCGGGCCCATTCCGTGACCGCCGCGGCCGCCGAACTGCCCATCCTGGCCCTTACCAAACCTGCCTTGGCCGAACTGCCGGTCATGCTTGCGGACCTGATCAGGTGCATTCGTCGTGGGCGTCTTCGACTTGTCGTCCTGTGCAAACGCTGCTGTAGAAAGTGTGGCGATCCCGAGGGCGACGCTCAGGACACCGATAGATCTGTATTTTAATGGCATAAAACTCCTCTCGTATTTCGCGTTCGGTACTAACCGATTCGTTTATTTTGACGTCGGAAATCGCGATCTGGCCGACCAAAATCTGCGCGGAGTGTGTAAAGAAATGTAAAACAGTTTTGAGCTTACGATTTGCGTTCTATTTCGCTAAAATGCAACATTTGATTGGCTATTTGCGATGAGATTTTTATCTGAGATCAATTCTCCTGCGGACCTGAGACAACTGCGTGTCGAGGACCTACAAGAGGTCGCAGACGAGGTGCGTCAGTTCATCATTGATACGTGTTCGCGCATTGGCGGGCACACGGGCGCAAGCCTGGGCGCGGTGGAGCTGGCCGTAGCGATGCACTACGTTTTTGACACGCCTAATGACAAGCTCGTCTGGGACGTCGGGCATCAGGCATACGCGCACAAGATCCTCACCGGGCGGCGCGACCAGCTTCATACCATTAAGCAGCCGGGAGGGTTGAGCGGCTTTCTAAGGCGCGACGAGTCGGAATATGACACATTCGGCGCCGGGCACGCGTCGACATCGCTCTCCGCGGCGCTTGGAATGGCCATCGCACGTGATACGAAGAAAGAGGACTTTCATGTCTGCGCGCTGATCGGCGATTCATCGCTGGCGGGCGGCATGGCGATGGAGGCACTCAATCAGGCGGGACACCTCAAATCGAGACTGATCGTTCTATTGAACGACAACGAGATGTCGATCGCCCCCGCGGTCGGGGCGTTGAGCAGATATCTCGGCCGTATCAAAGAGGCCCAGAGCTACCATCATTTAAAGGAAGAGATCGGCGGCGCGCTCGAGAGCGTTCCAGGTATCGGCGGGTCGCTCCGCAGGGCCGCAAAATCTGTGAAGGACGCGATCGCCGCGGCAGTGCTGCCAGGCGCCCTCGTGAATGAGCTTGGCTTCAAATACATCGGTTATGTCGACGGCCACAATGTCGCCCAGCTTGTGAAGGCCCTTGAAGAGGCGAAGAGTGTCGACGACGGGCCTGTGATCGTACACGCGCTGACGACCAAGGGCAAGGGCTTCCCGAATCCGGAAAAGAACTATTACGCCTATCACGCAACAGGGCCTTTTGATCCAAAGACAGGACTTCCCTACAAATCGTCAAAGATCTCCGCACCCACGTATACCGAGATATTCGGCCGAACGATGTGCGAGTTGATGGAACGCGACGAAAAGATCGTTGCCCTGACTGCCGCGATGCCCGATGGAACGGGTGTCGATAAGGTGCTCGAGAAATTCCCTGAGCGTGCTTATGACGTCGGGATAGCCGAGCAGCACGCGATCACATTCTGCGCCGGAATGGCGTGCGAAGGGCTGAAGCCGGTTGCAGCGATCTACTCGACGTTTTTGCAAAGGGCGTTTGATCAGGTGATCCATGATGTGTGCCTGCAAGATCTGAACGTGACCATTGCGATGGATCGAGCGGGCATTGTCGGGGCTGACGGGCCGACGCATCACGGCCTGCTCGACATCGCCTATCTTCGGGGTTATCCGAATATCGTTTTAATGGCGCCGAAGGACGAGGCAGAGATGCGCGACATGCTGCTGACGGCGATCGAACATCCCGGGCCCGCAGCCCTGCGATACCCGCGTGGAAATGGCTTCGGTGTCGACATCACTGCTCCTCCGGCGCCGCTTAAGATCGGAAAAGCAGAGGTGCTGAGGGAAGGAACTGACGTCGTCATCCTCGCGTATGGCGAGATGGTTTATCCGGCAGTGGATGCCGGGGCTTTGCTCGAAAAGGACGGCATACATGCAGCGGTCGTGAACGCGAGATTCGTAAAGCCCCTCGATGAGGAGTTGATAGTGCAGTTGGCGCAAAACACACGGCTCTTTGTCACGGCGGAGGATGCGTATCTTGCCGGCGGATTCGGTTCTGCGGTGCTTGAAGCACTTGAAGCACACGGCTTGGCACAAACGGTAAAGGTCGTTCGGATGGGAGTGCCCGATGAAATAATCAGTCATGGCGATCCCAAGGCCTTGCTCGCAGAATTTGGGCTTAATGCAGAAGGGATCCGGACCAAAGTCGTCCGGAGCCTCGAGGCACTGGATGAAACCAATGCTAACCGAAGCCGCATCAAAGCCGTAAAATAAGCTCACAGCTAATGTCACTTGAAAGAATGAAGAAACATAACGCAGTCCTTGTGCCCGTCTTAGCCCTGTCCGCATTTATTGCCGCCGCATGTTCAGGCACATCGTCGAACTCATCCAAGAATGGCAGTTCGACCCCGCCTAAACAGGTCGGCAGTATTCAGAACGCACCGCCGGGAGCAAACCCGCCGAATCAGGTCGGCTCGCCGACCGCCACTGTGACGCTCGAAGAGTTTGCGGATTTTCAGTGCCCGCAGTGCGCGGCGAAGCATCCCGTATTTAACGAGATCAAGTCGATGTACGGCTCGCGAGTACACTTCATTTTTAGGAACTTTCCGCTGAAGATCCCCGCACATGACAAGTCATATGAAGCAGCCGTCGCCGCGGAAGCGGCGGGCATGCAGGGTAAGTTTTGGGACATGCAGAACATGCTTTTCACCAATCAGCAGGCCTGGACCGCCAGCCCGAGCTATAAGCAGATCTGGCACGATTATGCGTCAAGGATCGGTCTCGATGTCGAGAAATGGGAAAACGACATGATCGGCATTGCAGCGAAAAGCAGGGTCGACCAGGACATTAGTCGCGGTAACGCGGCCGGGGTGAATTCTACGCCGACGTTATTCATAAATAACCAGAATATCGACCTCAGCGATATGACGGTCGATGGGCTGAAAAGGCTGATCGATGCCGCTCTTGCTCAGGCCGGACCGGCTAAGCCGGCCGTGCCGGATCAGTCTAACGCGGCGAGCGCGCCAGCAAACAGCAACACTGCGAACAAAAAGTGACGGAGGTCCCTTCAAAGGGCGGCTCTCAAATAGCGAAGCTTCCGTTGGCGGCGGCACTTGTCGCGCTGGTTGGGCTCGCGGACTCCATATATCTCACAATTCACCATTACACTGCTGAGGCGGTGCCCTGCAGCCTGATCGAGGGCTGCGAAATGGTCCTTACCTCGCCTTACGCTACGCTTGGCGGGATGATCGCGGCAGCGACCGGTAAGGTCGTGTTTGACCCAACGAGCTTCGCTGGAAATTTCCCTTTGGCGGCTATGGGGGCCGTCAGCTACTTTCTCGTTTTTTTGCTGGCCCTCATGTCAGCGTTTGGAAACAGCGTCGCGAAGAAGCTTTTTGGGGCGCTCGTCGTTCTCATGGCGATATTCACAGGCTATCTGCTGTATGTCCAGGGTGCTCTGATCGGATATTTCTGCCAGTTTTGCCTCTTATCGGCGGCAACGACGTTCACGTTGTTAGGGATCCTGCTTGCATCGTTCTTTACCGCGAAGAAAGGCGCGTGATCCACTCCGTTTGTCCGGCCAACTGAATCCGATCCAATAAGATACGCGAACTCATCCCATGGAGGGTTAGCTTGTGCGTTCGGGGCAAAAATTTGGATTTTGTCACGAAAAAAGGTAGCTTTAGTAAACACAGATCCCAAAACGGAAATCCGAGTGAGCCAGGCTATCTTAAAACGCATCGCTAACGGTGACGCTTCCGCTGTCGAGGACTGCCTCGACAAGTACGGCGGTCTCGTATGGTCGATCGCTCGAAAAATGCTGCGTAATACGGAGGAAGCAGAGGACGCTGTTCAGGAGATCTTTGTGGATGTTTGGAAGAATGCCGGCCGGTTTGACGAAGAGAAAGCTTCTGAGACCACTTTCATCGCGATGATCGCAAGGCGCAGGATAATCGACCGGATACGGCATTCTACAAGGAGAATATCGACGGATTCGCTTGACGACGTTCTCCTTGAACCGTTCACGCGGGCGGACCAGACTTTGCAGACAAGCATGGAGGCAGAGCAGGCCGCGGAAGCCATGAGAACGCTCAGGCCCGAACAGCAGCAAGTTCTGCGGCTGTCCATCGTACAGGGGATGTCGCACCAGGAGATATCGGAGGCCACCGGAATGCCGCTTGGCACCGTCAAAACGCATGCGCGGCGCGGACTTTTGCATGTCAGGTCTGCCATGGGGCTTGACCGCGAGAGCAGTCTATCGAGGGAGGTGGCAGTGTGACCGATAACAACAAGAACACACTTCTTGACCTTCTGACGAAACGCGCGATATCCGGCCTCGACGCTGACGAGCAGCGTCAGCTTGACGAGTTCGACGACAAGACTGCCCAGGCGGAACTGGATTCCCTTGAGGTCGTGGCTGCGGCGATAGGTATGGCAGGACTATCTGAAATCGAGCCCATGCCGGCTCACCTTCGTACCAGGATCGCGGAGGACGCCAAGGCGCACGTTGCGGCGAATGTCGGTCGCTCTTGGCCAAAGCCTAATAAACGTGTTCCCTCTTCGTACGCTGAGCCGGCCCGCACCTCTTCAAACTGGTTCGGCTGGCTTGGATGGGCCGCCGCCGCCGCCGCGTGTATCGCACTGGGATTCAATGTATATGTGACTCGATTCTCTCCCGCGAATTCCATCGCAAAGGTCGAGCCGACGCCGGCCGCATCACCCAAAGCGTCCACACCGGCAGAGCAGCGGGATGAGCTTATGCGAACAGCCCCCGATCTGATCAAGGCAAGCTGGGCTGCGGGAAATCAGAAAGACATCAAACAACTCTCGGGTGACGTCGTCTGGAGCGACTCGAAGCAGGCAGGTTATATGCGTTTCACCGGGCTGCCGGTAAATGACGCGACGACAACCTGTTATCAACTCTGGATATTCGACAAGACGCAAGATAAGGCAACGCCCATCGACGGAGGTGTGTTCGACGTGTCCAAAGACGGCGAGATCATTGTTCCGATCACCGCCAAGCTCAATGCGGTTAAGCCCGAGATGTTCGCATTGACCATCGAAAAACATGGCGGAGTCGTGGTTTCGAAGCGCGAAAAGATAGCAGCACTTGCCAAAGTTGAAACCCAGCCATCCCAAGGCGCGTAGGAGACTTCAGAAATTCGAAAAAGCTAGGGGTGGTGCATGTCCATTTTTTTATTGAATGGATGTGCGCTAGCCTGTTTCTACGTAGTCCCATCATTAAGGAGATCAATATGCGAAAGATACGTTTTTCGGCCATCTTGCTGGTCGCAATACTGTTTGTCTCGAACAGCCTTTGGGCCCAGTCAGGCGACAAACTCCCCCCTATATCGGTAAAGCAGTACAAGCTCAAGAACGGTCTCACCGTGGTGTTACATCAAGACCATTCCACACCGATCGTCTCGGTCAATATGTTCTACCACGTCGGGTCGAAGAATGAGACGCCCGGCCGCACGGGTTTCGCCCACTTGTTCGAACATATGATGTTCCAGGGATCGGGAAACTATATTGACGGCTGGCGCGCTGTCGATGAAATGGGTGGCAACGTCAACGGTACTACCGATCAGGACCGTACATTCTATTACGAGACTGTTCCGTCGAACATGCTTCAGCGCACCCTGTATATGGAAGCCGATCGCATGGGAAATTT
>JAFAOW010000123.1 GCA_019247455.1 Acidobacteriota bacterium | reverse complement strand
CGCATTAGGCGACAGAGCAACCGGCTGAAGCCCTCTTTCTCGCAAAAGCCGCGTGATACCACCCATTCCGCAACCTGCATCAAGAATGTTTGTCTCTCCATCGCGAACTAGAGCTGTAAGAAGCTCGGCGTTCAGCGTCTGCGCCCGCAGAATGTCGCTCACGCTCAGATCTGCCCCACTGAGCTCCGTATTTTCAAAGTGACCGTAATTAAGGAAATCCCCGGGACAGATGCGTGCGATAAGTTTCAGCTGCGGGTCTTCTGCTGACCGCTCAACCCTATTCTTTGATCGCTGCCGCTGGTAAGCGCGGTAAGCGTGACGCGGGGTCGCGGCCTTTTTTATCACTCCTTTTACAATCGAGCTCTTCTTCATCGGTTGAGGCCGCCTTCGATCAGTTTCCAGTTCTTGTAGAAAATACCATTCGCCCCTTGGAAGATCAGCCTAATAAGGTTCATCACCTGATCAAAGACAAAGGGCACGTAGGAGGGCCGAATAATGTCCGCCCAAAGGCAATATCTGGGTGCGTCGGTCTCGTTGAATGACTGATGAAGCAAAGTATCGTCAAAAATAAAAAGGGGGTGTTCACGCCAATGATTTTCGACAGGGCCCACCTTGATGTATGCATCTTCTCCAACGTCGTCATTCAGACAATAAAGCACTCTGAGACTGGGCCGGAATGGACCGAAATGGCGCTTAGTGTTCTCGCGCTCCCTAAAAGCAGACACGCCGATCGTGCGGACAAATCTGTACTCGCGAAGAAATTCCGCAACCTGAAAAGGCGTTTTGACGTTTCGGCCGTACCATTTAAAGAAGATCATGGTGCGCGGGGCGTCCCCGATGTATTCCTCCAGTCTCTCGGTCAGCCTGCTGTCCCGCGCCGTCTTTATGAGGTCATTGATCTCATCCTGATAGGCTCGGGGCAGATCGGACAGTTCGTATACGCCAGGGTTCAGGAACGGAAGGGCCAGGATGTCGAGCAAAATGTTGAAAGGAGACGCCAACCAGGTTCCCATCCCCTTTCCGGCAAAATAGAGCTTCAAAATACTTAGGTCGAGACTACGGTTTCTCGAAACATCCCAGAGCCCGAGCAGCACAAGAAGCATGAGCGGGACCGTAACAAAGTAAGCCAGCGACAGCGTTATGACGGCTAATCCGGTCCACTTCGTGATTTTCCAGAGTGTTCGCTTCATATGCGCTGATAGGCGCTCGAGAACATACGGTTTATTCCATCATAGGCCTGGATCAAACTTGGCAATAGTAACTCAACACGAATCTATAGACAGAACACAGAAGGGTTATCAGTGGGGATTCGGGTCAACCGGCGCTTTTGGCGGCACTCGAACAAAGGCCCCCGCAAACTCGACTTCCTCGCCGGTCAGGTAGCTATGAATTCCCATCGCGGCGTGCTTACCCATTTGAGCTGCATCGACCGCTTCGGCCCCGCCGTTGACGCAATCACCGCCCGCAAATATCTGAGGTTCGGACGTCCGCATATTGTCGTTCACAACCACCCTGCCTTTCTCATCCGTTTCGACGCCAAGGACATCCGCAAAGAAAGCCCGCAACTTTTGCTGCCCGACCGCCTTGATAACCATGTCGCATGGAATTTCAAAAAGCTCGTGGGATTCACCTGTCCTTTCGCACCGAAGGCCTTTAACACGACCGGAATCATCGGCCAAAATGCCCACCGGTGCGGCCTGCCACACGAACTGGATACCATCCTTGCGAGCGAGCTCCATTTCGTAATCGTAGGCGGGAGCTTCTTTCTCGGTGCGGCGGTAGACCATGACCACCTTTTCGGCGCCCAGACGCTTTGCCTGCGTGACGGCATCCACCGCAGTATTACCCGCGCCGATAACACAAACCGTCTTTCCTAAAGGAACCGACCTCCACTCGCGGCTCTTGATCTTTTCGATAAACGCCAGTGCATCGTAAACGCCGTCGAAATCCTCGCCCGGAATGCCGAGCATGTTCGTCGACCCTAGGCCGACGCCTACAAAAACAGCATCGTGCCATTCGCGGATGAGATCGATGCTGACCCGGTTCACCTCACCCAGGACCTCTGGCTCGGCGGCACCGCCTTTGACGATCTCTGTGTTGAGCATGAACTTCGCACCGATCGCAGCCACATGCTCGGCCTCACTTTGGCTCACGGATTGCGGCATCTTGTACTCCGCCATGCCGTAGGTATCAAGACCGCCAGCTTTTTCCTTGCGTTCATAAACGGTCACATCGTATCCCAATCGAGATAGATAGGTCGCGCAGGACAGGCCCGCTGGGCCCGAACCGATCACGCCAACCGAACGGCCATTCGGCGCGCCTTTTTCGAAGATCGGCCGGCCGTGGGTCAACGCGTGATCCGTTGCGTACCGCTGCAAACGACCGATCTCAATAGGTTTTTGAAGCAGCGTGCCCTCGACACAAGCTCCCTCGCAGAGAGCCTCGACCGGACACACTCGTGCACAAGTCGCTCCGATCGGGTTCGCGTCGAATATCACACGAGCAGAGCCGTGAAGGTTGCCGCTCGCTATTTTCTTAATAAATGAAGGTACGTCGATATGCGTCGGGCACGCCCGCATACACGGCGCATCAAAGCAGTATAGGCATCGATTCGCCTCCGCTAACGCCTCAGGGGCGGACATCGCCGGGTGAATATCGGCGAAGTTTCGCTCGATCTCGGTTATATCAAGTGGGGTACAGTAGCTATCCGCCATTTTTTCCGATCAAGCAGTCTTTACAAAATACTTCCCATCGAATTTGTAGGTAATGAACTTCTTCGTCACGCGGCCCTGTGGTGTTTTCTTGTCCTCGATCACGACAGGAAAGCGAAAACTCTTCCGCCCGTCGTCCCAGAAGAAGAGCTTGATCGGCCGCTCGAGATGATCTACAACCGAGAAGAAATCGTATTCAAAACTGATGCTGTTCTTGAGGCCTGACGAGGTCTTAAGAAGTTTGATGTTTGCGTTGAGCGCGTTGCCCTTGATCACCATGGACTGAATTTGCTGCAAAGCAAGAGACGTTGATGCGATAGCGGTCGAAACCGGTAGATAGATCGTTCCGCCGGTCGTTTTCACTTGAAAAATTTCAGTATAGAAGCTGCCAGCGCCGCCCTCGGCGTCTCTCTTCGGCGTCCACGTGAATACCTTTCCGCTTGAGCCGCGGTACTGATAGACATTGTCAAAATCATGCATCGTACCGCCGCTCTCCAAATCCCATGAGTAGATCCGCAGGCGGTCGTCGGGAGAAGTCGCAATGAACATCTTCCCTTTTAGCTTGGGGAAACTGTATTTCAATGAATCTGCCCGTTTTGCCGCGGCAATAAGAGCGGCGCGAAATTCGTCGGCATTCTTGGTAAGTTTCGCCTCGTCAAAGGCTCCCCCGTAGTTGCCGAACTTGGACATATTGTCCAGATATCCGAGCAGCTTCTTTTCAATAATTGCGGGCGCCTGGGCTAACGCCGCCCCGCAGGCGAGCAAGAGCAAAAACCCAACACCAAGATAACGAAGAAAGTAAGGCATGCCCACGCTCGTTTTGATCAGTCGGCAACAATGGCGCCGTACGCATCGGGCCGCCGATCCCGGAAGAACTGCCATGTGTTGCGTACCTCGCGGATCTGATCCATATCGAGGTCGGCGACGACCAACTCGTCCTGATCGCGGGATGCCTCAGCGATGATCTGGCCGCGAGGATCGCAGAAATAACTTTGGCCATAGAATTCGCCGATGTTCCACGGCGGCTCAGTACCGACTCGATTGATCGCCCCGACGAAGTAGCCATTTGCAACCGCGTGCGCAGGCTGCTCGAGTTTCCAAAGGTATTCGCTCAAACCCGCCACCGTCGCCGATGGGTTGAAGATGATCTCGGCGCCATTGAGGCCGAGACAGCGAGCCCCTTCCGGGAAATGCCGGTCATAGCATATGTAAACGCCGATCCGCCCGACGGCAGTGTCGAAACATGGATAGCCCAAATTGCCCGGACGAAAGTAAAACTTCTCCCAAAATCCAGGATTCACGTGCGGGATATGGGTCTTGCGATACGTGCCGAGGAATTTGCCGTCGGCGTCAATAACGGCTGCCGAATTGTAGTAGACGCCAGTCTGCTCCTCTTCGTAGATCGGCACGATCAGGACCATTCCATGCTGCTTAGCCACGTTCTGCATCAGTTTTACGGTTGGACCGTCGGGTATCTTTTCAACCGCTTCATACCAGCGAGTCTGCTGCTCGGCGCAGAAATACGGTGTCGTGAAGATCTCCTGAAAGCAGAGCACCTGCACGCCTTGCTTCGCAGCGTCCTCGACGAACTTCATCTGATTGTCGATATTCGCCTTCTTGATATCGTCGATCGACGCGTTGGTGTCACCAACATTGTGGGCCTGAAGGAGGCCGGCTTTTACTGTTCTTGACATATCTTCTAGCCCGCTGGGGGTGCCTTGAAAATGCTCGCGTCCACAGGAGCGTTATTCTTAACTGTAATTACGCGCCGCGTCCACGAGAGATTAGGCATCGAGTACTTGATCGTTGTCGGGACCTTAACTCCGTTGAAATTCTTGTAGTCCGAATAATCGACTTGCAGCGGGAAAGAGCCGAACATCGTCTGCGATGTCATCACGCGACGCACGAGCAATCCGGTCGCTACGTCAAAGGCGAGTCTCTCACGCTGATTCGCAGCGGTCGTGCCGACAAGAACGTACACATTCTTTCCGTCTATCTGATCAAGGAAACCGAAGTCCAGCTTTGTATACGCCGCCTTTAGAGTTGCGGGGCTGAACACTGCG
>JAFAOW010000074.1 GCA_019247455.1 Acidobacteriota bacterium | reverse complement strand
AGTCAGCACCGATCGTCAAACGCCCAACGGTACGATCACGATCAAGACAAAGGCTGAGCAATCAGGGAACAAGGTCACTATCACGACAACTTCTCCGGGCCCAAACGGCGACATGGTCTCGACGACGACCTATGAACTGGGCGCCGATAAGAAAGGCCTGACCGTCACCCGCGTCAATCCTCGCGGGACGACGAAGAGCGTTTATACGAAGGCTCCGTAAGGGCGTCTCGAGTCAGCAGCAAAAAGGCGGCTCTGGAGCCGCCTTTTTTATTCGTCAAATCTAAGCTGTTCTATGATCTCCTGCATGTATTGCTTGCCGAGTTGCAGTTCCTCAGGTTTAAGGCTTACAGCTCCTACCACGGCGTGGCCACCGCCGCCGTACTTCTCGCAGATCTCCGCGATATTGTGAAGCCTCGGCCTGGGCGACCACGGGTTCGATCCGACCGAGATCTTTGTTCGGAATTCGCTTCTGGTGAGCGCCACGTTGTAGGTCGTTTCGGGATAAAAATAGTACGGGATGAATTTGTTATATCCATCAACACCCGTGTCCGTCAGGTCAAAGCTCACGACGCCGCGATCATAGACGGCACGCTGCTTGATCATATCCACCGTGGCCCAGTGACGCTCGAGAATAGGCGTAAGCCTTGCCTGCACATCCTCGCTCGCGACCAGCTCTTCCAGGCTCTGCTCCTGCAGGCGGCGGATGATCGAGTCGACGAAGGTCGGGTCCTTTTCACCCTCCAGCACCTGCATCAACTTCAGCGCTGACGAACGCAGCTCGACGCATTGTGCCGCCGACTCATAAAAAGCGCCGTCGATGATGTGAGCCCACTCGACGAGTTCCGCGAGTGACGGATCATCGAATCCAAAATTTTCCTTCGCGACCCTGGCGATAAACTCCGCGCACGATTTGCTGTTCGTATCGAGGAATTTCTTGCCCGAGGTGTCGGCCTTGAAATGCTCCTCGTCCTCTTTCGACAAAAACGCTGATTGGTGATGGTCAAACCACCACGTCAGTCGCTCATCCGGACAATACTTAAAATCGACGATCGCATTCTCGTCCCCGTCAAACTGCTCCCGGTCGAAGGCGTTCCCCGCGCGATGCATCGTCGGCGTGTAAAAGATCTCCGCGTCAGGGTGCACCTTAGCCTTATAGAATTTGCTGAACACAGCCGCCGACGAGACGCCGTCGAAACAGTTGCCGTGATAGAGTACTCTTAGCTTCATAGCAAAACATTAAAGGCTAGATGAGGGATGCAAGTAAGTCAAGGAATGCATTCCTGCGGTCTTCAGCCATCAGCTACTGAGAAACGGCTGCCGTGGATATCAGACTCGCTAACAAAAAAGACATCTCCGCGCTGGTCGCGTTCAACCAAGCGATGGCTCTCGAGACCGAGGGCAAGCAGCTTGACGAAAACAAGATCGGCCCCGGCGTCGCTGCTGTTTTTGATGATGAGTCAAAAGGATTCTACGTCGTCACTGAGAGTGACGCCGGCGAGATCGTCGGGGGACTGATGGTGACCTACGAATGGAGCGATTGGCGCAACGCTTGGTTCTGGTGGATCCAGAGCGTCTATATTCTACCCGAGGCGCGAGGGCAAAAGATCTACAGCCGGATGTACGATTTCGTAAAAGCAAGGGCTGCCAAAGCAGGCGGCGTTTGCGGTTTTCGTCTTTACGTCGAGACCGATAACCTTCATGCTCAAAAGGTCTACGACGCCGTCGGAATGAACATCTCACACTACCTGATGTACGAGGAAGAGTCCGATCCGGCACAGTGATGACAACGATAACCGAGGGGGAATTCGTTCGCATTGTCGACGGCATTGCCCGCGACCGCGATTCGATCATCAAACACAATCCGCTCGGCACCGATGAAGAGATACTTCTCTGGATGCTCCTCAGCTGTCTTATCAGTTACTTGAATCTAACAGACCTTGAGACGCCCTGCTTTTCCGGCAAGCCGGACGCGGATACCTACAGAAAAGCAGTTTTGTTTGTTTTAGGGGATAGAAGGCACCCGGATTTTGATCCTGTTCCCATAATAAAAAGACTTATGTGCGCTCTAAATTAGTAATTACTAATTGGTAAATTAATAATTAGAGATGTGTAAGCGGCCCACCGATCTGGAATGATAATAAAGACCTTTGTATTAACTCCGTTTCAGCAAAACACTCGGGTGATAGCGTGTGAGGAGACCAAGCGGGCGGTATGCATCGACCCAGGGGAGCCTTCGGCGGAACTGAGCAATTACGTCCGCGACAACGATCTCGTGTTGCAGGCGATCATACTTACTCATGGCCATCTAGATCACATCGGCGGGACTCGCGCGCTTGCGGCCGCGTGTCCTGACGCGGAGATCCTTCTTCACGCGGACGAAATGTATCTCTATGAAAAACTTCAGCAACAGCCGCTGATCATGGGATTGTCACCTGAGCAGGCGCGATCGATGGGGATGGAATATGATCCCGCTCCAAACCCAACGCGCTTTCTCAATGATGGCGAGATATACGAGGTTGGAAATTTAAGATTTCTTGTGAGACACGTTCCCGGCCACACCTTAGGGCACATCGTACTCGCCGAACAAAATGAGAAGGCCGTGTTTACAGGTGACTGTCTGTTTTCGGGAAGCATCGGCCGCACCGACCTGCCTGGTGGCGACTACGCGCAGCTGATCGGATCGATACGGGAGAAGGTGCTGACCCTGGGCGACGACTTTACCGTCTATTGCGGCCACGGTCCGGAAACAACGATCGGCCGCGAGAGGCTGACAAATCCTTTTCTAACAGGAGTTTATCAACCGGCTGGCGGCCGAGCGGTGTGAACAGATCAATTACGGCTTTTCCACAATGTCCTTTTTTAGGCCGCCTACAGCAGCAAGGACTTCTCCCTTTTCCCTGTCTGGGACCTTGAACTTGTCCAGCGTTGCCACGAGTGCGTTCACGCCTTCCTTCCAGTCCGCCTCAGTGATCCCCAGCCCGGTGTGCGCCGTTTTCATGTCGCGGCCAAGATAAAGGCATGGCCCGCCCGTCGCATTGCACAAGAAGTCAACCAGATGCTGGCGAAGCTTCTTTTTTGAATCGTCGCTCAATCCCACTACAAAGCGGCCGAGCAGCTTACCGGTGGCAAGCCGCCCGATAAAATCATCGGACACGGCCGCAATAGCGTCATAACCCCCGAGACGCTGATAAAGCGATTTCTCCTTTGTCGCGCCGGGCTGCGCGAATGCAGCCGTAACGGCGGCAATGACAAATACAAAGATCAAGATCGATCGTTTCATAGTCCTCCTCCTAACCACTTTTTCCCCTTGATATATTTCGCTTTCGCAAGAAATGCAAGTCTGGATGCAGTTGAAAGTAAAAAAGCGGACTGTTAGGCCCGCCTCTCAAACTTTATCTTAAGAAGAACATCACGCCACCGAAATTTCGTCGCAAAGATACACGTCCTGAATGGCATTGAGCAGTTCGACCCCTTCTGCCATTGGCCGTTGAAAAGCTTTGCGTCCTGAGATCAGGCCCGTTCCGCCTCCGCGCTTGTTGATCACCGCCGTCCGAACGGCCGCGGCCAGATCACCGGCGCCCTTTGATTCGCCGCCGGAGTTGATCAGACCGCATCGGCCCATGTAGCAATTGGCAACCTGATATCGAACGAGATCGATCGGATTATCGGTGGTCAGCTTTTCATAAACGAGCGGGCTGGTCTTGCCATAGCTGCCGTTCTTGTTCATCGCAGGATAGCCGCCATTTCGCTCCGGCAGCTTCTGCTTGATGATGTCAGCCTGGATGGTGACGCCGAGGTGGTTCGCCTGACCGGTCAGGTCCGCAGCGGTGTGCATATCACCCCCGGGCGTCTTGAAGGCCGAGTTGCGCAAGTAACACCATAGAATGGTCGCCATTCCGATCTCGTGCGCATATGCAAAAGCTTCCGAAACTTCGGTGATCTGCCGCGTCGATTCTTCCGAGCCAAAGTAGATGGTCGCCCCGACTGCGACAGCACCCATGTCCCGTGCCATGTCCACTGTGCCGAACATAACCTGATCGAATTGATTCGGATATGTCAGCAGCTCGTTGTGATTGATCTTTACGACGAAAGGGATCTTATGCGCGTATTTACGGGCGACGATCCCGAGTACCCCGAAGGTCGACGCGACCGCATTACATCCGCCCTCGATCGCGAGCTTGACTATATTCTCCGGGTCAAAATACTGCGGGTTGGGAGCGAAGCTCGCACCGGCCGAGTGCTCGATGCCCTGATCGACGGGCAGGATCGAAACGTATCCGGTACCGCTCAGCCGGCCGGTGTTATAGATCGACTGCAGGCTTCTAAGGACGTTTGGATTTCGGTCGGACGGCGCCCATATCCGGTCGACAAAGTCGGGCCCCGGGAGGTGAATATTCTCCTTAGGGATCGTAGTGGAGACATGCTCGAAAAGACTCCGCGCCTCGTCACCCAGTAATTCCTCTATCTTGTTCTTGCCAAAAGACATCTAAAATCTCCAAAAAAGTAATAAAAACCGCGTATTTTGCAGCAAATTATAACATACCGGGGCTTGTCCACCCCGACCCGGGATTTTGTATTGAAATCAGTGGTAAAAGCATGTACACTCCCCGAAGCTAAATGCCAAAAAATGCGTCTCCCCCGTGTCGCTGGTTCTTTCCGCTGAGTCCCAGGTTCGGAGCGCCTATTCTCTACCCGTCCGTGTGCCAAATTACGCTATCAGAATTATGAGATTGAAATCGTCCCTGTTGTTGTTAGTTGCGGCGTGTCTGTGCGCGTGCTTTTTCCTTCAAAGTACCTCAGCCCAGGACAAGGATTGGCGTCCGCTCTCAGCTGACGATGCTGCCGCGGCCAAGCCGGTCGTGGATCCCGACGCCGACGCCGAAGCTCTCTTATGGGAGGTCAAGATCGACGATAGCGGCGAGTATGACCTATCGATGAGGCACTACATCCGTGTGAAGATCTTTACCGAGCGAGGTCGTGAAAAATACAGTAAGTTCGACATTCCCTACACTCACGGGCTTCAGATAAAAGATCTTGCGGCGCGCGTCATCAAACCTGACGGCTCGATCATTGAAATAAAGAAGGATGACATCTTTGACCGAGAGATCATTAAGGCGAGCGGTGTGAAGATCAAAGCGAAATCATTCGCGGTACCGAACATTGAGCCCGGCGTTATCGTTGAGTACCGCTATAAAGAAGTGTACTCCGACACCGGTGCCTCAGGTTATCGGCTTGAGTTTCAAAAGGATATTCCCGTCCGAACGCTCACCTACTATTACAAGCCGTTCGGCGGTCGAGAGCCAGCCTACCGCCGTTTCAATTTTGACGATGTGACTTTTGTTAAAGATAAAGGCGGATTCTATGTTGCTTCAAAGACAAACGTTCCAGCATTCAAGGAAGAACGCAATATGCCTCCCGAGGACATGGTCAGGCCATGGGTCCGTCTTGGAAGCGGCCATATGCTCTTCGGCGATAACGTCAAGGTAGAGATCGCGAAGCTAATGAAGGATGCCGCTAGCGGCGATATTAAGAAAACCGCCCTGCAAGTGGTTGGCAACGCCGCGACCGACGATGAGAAGATCGCCCGGATCTACGCTTATTGCCAGAGCGAGATCTCAAACACTACCTATGATCCGACGATCACAGAGGAAATGCGCGCCAAACTTCCAAAGATCACTAAGCTAAGCGACGTGATCAAGAAGAAACAGGCCGATGCCGGAGACATCGATCTGCTTTTCGGTTCGATGGCGATCTCGCTCGGCTTGGACGCTCACATAGCATGGATCGGCGATCGCAGTAAGATGTTCATCGAACCTGTAACGACGGTGGACTCCTTCCTCCACCCGGGCGCGATCGCTATCAAGAGCGGCAGCGGTTGGAAATTCTATAATCCGGGTACAAAGTTTCTTCCTATTGGACAGCTCATCTGGTTTGAGGAGGACAATTGGTCCGAGATCATCAGCGAGAACAACTTTTTATGGGTCAAGACCCCATACACCGACTACAGCGGGTCTCTGTCCAAGAGAACCGGGAAGTTCAGGCTCCTGGAGGATGGTTCGCTCACGGGAACGGTATCAATGGAGGTTCAGGGGCAGCAGGCCGTCCAATACCGCGTGGATAATTACGACGAGAGCTCCCAAAAACTAGAGTCGATGCTTACCGACGACGTGAAGCGGCAATTTACGACCGCGGAAGTATCGGCAGTCAAAGTGGAAAATGTTACTGACGGGTCGAAGCCGCTTATCTTCAGCTACGAGGTCAAGATCCCCGGGTACGCCCAAAAAACCGGCAAGCGGCTGTTCCTACAGCCAAGTTTTTTCGAATACGGCGTACCAGCTGTCTTTGCCAGCGACACTCGCAAATATGACATTTTCTTCAGGTATCCGTGGTCAGAGAAGGATGACATAACCATCGAGCTGCCCAAGGGTTTTCTCCTGGACAACCCTGATGCTCCCGCGAAGGTCGCCGACACAAGCGGCGTAGCGTCGCTAACGACCGATATCACCGTTAACGAGTCGAGCAATACTCTGCACTACAAGCGAGACTTCTTTTTTGGAAGCAAGGCAAACGTTTACTTCAAGAAGGAGTTTTATAAGCCTCTCAAAACGCTCTTTGACCGGTTCAGCCAGGCTGACGCGCATACGATAACTCTCAAACAACAGTAGGACGCAGCAATGATAAATTGGAATTCATTTTTACGGGCTGCAGCTGTGATCGCCGTTTGCTGCCTCGGCGCATTTGCTGACGACGTGCCGGGATGGCTGAAGCAGGCGGCGTCGACGCAGGTCCAGCCGTACGACAAGGACGTCCCTGCCGTTGTTCTTTACAAGGAATCCAACGTAACCTTCACAGGCGATAAGCTGATCACTACGGAGAAATATGCAATACGCGTGCTGACCCGCGATGGCCGGAGAGAGGCTGTTGCGATCGAATCATACCTGCCGAACTTCAGCCAGGTCAGCGATATGCAGGCGTGGCTCATCTCGCCGGCGTCGGGGGTCACGTCCTTTGGCAAAAAGGATATTATCGACCGGATCGGAAATACGAACGATATCTATAACGAGGACCGCGTAAAGATCATCGACGGCTCTTTGGGCGCGGACGTAGGCTACGTCTTCGGTTATTCGCTGACCAAAGAGGACCAGCCGATGTTTCTGCAGGACAACTGGCTTTTTCAGGACAGTCTGCCGACGCTGCTCTCGCGTTATACAGTGAGCGTGCCGAGCGGATGGAAGGCGGGAAGCGTCACTTTTAACCACTCATCGGTTGAACCCCAAGTGAACGGAAATACCTATGTGTGGGAGCTTCGCGGATTGGCGCCGATACCGCGCGAGCCCATGAGTCCTTCCTTTGGGAACCTTGCCCCGCGGCTGGCGGTCAATATCATTCCACCAGACGGTGCGGGGCTGGTGAATAAGACCTTTGCTGATTGGAGCGCGGTTGCCCGCTGGACGAGCTCGATGTTCGATCCTCAGGTCGTGATCGATGACAACCTTGCGGGAAAAACGCGCGATCTGACCGTCAATGCCAAGACGGAGATCGAGATAATTCGCGCGATCGCTACCTTTGTTCAGAACATGCAGTACATCGCATTGGACATCGGACTTGGATACGGGAACGGAATGCGTCCGCGGCCCTCCAATGAAGTACTGAATCGCGGATACGCCGATTGCAAGAACAAGGCAAACCTGATGCGGGCGATGCTCAGGGTAATGCACATCGAGTCTTACCCGGTCGCGATCTATTCGGGTGATCCGGAGTTCGTGCGGCAGGAATTTCCATCGCCCAATCAGTTCAATCACTGTATTATTGCGATCAGGGTCAGCGACGCGACCGTAGCGCCGAGCATTATTAACCACGAAAAGTTGGGAAGACTGCTCATCTTTGACGCGACCGATCCCTACACACGTGTTGGCGACCTCCCGGATCAGCTACAGGGCAGCTTCGCCGTTTTGGCCGCGGGTGACAATGGCGGTCTGGTCCGTATGCCTGTTGTGCCGCCTGAGAGCGATGTCCTGGATCGCGTCGTCGAGGCCACCATTACCGAGAACGGTGAGCTGAAGGGTAGTATTCATGAGAATGCGACCGGTCAGGCCTCGGCTGCTTTCCGCGGCGAGGCGCGAAGTCTTTCTGCTTCAGATTACAGAAAGGCGATCGAGGGCTGGCTAACCTCGGGAGGGACCGGCGCCCAGCTTGTTGACATAAAGACGGATGACGGAATCGATAACTTCGATCTTAAGGTAGGATTTTCGGCACCCAGATATGCACAAATAATGCAGGGCCGGCTGCTGATCTTCAAACCCGTATTCGTCGGGCGTCACCGCAGCATTTACCTGACCGACACAAAACGCACCCACCCTGTTTCGCTTGATTCCATGACAACCTCCGAAACGGCGACCTTTACGCTGCCGGCGGGCTTCGTTGTGGATGAAACGCCGCTGGAGGTCAATCTTGATACTCCCTTCGGAAAATATTCAACGCACTACCAGGTCTCGGGTGACAAGCTCATTTTCAAGCGCGTTCTTTCCACAAAACGAACAACGGTATCAGTCGATAAATATGACGCCGTCCGATCGTTCTTTACGCAGATCCGTGACGCGGAGCAGACACCTGTGGTATTGGTCAGGAAATAGATCATCAGCACGTCGAGCAAAAAAAGCGGGCCCTTTCGAGCCCGCTTTACGTTCAAAGTGAAATTGGCCTATTGGCTGACCACATTGCCGTCGGTGTCGAGATACACTATCGGCCAGCCGAGTTCCTTGAGCCCCGGCTCGATGACCTTGCGGTCACCGACGATGACGATCGCCATCTTCGACGGGTCAAGGTAGGTA
>JAFAOW010000064.1 GCA_019247455.1 Acidobacteriota bacterium | reverse complement strand
TAAAACTAGACGCGAACCATGAACTTAAGACTTAGAAGCAGGTGTCGGCGATCCGCACCATTCTTTCCTTTTGGCTGTTGCCGTAGTCTTCGCCGTGCCAGAGTTCGAGGTCATTTGTCTTTTGCTCGAGGATGGAACGCGATAAGTTTGGATATGCTTTGTGCCACTCGGCGCAGCTGTGGTTTTGAACGACGGATTTGACGACGGGGTACAGATTGAATGCGTAGACGGAGGGATTGAGCGCCTCGTTCAGGTGATCAGAGAGGAAGGGTTTGAGGAGTTCGTCGCGAAGGTTTGCGGTGTTGAATTGCCAGACGCCTTCCTTTAGGGAAAGGAGGGGCTGTTCGGTGGTTTCGCCGATCTTTACAGGGGAGGTCAGGCGCTGATAGAACCGCATGCCGGCGAAGTTTGCGGCGAGGTCCGCGTTCGAGTAAACGCCCGAGACAAAGAAGCCGTAGAACGTACGCTCGGAATTCTGTCCCCACTTGACCGCCTTCTTAACGGACCGGCCGGGGACGATGGTGATCGCGGCTTCGCCACGCTCGATCTTGTAATAGCGATAGCCCTGCTGGAACAGGTGCTCGAGTTTGTCGGTGCCGAATTCGACGCCGTACATTTTGATCGTCGGGCTGATCGTCCAGTAATCGGTGGGCAGGGCGATGTAGATCGAGTCCTTAAAAGAGGTGTAGTAAGTCGCCGGCTGGGCCTTGAACTTGTGACCGCGGAACCAGCCGCCGAACTTCGTAACGAGCATAGTGCCGTCACCGAGGCGTTCGTAAAGGGCCTTGGCGACAGCGTCGTTAGAACGGAGTTCGGTGAGTTCCGTGGTTTCCTTTTCGGGCGAATGGCAGTCGGAGCGGCGGCTCACGACCGTTAGGCACGCCTGATGGCGGCGAATATCGGCGTTGATCTCATCGACCGCGGCACGCAAATTCTGCTCGACGTATTCTGAGACCTCGTCGCCGATGTCCGCGAGCGGCGTAGTCGGCAGATTGTATTGGTCGGTCTCAAAAGGGCGGACGGTCGCGGGCAGCAGCATCGCCGCAAGGCAGAAAAACACTGCAATTCTTGTAAGATATCGCATGAAATCACCTCGGTGTCGTTCTATCGAATAGCCCGCTTGGCAGGCCACGGCTCTAATAGTCGTAAGATGTTCAGAAAACAGGAAACGGTAGTATTTCGACGCCGCTAAAAAAATGAAAAAGACGAATTTGTTCTGTGCAGTTTTGGTCACGGCCGTTATGGCGATGACGGCGCTTTCGCAGGTGTCTGAGGTGCGAAAGATCGATAGGCTGGTCAGGTCGATCGATGCTTCGCTTAAGAACAAGAAATCGGCGGAACTTGTTTTCGCCGATGTTGCGGATCCTGAATCAGAGGGCCCGGAGAAATGGCAGAGCTTCGCTTCAGAGAAGGCTCTTGATAAGCACCGCGAGACGTCGGAGACGTATTCCATCGCGTACTGCTGGCGTCAGAACGGGAAACTCGCAAAATCCAACTTCACGCTGTTCAGCGAATCGGGCGACTGGACGAAGTATGTGTTTCATTACTTCCGCACCGATGGCACGCTGGCGAAGGCGGCGATCGATTATCGAACGTTCGAGGGCGATATCATTTTGCTGCAGGACATTTACTTCAACAGCAAAGGAAAGGTCATCAAGACGACGAACAAGGTGCTCGACCTAACGTCGCACAAGCCAAAGAAAATGACTCGCGGGATCCGCGAAGAGGTCGCTCAGCTGCAGCAAGAGACCGACTATTACAAATCGGTCTCGAAGCTGCCGTTCGCAAAGCTGATCAAATAGCTAGCGCCGGAATTTGATAACGATCTTCGCGTTTTTGCCAGCGGTCGACGTTGTCTTGCCTACATACTTCGACTTGCGAGCGTAGCCGATAACGTACGAAACGTAACCCTCGAACTGCTCGGTATTCTTGATGTCACGAATGGTCGTTGTCGCTGCGGAAAAATTCTCACGGATCTTGCACGTCCAGGAAACGAGGCTCATGTGGACTCCCTTGAAGGCCTTGCCTTTCATATGCAGGTTGTCGCCGCCGTAATTCGTGATGGGCGGAGTCTCGTCGCTGACATCTATCTTGTCGGGCAGCTTGTTCCCGTTGAAAAGGAAGGTAACGGTCTCAAAATTCCCGGAGCGTGCCTTGGTAACGCTGCGGATCGAGCCCTTTTCTGTGCAAGGGGCTTGCGCAGCGGCGGCAAGGGATAGGACGAACACGAGACATGTGACTGATAGAGCTGTGCGAAGTGTGCTTTTCATGGGTTTAGGGAACGCGGGCGGCGGTTGGATTTTTGCCGACCGCTATTCGACAATGAATGTGCCATAAAAGGCCAATTTTTACCACACATGCACTATCACTTGATCGGGATCGGCGGCACTGCGATGGCCTCTCTTGCCGGAATGCTTCAGGCGGCGGGGCACAGGGTCACGGGCTCGGACCAGAATGTTTACCCGCCGATGTCGACGCAGCTCGCCGCTCTTGGCATTGAGTATGTCGAGGGCTATAAGGCCGAGAATACCGACCCGCCGCGAGACGTGACCGTGGTCGGCAACACCATCATGCGCGGTAATCCGGAGCTTGAGGAAGTGCTGAATAGGAAGCTTCTTTACCGCTCTCAGGCTGAGACGGTGCGCGAGGAATTCATACGTGGAAAGCGTTCACTTGTGGTCGCGGGTACGCATGGGAAAACAACGACGACGTCGCTGGCAGCGTGGGTGTGCGAAGTGGGCGGCCTTGATCCGACGTTCCTTGTCGGCGGTGTTGTGCAGAATTTCGGGCAGTCTTTTCGAGTGACCAAGGGCGAGTATTTTGTGATCGAGGGCGACGAATATGACACGGCTTTTTTCGACAAGAAGCCGAAGTTCATGTCGTATCTACCCGAGATCGCGATCATCAACAATATCGAGTATGACCACGCCGACATCTACAAGGACCTCGACGTGATCAAATGGCAATTCTCGCGGCTGATGAATCTCGTGCCGGGCAATGGCCGGCTTATCTGCGGCGTGGATTCGCCGGAAGTAGTCGACGTGTTGAAGTCGATGGAGGGGAAGCTCTATACGACCGTCGAGACGTTTGGCCTTAGCGAGAACGCGAAGTGGCAGGCGCGGGGCATTGAATTCAGCGAGGCGGGAACTTCATTTACGGTTTATCGCGCGGGCGAGAAATGGGCCTCATTCACCACGGGGATGATCGGTGAATTCAATATCCGGAATTGCCTGGCGGTGATCATCGCCGCGGACGCCTGGGGAATAGCGCGGGAGAAGATCCAGGAGGCTTTCGACACGTTCAAGTCAGTCAAACGGAGGATGGAGGTCCGAGGCGTCGAGCGAGGCGTGACCGTGATCGACGATTTCGCTCATCATCCGACCGCAGTGGATGAGACCTTGAAAGCCTTGCGACAACGCTATCCTTCCAATCGATTGATAGCCGTTTTTGAGCCGCGGTCGCGTTCGTCAAGACTGTCGATATTCGAGGAGAAATACAAAGAGGCTTTCGCTCATGCCGACCAGGTAGTGATCGCCGCCGTCTTCAACCCTGAGGATGCAAAAAAATTCGGCCCCGTGCTGCTCGATGTCAACAAGCTCGTCGCTGATATCGCCGCAAAAGGCAAAAACGTATTTACATTCGCTGACGCCGACGAGATCGTCGCACACCTCACGCCCGAAATGCGCGACGGTGACGTCGTTGCCGTTATGTCGAACGGCGGGTTCGGCGGGATCCACGATAAGCTGCTTGACGTATTGAGAGATTAGCCACCGAGACCGAGACGGAAGATTTTGCTCTTGTAATTCACGGTAATTCGGCGCATAATTCCGTTGTTTTCGCTCTCGTTGATATCTCGTGATACGCCCGTCCGGTCTGCACTTTGCGGCGCTTTTCGGTTCGGTCTTGAGAGTTTCTTTTGGTTGGTTGAAGCATCTGGTTTTTTGAGTAGGACGCGCCGCTGCAGTAACAGACGGGACTCGTAAGAGGCCCTCACCTGTCTGAATCGCCTTTTTGCTTCGCTTTTGGTTCGCACAACAGAGGAATGGGAAATAAATTATACGTAGGAAATTTGTCTTTTCGCGTGACGAGCGAAGACCTTCAGGAGCATTTTGGTTCGGCAGGTGCTGTGCAGTCGGCGAATGTAGTTTATGATCGCGAGACGGGACGCTCGCGCGGGTTTGGTTTTGTAGAGATGGCTGATGACGACGCCGCGACGGCTGCGATCGCCCAATTCAATGGCACCGAATACGACGGCCGCAACATGGTAGTTAACGAGGCACGGCCGCGCGAGGACCGTCCTCGCGGCGGAGGCGGAGGCTATCGCGGAGGCGGAGGCGGTGGAGGATATGACCGCGGCGACGACGGCGGGGGATATGATCGGGGGAACCGCTGGTAGGCCTCTAAGTGAAGAGTGACAAGTGATGGGTGACGAGTGAGCGGAAGGGACGCCGCGGTTCTTGTCGCCCGTCTCTCTTTCGTGGCAGCAGGCTAAAAAAGCACCGCCGCTGACCAAGCACGTTCGGCTTGGCACTCACACTTGGCACACATCGCTCATCGCAAAGCCCTACTGATCGATCTTTCCGTTGAAATTCGCGAGAGCGACGACGATATCATCTTCAAAGGCCTTTCGGGCGCTGCCGGCAATGGGAAGATTGTTGGTGACGATCGAAATGACGAGTTGCTCGCCGCCCGCGGTCGTCACATAACCTGAAAGGGCAGAAACTTGATCGAGTGTGCCCGTTTTCCCGCGGATGTTTCCTTCCGCACGTGTGCCTTTGAATCTATTTCTGAGCGTACCATCGACGCCGCCGATGGTGAGGCTGTCCCGCCACACCTGCGAAAACTTGCTCTGTTTGGCCATGTAGGTGTACAGCTGAACTACGGCGTTTGGAGTGATGAGATCATGGCGCGACATCCCGCTGCCGTCGTATTGGACGATGCCGTCAGCGGGAATGCCAATACTAGTGAGGAAAGCTCTTACCACCCCGACACCCAATTGCTGACTGGTTCCGCTTCCGCCAGTTTTGCGGCCAAACTCTTCCCCAAGCGTCCAAAGGATCGTCTCGGTGTAGTTGTTTTGGCTAGGTTTTAGGGTTTTCGCGGCGATCACAGAGAAGGGCGGGGACTCGACCTTTGTAATTTCCGTCCCACCTTGCGATTGTCCCTTATCGCCCAGCTGAAGCGGCAGAGCCGGTAGCGACCGGCTCATAATTGGACGGTTGTTAGCCGAATACCACTCCGCATTCCGCGTTTGCACGCCACCTGAGACGTTTACGCCTTTCGCCGCGAGCCGCTCCTTTAGCAAAGCGATGTACAGCTCTGCCGGGTGTGTGAATGCGATCGAGCGAACGAACTCTTTACCCCCGGCTGGGAACGTGCCGCTGATCGTGACGACGTTTTGGTCCATATCCTTGCGGAGCGAGACCTGAGCTGTGCCGCTGTTTGTCGTCACGCAAGCGTTGTTAAAGCGAACGATCTGATTCGCCGGCCTGACGCCCACTACGCACGGGGCTCCGACACCGCCGCCACTTACAGTGATGTCCACGACGTTGTCATTCAGCGGGAAGGCCGAGATCTCGGTGCCGTCGTAACCCTCGATATCGTCCCATTCCCATGTTTCGGGGACGGCAAATCCTTGGAAATAGCTTTCATCGGCGATCAGATCGCCATCGACCTTTTTGACGCCCGCGGCCGCAATCTTATCGGCAAGAGCATCGAGGGCCTTGTAATGATCGATCACTTTCGGGAACGCAGGGTCGAATGACGTCGAAGCGGAAACGTCGCCGCGGCCCACGATCACCAGTGGCCCGTGAATAGTGCCGTCGGCATCCAGAGGAGAGGCTGCTCGAACACTCGTGACGAATTTGAAGTCGGGGCCAAGCCGCTCAAGAGCCGCCGCGACCGTGAAATTCTTCATATTGGACGCTGGGATGAAATATTTGTCAGCGTCCGTCTCGAATACGACCTTGCCGGTATTCAGCGAAACGATCTTGATCCCCACTCGGCCTCGGCGAACCTCGGGGGCCGTAAGCCTTTGCACGATCCTGGCGCGAAGGCTGTCCAAGGTCTGTAGGGTGTTCAGGTCAGGCGACGGAGTTGGGGCCGGCGGAACGGGCGATTCGACGACCCTCGGCCTCGGGGTCGGGGTCGGGGTTGGGATGTAAAAAGAGCCGGCATTCGATGCCGAGCCCGCGGCCATGAACCCGGCGAGAGCAAGTGCAACGACAGTGGCAAGAGTGAATCGTCGAGTACTGCGCATTGGCTAAGATTCTAAATTACAGCCGCGGAGAAAGAAAAAGACAGCACCTATGCGGCGCTGTCTTTTGATGCTCGAAGAGGTCTGTCGGATCACTTACATTTCGAATAACCGCAATCGCGGCATGACTCGCAGCCTGATGCGAATTCAAGCTGGCCGCGGCACTCGGGACAGGTCCCGATCATTGACGACATCGTTCCTCCACTTTCCTGCGCCATCGATTTGCCGATCGCGCGCTCGGATTCGGGCATGTTGTGCAAACGCCGCTCGATCAGGAGCAGGCACTCGGCAACAGCCTGTTCGGGTGAGGTCAGCAGGCGTTCGTTGAACCAGACCGCATGCGTGCCTATTACCTTGTTAAGGCTATGGGCGACCTCCTTTACCTCGAATCCGCCACGAAGCATCTTTGACGCCAAGAGGCCGACTCCCGCGCTGATGGGCCCTGCGACAAACACCTCGAGTATCCGCTCGCCGTTGTGATTCACCGTGACATAGAGGTTCTGCCCATCGAACGGGATCCGCCAGGTCGATCCGATGAGTTCGCGGGGGCGGTCGACGCGCGGAGACGCAGTGACGGCGTGACGCGGAGACGCCGAGATGTTTATCACGTCGGCGGTCGCCGAAGTCGTTTTCATCGCGGACGGAGTCGCCGTATCTTTCTTCATGGTATTGAGCACCTGATTCTCGCGGCTGCCATCTCGGTAATAGCTGACGGCCTTGCAGCCGAGTTCGCGTGCGAGGTGATAGAGCTCATCGACCGATTCCACCGTGTCGTCCGTAGCGCCGTTGCAGGTCTTTGAGATCGCATTGTCGACGTGCTTTTGAGCGGCCCCAAGAACCTTGACGTGCTGGATCGACTTGATCTTCATGGCCGAGATGAAGTGCGGGGGCAGATCATCTTCGTGCTCAACAACATACTCGGCAGCTTCCTTGATGGAATTCTCATCGGTCTGGTCGACTGTCAGACCCAGGGCCTCAGCGGCAAGCGAGTGGACATATGTACGCGTTCCAAGAGTGTCCTGTCGAACATAGGCCCATGAGAAATTAGGTTCTATCCCCGAAGAAGTCTCAGCTACAAGCGAGATCGTGCCGGTCGGGGCGATCGTCGTCACCTCGTAATTGCGCGGCGTAAGCGGTATGTCGCGAGGGATCCCGAGGTCCTCGTAGATGAACTGCGAATATGACTCGCGATTCTTTTCGAATTCGGGGAACACGCCTTTTTCCGAACCGAGCCGAAGGCTTGCAAGCCAAGATTCGCGGCGAACAAAGCCCATGACCTTTTCCATAAGGGCAAGAGACGCATCGCTGCCGTAGGTGACGCCCATCTTCAGGCAGAGGTCCGCAAAGCCCATGATCCCGAGGCCGACGGGACGAGTTCTTTTCACCACATCATCGATCTCAGGCAGGGGGAAGTGGCCTGCATCCACAACGTTATCGAGAAACTGCGTTGAGACCTGTGTCACATTCGACAGGCGTTCCCAGTCGATCGTGCCGCCGTCATCGGTCGGGCGGAAGAACTTTGCGACGTCGATCGAGCCTAAGTTGCATGAGTTATTAAAGTGCAGCTGCTGTTCACCGCACGGGTTGCACGCGTAGATCGGACCCATCGACGCCATCATATGGTTGTGTCGATTGACCTCGTCGATGAAGATGATCCCCGGCTCAGCGTACTTGTGAGCCGATGCGATTATTCGATTCCAGATGTCGGGAGCGAACACCATTCCCGGGATCGGCGGTTCCTCGATCGTGCAATCCGAGAGATCGGCTGTTTCAAATGCAAGCTTGTCGGCAAACGTCGCGGTCGTGCCGTCCGGGCGGCGGTAAACCACATAATCCCGACCCGTGGCGGCGTCGAATATTGCCTGGGTCCACGGCTCCCCGTCGAATTCGGTCTGAAACCAAGTACCGCTGTCCACCGCATCCATAAAGAGGTCAGTGACCGTTACCGATATATTGAAATTCGTCAGGCTTGTTTGGTCGTTCTTAGCGTGAATGAATCGAAGAATGTCGGGATGGGCTACGCTCAGAATGCCCATATTCGCGCCGCGGCGAACGCCGCCCTGTTTCACCACTTCGGTCGTCTGGTTGACGATATTCATGAACGACACAGGCCCGGACGCCACACCTCGAGTCGACTGGACCATAGAGCCCGCAGGACGAAGAAATTCGTAGGTCATTCCTGTACCGCCGCCGGTCTGGTGAATGATGGCGACGTTCTGCGCATGCTCCATGATGCCCTCGATCGAGTCAGGAACATTCAGCACGAAGCACGCAGCGAGCTGCCCTTTCGGCTTACCGGCGTTGACGAGGCAAGGTGTATTGGGTATGAATTCGCGAGCGAGCATGACGTTGGTCATCTCGTTGTAGAAGAGCTTTCGGCGAAATTCGTCTTTCTCAGCTTGCGCCACATGGCCGACGACCCGCTTGACGATATCGGCCCACGTTTCGAAAGGCTCGCCATTCTCGTCCTTGAGCGAATAACGTTTGGACACGACCTTTTGCGCATTGACGCCGAGGGGCTTGAATTCGCGTGCGGGTGCAGCGGCTCCAACTCCATTCTTATCGAGAAAACTGTTGATCGCGGACTCGAATACTGTGCTCATATTTAGGGCAGGCTCCGTCATTTTGGGGTGATTACAACCAGGCCGAGTTAACTCTATTTTAGCATCCGCAGGCGGATATCCGAAGTTAATTACGGCGAGAATTGCAGTGAGTTTTACCTGAAGTATAACGAGCTGGATGGCTCGATCAAGTGAATGAATTCTAGAGCGCCCGCCGGTGAATTGTCAATACATTTTTGCACAATATCTTGTGCCAGCTTGGGTAGGCAATCTCTATATTTAGATAAGCCCTTTTCTGCCAGCGTTTATCGTGTGTCGTTGATAATGAGGGCACGATAATCGATAATCGACCTCGCGTGAATGTAACCCTAAGCGAGTTTTTAGCTTCATCGAACGAGCGAGTCGATAAGGTGCTCGATAGCCTCGTACCGGCGGCAAATGTCGAGCCCAGGCGTCTGCACCAGGCGATAAGGTGGAGTATGTTCGCGGGCGGCAAGCGCATCAGGCCGTGTATCGTCTATGCGGCTGGGGAAACGTTCGGGGCGGATGCTGAGTTTCTCGATCGAACGGCGGCCGGTATCGAGATGATCCATACGTTCTCGCTCATCCACGACGACCTGCCTGCGATGGATGATGACGACCTAAGGCGAGGGCGAGAAACTTGTCATAAGAAATTTGACGAGGCCACGGCGATACTCGCGGGTGACGCCCTGCATGTCATGGCATTCCAGACGATCGCCGAGGATAGCAGCCTGTGTTCGGACCTTCGAATTCGTCTCGTGGCCGACATAGCCGCAGCTTCCGGGACACCAAAAGGGATGGTCGCCGGCCAGCAGCTGGATCTCGAGGCGGAGGGCCGCACCATCCGCATTGGAGAGCTGGAGAACATCCATTCGCGGAAAACCGGCGCTCTGATCTCCGTGTCGGCGCGAGCAGGAGCAATGATCGGAGCCGCGGCTGACGACGAGCTTGCAGTCGTGCAGACTTACGCGGACCGTCTTGGGCTCCTGTTTCAGATCACTGACGACCTCTTGGATGTGACGCAAGAGACGGCGACGCTCGGGAAGACCGCAGGCAAAGATGTGCATGCGTCAAAGGCGACCTTTCCGGGCCATTTCGGTGTCGAGGCGACGCGCGAGATGGCCGCGAAGGTCTGCCGCGAGGCAGGTGACGCGTTGAAGGAGCTTGATCGCGAAACAAGTCTTCTGGAAGAGATCGCTGAAATGATCCTGGAACGATCCCGGTAGGGAATTTGGGGCCCATTTGACCTTTTCTTCCTCTTGTCCGAATGAGCGAAGGCCTAAATAAAATCGATCGGTTCTACATAGGCGCGGCGCTGGTGGCCGCGGCCTTCGTATTCTTGTACGCCAACACCATCGGGAAGCTCGCATACGACTGGTGGACCGACGAGAACTATTCGCACGGACTGCTTGTTCCATTCGTGATCGCTCTCATCATCTGGAAGGAACGGGGTCGGCTGCGCCGAGCCGTCTCATCGTCACCGGCAGCCGTTGGTTTGGGTGCCGTGATCCTTGCCGCTGTGATGCTGCTTGCCGGTACTTTGGGCGCGGAGCTCTTCACACAGCGGATCTCGATGGTACTGATGATCGCTGGGCTGATCGCGTACTTCTTTGGGATCAGAGTTGTGAGTTTTTTGGCCGTGCCATTCACGCTGCTCCTGCTCGCGATACCGATACCGCAGATCATCTTCAATCGCATCGCGCTTCCTCTGCAGGGCTATGCGTCGCAAATGGCTGTGGCGGGTATTCGCCTATTCG
>JAFAOW010000144.1 GCA_019247455.1 Acidobacteriota bacterium | reverse complement strand
TTCATTCATGCCGACAGCTATAGGCTCGCGACCGACCGGGCCGTTGCGGGCGACTGGTTGCACCTGGAGCCGCAGCGGCTGTTCGAAAATGCTTTGGTGACAGCGTCCAAAGATACTATTGAGAAGGCCGCCGCAAAGGTCGCTTCGGCGATACGAGCGAAAGCTTTAGGCGAGCCGGCTTCTCGGGAGGCTGCTGCGCGAGGCGAAAAAACGATCGGTTCAACCACTCTTGCGAAGTCTGCCATCGAGGAGGCGGGTGGAGCATCGGCCGGTGTTTCGAACAAATCACAAGTTACTGAGACTGCCGCATGGAGATCATTCTTTGGTTCCCTGCTTAGATCCGACCAACAACGCGCGGTAGAAGCCATCCTCGCTTTTATTGCAAAGCATTATGGCCTCGCCGATCTTATTTGGCTCGATCGGATCGATGGGCGATTGGAGAATACAGCCGCATTCGGCAGAATGAAGGACCGAAAGGTGCGGCTTGGGATCTCGTCCGACGATCCGCGGCTTGCAGAGGCGTTGCGTGAAGGTAGACCCCTTGAGCTGAGCGAGCGAAGGGATAACGAAGTTGATGCAACACGATCCATGCATTTATTTCCGGTCGCCGTGGATGGACAGATCATTGCGGCGATCGCGGTTCTGGGGCCGATCGACCGTGAAGAAGTAAAAAAACAGATCTCTCGCATCGGCCGGTCCGTCGCACCGCAACTCGAGATCCTTCGGCTTCGAAGAGAGGTGGAGCGACGCGAGACCCTGTCTAATGCGGTCCGGAGCGTCGCTCAAAGCCTAAGAGACATTGATGAAGGAAATTTTTGGCTCTCGCTTACTCAAACGTCAGCGGAATTGATAGGGGCCGAGCGCTCTTCACTGCTGATTTACGACGGTCCGTCGGATATGCTTCAGATCAGGGCGATCATTGGAGCCCGCGGGACTATAGACCCGAATGAAGAACCTGGAGTTCGCGTTTCGCGGATCGTTTTCGGCCGTAACGAGCCTGCCGTGATCGCTGACGTAACAAGGACCGGGCTGGAACCCGCTCCGCCCGAGCGAAAATATAAGACGAATTCCTTTCTTAGCTGTCCGATCACCCTGAGCGGGAGGCATCTGGGCGTGATGAATTTCACGGATCGTGCCTCAGCAGAGCCCTTTGATGAGGCGTCACTTGAGCTGTTTCAGGCGATCGAGCCGCAGTTGGCTGTCGCGATCGACAGGGCACTCTTAAAAGAGCGTGCGGGCCAATTCGAACAGCTTTCTGTTACCGATCCGCTCACCGGCCTTCTAAACCGCCGCTATATTGAAGAGCGGCTTATGGAAGAGGTCAAACGGTCCAATCGCCATGGCTTTCCTATGAGTTTCATGATGCTCGACGTGGATCATTTTAAGTCCTACAACGACGAGTTCGGACATCCTGCAGGTGACGTCGCGCTGAAGATGGTAGGCCATGTTATTCGTGAGACTTTGCGAGCGGCTGACGTAGCGGCGCGGTTTGGGGGTGAAGAATTCTCGATCCTTTTGCCCCAGACGACCGCCGAAGAGGCTGCCATGATCGCGGAACGCATCCGCCACAATGTCGAATACGCAGACTTTCCCCATAGGAAAGTGACGATCACCATTGGAGTCGCGAGCTGCTCGGCTGAACTTTGCTCTTCGCCAAATATAATTTCCGCGGCGGATAAAGCCCTTTATGATGCTAAACGCAGCGGCCGAAATCGCGTGAAGCTGTATGAGGAAAGCCTCTCTCAGGTCAATCGTTAGATGAAACGCAGATCTGGAAGAACAATTTTTGCCAGACGCGAGCCGGCTGACTTCGTCGGAAGGGCCGCCGAGATGGAGTCGCTCATCGCACATGCGCACGGCGATTCGATCGGGGATGGGCTGGCTGTATTGGCGGAACCCGGGGCAGGAACAAGCGAGCTCTTAAGACAAGTTTTCGATCGGCTCTTTGCGAGTCAGTCAAACGTCATTCCATTCTATTTTGAGCTAAAGAGGTCGGACACGACTCCTTTTGAAACGGCTTGCAGGATGGCTCGCGGGTTCCTGATCCAGGCCGTTGCGTTCCGCCGGCAAGACCCTTCGATCATCGCGGGGTCGCCGGACCTGGATGAGCTGGCACGATTGGCCTCGCCCGCTGATATTGATTGGGTAGACCGGATCATAGAGACTATCAGATCTTTGAGCGATACCGCGAAATGTTCTGCAGGCGTTCGCACCTTGCTAGGCGTTATTGGACGATCGAGGGTGCCGGTCTGCGCAATGATCGATGAAATTGAGAAGGCCGCTGATATACCTAATTTCCTTGAGGATCTCAACGCTTCGTTGAACTGTCCGGGATTGCGAACAGTGTTCGCCGGTGACCGAAGGTTCCTTTTTGCAAAGACCTCTGCGGTGCCGATCGCTTTGGCACGCCCTATTGGTTCCCACCTGGCTGCCATCGTCGCGAACGTTGCGGCTGCACATTCTGTAGGTATCAACGATACCAGCCGCGATCTGATCTCTTGGCAGAGCGGCGGCGATCTTCGCCTGGCCAAAAGTCTTATAGAAGCGGCGGCTGCAGTTGGAAGCGGCCTGGAGAGCTTCGAGGACGTTGAACGAGTATATACTGACGAGCTATTCGGTGGTCGCATCAGCCGCCACTTTGACCTTCAGTTCGAGGAAGCGGCGGATACGGCGGCTGGTCAGATCGCGGGCATTTGCGCCGGCGCCTTAGCGTCCGGCGGCGCTGAAATAAATATCTCGTATTGGAAACGCCACACGGATCTCGGTGAAAAATTGCCGGCGGTGCTTCAGCGGCTTAATTATGCTGAACTCATCGATCTCGCACCGTCCTCGACCAAGATCGCGGAGAAAAATATTGCCTTCAGCGACTATCTTCGCGCTCGGACCGACCTCGCGCGGCGTGATCGAACCCGGGCGCAGGCGGTTGGTGAGGCACTTGCGGCGAACCTCGAACGAGCCCCACAAATAATGGGAGCGGCGTATCGGCGGCACGCGGCCCTCGGCATCAGCCACCTGCTGGCAGGATTTAATGGCCAAAAGGTGCCCGAACTATTTCTCGATTACGGCATGTTTCGCGCGGTGAAAGGCGCACCCCCGGAAGAAGTGCTCAAAGCGAGCGCCGTCGATAACTCCTTTATCGAACTTCCGAACATATCGTACACAGCAGCCGCGACGGACTTTTACCCAAATCTCGCGTCCCAAATCGAGGCTGAGCGGACAGGTGTTGGTATCGGTACCATAGGTTCCCGGCATGAGCGCGTAAATTGGATCGCGGCCGAGATCGATTCGAAACTCGAGGCAGACCGCGAACTCGCCGAGTTTTGGTGTGATCGCCTTGAGATGGCCGCGGTAGCATGCGACCTCACTCCATTTAGGCTCTGGCTCATAGCACCCGAAGGATTTTCTCCCGAGGCCCTAGAGATACTCAAAGAGAGAAACGCGTATGGGACCTCTAAACGCCAGTTCGAAATGCTCAAGCTGGAACTCGGCTCAGCAGAACAGCCGCGAGAGCCTAAAGTCTCCTTTGATTATGAGTTCGTTATACCGATGGGGCCCGATACAGAATTGATCGGCGCTCGCGCCATTGAGGACATTGCAAAGAGGCATCAGGTCCCAGCTAAGGCCATCAATCAGATAAAGACAGCTTTGGTGGAGGCCTGCATAAATGCATCCGAGCACAGTCTGAGTCCGGATTCCAAGATCATGCTCAAGGCCGCGGTCGACCCCGGCCGTATTGTGATCACAGTCTCCAACCGCGGTCTGCGGCTCGCCGACAGAAACCCCGTTCCCCCATCGAATGAAAGCCGCCGCGGCTGGGGCCTCAAGCTGATCAAAGGCTTGATGGACGACGTCGACGTCAAGGACACCGACGACGGCACGGTCATTTCCATGACGAAACTCTTCTAGGGAAGACTTCCGCGCTGAAGCTTTACGCCAATTAACCTTCCCGGATAGATCCCGAAATCCTCGATCTCAACTTCGTTTTCCGCGTGCTTGTTGTTCCACCGAACTCGAGCCGCCGGTATGAAGGTGCCGTCCCCTTTGCCGGTTCGCGGATCGAATACGATCTCGACATACGAAAAAGGATAGTCTGTCGAGCGGTAACCGCCTCGCAACTCGCCAAATCCCATCCAGCGTTCGAATACCGCTCGGATCATTCGTTTGTCACCGACCGAACTCACGACCACGGCATTCAGCGGGCGTCCTACTTCGCCGCTGAGTGAGAATCTCCCAAGGTCGTGGTCTCGTATCGAGGAAAGCAGTGCGTCCTGACCGCGTTCCTGCAGCGTGCCGAGAAACCGGTCTGCGTCACTCGCCGGTGTTAGCCCGGTTATGTGAAGAGTAAAGTTCCTAACCGTCGTCCGGGTATTGAAGCCCGATCCATAGATCACGGCGGTACCTGTAAAAGTCGCGTCTTGCCGTTGAGCGCTGGCGGCGGTTGCGAGTACAAACACAAACACTAGCAGCCTAAATTTCATTTTGATCACCTCTCAAAGCGAAGCTACCCTGCGCTGATACGAACCTCTGTCTGAATGGTGACAAAAATTTGGCGCATTCCCATTATTGGGCGAACCGCTCCATGATCAGCCCGCATCAGAAAGACCTTGTTTCCATTTCAGGACCGAAATTTAAATAGACCGATAGTTCGTTAGGCCATGCTTTTGATCGCTCTGCTATTTTTCCAGTTTACGGCGCCATTCCACTCCAATATCCCGCAACCCTCTTCTCGGCCCCTTTCTTCAACGGACGGGTCTATTCGTCAAATGGAGCGTAGCGCGTTTGACCTTGTTAACCGTGAGCGTTTGAACAAGGGCCTTGCGCCTCTCATTTGGTCGGACGAGCTTGCGGTGATCGCTCGGGAACACTCGGATGAGATGGCAAAATTCTTCTACATGGACCATACCGATCGCGAAGGGCGCGACGTAGCCGGACGGGCACATGATGCAGGAAAAGATGATTGGCGTTCGATAGGCGAGAATCTCGCCTACAACAGTGGATATGCTGCGCCGGTGGAGCACGCGGTCGCGGGGTGGATGACATCGCCGCATCATCGAGAAAATATCCTTAGCGGCGTATGGAGCCAGACCGGGATCGGAATTTCAGTGAATTCACAAGGTGGCTATTACTTCACCCAGGTCTTCTACAGTATTCGTTAACCCCCTTTTGTCCTTATCCGGCGGATCGAAACAGGGATGGCCCCGATTGCGATATAGGTAACAAGTGAGCTGGTGATGACGATCAAAATGTTGTTAACGAGGGTCCAAAGCATTGCGGCCGGCGTTCCTTGGGCCTCCGTGGGAGGGACTCCAAGGATCGCCGCGAGTCCTAGCCATACCGGAATAACTGCGATTTGCGCGGTGGCTGCCAGCCCTATCATTTCTTTTCGACCGCCGTCGTCAGAGTGAGCTAAAGCAGCCGCAACGCCAACGGCTGCGGAGATCACGGCACTTACCCCGACAGACGAGAAGTCGTTATATTGAACGGGCCCATTAACAGCCGATCCGACCGCAATTCCACCCAAAAACAGCGTGGCAAGACCGACTATCAGTGTTCCGGCCGCTCTTCTTGCGAGATCCCATTCCCCAGCCCACGCGCCGAATCCTATCGCAAGCAATAAGGGCAGCGACGGAACGAAGATCATTCCGGCGATCATTACCAGCAGCTTCGCATGCACCAGCCCATACGCGAGCAGGCCAGCGGCGATAAAGCAGCGCAGAACGTAACCGGTCGTAACATGACTGAACTGCCAGAGTTCCTGCACGATATCCGTCGAGGGCTGCACCCAGGGCCAGGTCAGCCTCTTAAAGGATTCGGAGGAGATCACCGAATGCGGCTGCCGGGTCGTGATCGACATGGTTTGTTGGTCGAATAGGCCTGAGGCGAGCAGCCTGTCCTCGATATTCTTCGCCGCCGGCGTAGAAGTGACCACTTCGATCACCCGCGCCGATTTCGGCTTTGAAGCGTCTCTGTACTCGTCAACTGTTTGAAGGTTGGCAGAGGGAGCGCCGGCGTCGAAGACGAGTTTGATGATGTCGTCAACCCTATTTTCAGGCGTCTGGATCTTAATGATCCTCATGACATGATTTTTGCCGAGATCCTTTTCGCGGGTCTGTAGCCGCGAATACGGGGGCCCTCACGCAAGAAACATGTTGACATTTCATTCTATCTACGTATAACTAAAGCGAATTGGGGGCATAAGACTTCTTAATTTGCATCTTGTCGGCAGGACCTTTCATCCAAGAACGACGCTGACCGCGGGGCCGAAAAAATGGAGCAAATGACCAGCAAGAGTGGTATATTTGAAAGTGCGACGCAAGTAGGTGTCGCGAGAGCCTGCCCCGGTCTGTCCTGCCAAGTTAGCGCGATTCGAATGTTGAATAGACCCACAAAAACGCTAAATTTTGTCATTCTAGCCCTGTTGTTTTCGACCGGTTTCGCCGTCGCCCAGGATGTCCGGCCGCCGCTGACCCAGGATATCCAGGTATATCGCGGTCCCGATCCGTCGCCTACACCCCTAGTTCAGAAAACGGGCAGCTCAAATCCTGTACCAGCGACAAGTGCGATCCGAACGATGTTCCCGGCGCTGGCTGAGGTCAGCATCCCGGGCTATTCCGGCGTGCTAGTCGAAACGCTGAAAGGCGAGGTGGTGATGGAGAGCAACTCCGGCCTTCTTTTCAACCCCGCCTCCAATGTAAAGATCGCAACTGCCTATGCAGTACTCAAGACTTTCGGACCAGAATTTCGGTTCATGACCAACGTTTACACGGATGGCACATTCGATCGTTCGACGGGCGTTCTAAACGGAAATATCTACGTCTCGGGTAAAGATCCGGTTTTCGGCTATGAGCATGGCGTAACGATAGCGAATGAGCTCAATCGCATGGGTGTTCGCACTGTTACGGGCGATCTGGTTGTCACGGATAATTTCGTGATGAACTACGCTGGCTCGCCGCTTGTGTCAGCTCAGACCTTGCTCTCCACGCTTGATGCTTCCAACCGAACTCCTGCCGCTACTCGCATCTGGTTGAACTTTCTGACCAATTCGGGTCGTGCGGGACAAGTTTCCGGAGTTCCGAGCGTTACATTCACCGGAAAAGCATATTCGCAGCCGATCCCTAGCGATCTGCATTTGTTGTTTACCCACGAATCGGCGCCTATCAAAGAGATCCTTAAGGCGACACTTTGCTATTCCAACAACTTCCTGGCCGAACGGCTCGGTGATCTCGTCGGCGGTGCCTACGCCGTCGCGCGGATCGTACAATTGAACGCGAATGTGCCTGCTAATGAATTCTCGATCGCGACGTCGAGCGGCCTGGGCTACAACCGTGTTACGCCGAATGCAATGATGAGCCTCTTGCGGTCGCTTCGCGACGACCTGGCCCGATATAAGATGACCTATGCCGACATCATGCCGGTTGCCGGTATCGACAAGGGGACCCTCGAGGGCAGGTTTGACGAGGACTTCTCCCGGGGCAGCCTTGTGGGCAAGACGGGCACCATGGGAAATACGGATGGCGGGGTCTCGGCCCTGGCGGGAGAAGTCAACACAAAGAATGGCCGGCTGCTGTTCGTTATCTTCAACCAGCACGGCGGCGTAGCCAAGTTCCGCTCCTTCCAGAACAATCTGATGACGCTCGTCCAGAATCAGTTCGGCGGCCCCATGCCGCTTGGGTATTCGGTAGAATCACTCGACGCACGCCTGGCGCGGTCGCGAGTGAGCTATCCGTCAACGGCCTTGGGTAACGAATAGACCGCCTTCAATACAATTTTTGAAAGGGAAGTGTTTCCACACTTCCTTTTTCTTTTTGAAACTATGAGATAATTCGCCTCGCGCATATGAGCGACGAAAACCTATCCTCTCCAGATATCGAGGTCCCGGAATCCCTTACCGATCCGGTTCAGGCCGAGGCTCCGGCAGCCAAACCATCCAAGCAGACGAGTGTAGCCCGATCGGCCGGCATTGTATCCATCGCTGTGATGTTCTCGCGACTGCTCGGGCTGGTGCGCGAGATGGTCTTTGCAAGGTATTTCGGCGCCGGGTTTCTCATGGACGCCTATGTGGTCGCATTCCGGATACCCAACGTACTTAGGGATCTATTTGCGGAGGGGGCCCTTTCGGTTGCCTTCGTTAAGGTTTTTACTGATTATCAGATCAACAAGAGTGAAAAAGACGCATGGCGTCTGGCCAGTATGGTCTTCAACCTGCTCGCGGTGATCTTGAGCGTGATCTGCATCGTGGGGATCATTTTTTCAAAGCAGTTCGTTGCCTTGATCGCCGGTGGCTTCTCGCCGGAAAAGGCCGCCCTCGCCACGACCATGACGCAGATAATGTTCCCATTCATTCTGCTTGTCGCGTTGGCGGCTGTTGCCATGGGCGTACTGAATACAAAGGGGATATTCGGTATTCCGGCCTCCGCGTCAACCGTCTTTAATGTCGTGTCGATCGTCTTCGGTCTGGGGATGGCTTATTGGCTTAGCGGCGGCGGCTGGGTTAGCTCGAACGACAAGGATGCGATCCCGAATGGCGCGTCACAGTGGGCGATCATCGGGATGTCGATCGGCACCTTGATCGGCGGGGGCGCGCAGCTCGCGATGCAGGTGCCCTCACTACTGAAGATAGGATTTCGTTTTTCACCAGTCCTTAGCTTTGCCGACGAGGGCATCCGCAAGGTGGCCGCGCTAATGGCACCGGCGATACTAGGTACCTCGGCCGTACAGATCAACGTGATGATCAATACCTCGCTCGTCTCCGAAATAGGCGGGGCCCAGGGCTGGCTGAACTACGCGTTCCGGCTGATGCAGTTTCCGATCGGACTTTTCGGTGTAGCTGTTGGAACGGCGGCCATACCCGTCATGTCCCGGCTTGCAAGCGAAGGCAAAACAAAGGATCTTCGAGACACGATCTCGTCATCCATGAATTTAGTGTTCCTGATGACGCTGCCGTCGGCGTGCGGGTTGATAGTGTTAGGTGAGCCTATCATTCGGCTTATCTATGAACGCGGAAAGTTTGATGCGACCGCAACGAACATGACTGCGATCGCGCTCGTCGGTTATTCAATAGGGCTGACGGGTTACGCCGCCATTAAGATACTTTCACCTGCTTTTTACGCTCTTAATGATGCGAAGACGCCGATGATCATCGCGGTTGCTTCCATCGCGGTAAATTTTGGCGGGGGATATCTTCTACGAGAGTGGTTTTCGCATTATGGAGTAACGCCCGAGACTCCTCATGGGTACGGACACGTAGGCGTTGCTCTAGCGACCTCTCTTGTGGCCCTTGTGAATTTCTTTGCACTTGCGCTGATCATGCGAAGACGAATTAAACGCCTCAATGGCCGTTCCATTGCCACATCTTTTGCAAAGATCGCCGTTGCCTCAGCCGCGCTGTCAGTTGTGTGTTATGGCTCTTACCGATTCCTATTTGACCGCTACGGCGCAGGCGGTTTGTCGATGCGCGTTATCGAAGCGTTTCTGCCAATAGCTCTTGGCGGGGCGGCGTTTATCATTGTGGCAAAACTGCTGCGTGTCACGGAACTTGAACAGCTCTTTGGAACATTTAGACGAAAGTTCGCTCGGTGAACGCGGACTTCGTGTGAGGGCGGTTTTCCCCCAAGACGCAACGCAGGCATAGAAACTTGATCAGAGACTTTAAGAATACGAGCCCATCGGTCCATCCGACGGCGTTTGTAACAGACGACGCCATCGTCATTGGCGACGTCGAGATCGGCGAGGATTCGAGTGTTTGGTTCGGATCGGTCGTGCGGGGCGATGTGAATTACATTCGCATCGGAGCTCGGACAAATGTTCAGGACCTAACCGTCATTCACGTCACTTCGAAGACACATCCGACAATTTTAGAGGACGAGATCACCGTCGGGCATCGTGTGGTGCTTCACGGCTGTCATGTCGAGTCCGGCTGCCTGATCGGCATCGGCTCGATCCTTATGGACGGAGT
>JAFAOW010000141.1 GCA_019247455.1 Acidobacteriota bacterium | reverse complement strand
GTCCTTCGCGCTCGGGTAAATTTCGACGACGGCGTCGAGGTCCTGTTTCAGGAAGCGCGTCGAGTCGCCGACCTTGCGGTACGTGATCTTCCCGTCGCGCATCCACCGATAAAGGGTCGGCTCTCCTACGTTCAGGTACTTGGCCGCCTCTTTAATGCTGTACCACTCGACGGCGTCCGAAGGCTTCGGGGGCTGGGAAGAAGGCTCCATCGACTCTCGTATCCTATCATTCAGTTTCATCGCTTGCAATTCCTTTGAATCATGTGATAGTTTATAATAGCTTATGATAGCTTAGAAAACAAGGTGAATCCAAATGCAACTCTCTTCGATCTCGCATTCGCAACAAGCTCTCACCATGACGGAAGCGCTGATTCTTTTGGTCGTCATTATTCTACTGGCAGGTTTGGTTGATTGGGGTGCGCCGCTCGGAGCACGGGAGCGAGCACGGAAAATTCAGTGTTTGAATAACCTGCGGCAAATCGGCCTTGGCCTCGAGGCCTACGCAGCGGACCACGATGGACGATATCCCGCCGTTCCATCGGATCTTGTTCAGAATTATCTCTTCGTCAGCAATTACGTTGGCAACGCTGGATCTATTTTCAAATGCCCTAGTGATTTCGAGAAAGTCAGCTCCAATAGCGCCTCATCTGTGACACTTGCAAATATCTCTTACTCATACGTTCCAGGATTGAACACGCATAAGGTGATGAGAGGTGGCGTGCTTGTTAGAGATACAACACCTATTGCGTTCGATCGTGGGTTACGCGGTCTTTCCAATGAAGTCTCCCTCGCAAGTCTCTCCGGCAGGCTCTGGCAGCATGAGAGCCCTCATAAAGAAGACGGCGGAAATATTCTCTTCACCGACTGCCATGTTTGGTTCCAGGACAAATTTCCGCCCAATGCCTTTCCCAATCAGGTGCTGACGCCATGACCGCGGTTCATTCTCAACCTCCTCTTCCCAAAACGATCCGAAGAACACCACCCAGTGATATCGCAGCTTCGCTTGTCGTACTGGGTATGGCCGTCGCCTTCTTCGACAACTGGCTAGGCCTCATCGATCCAGCCGAGCCAAAACCGGCGCTGCTGTGCCTCGGAATTGGAGGACACTTCTTAGGACTTCTCGCGGCTTGCTTGATGGAAGGTACGTTCGCTTTTTTATGGAAAGGGCCCCGTGGCGATCCGAGTTGGCACACGACGCCGCTCTTCCTCTTCGTCGTGGCATTCGACGTGACGACTCTCCTGCCTCTGTATCTGCAATCCAACGATCCGGAGGCCTACCACCCCAGGAGCCTCGAGCTTCCCCTCTATTGCGCCGGCGTCCTCGTCATCTCCATTTTCGCCCTCTGGTTCACTCGTAAACAGCGACTGGCCGTCATCGGCCGAGTGGCATTAGGACTCGTGGGGGCGCCAACGGCAGCCGTCATATGGATCGCTACGATCCTCACATGCGGCTTCATGATCGAAACTTTTGGATCATGAAGAGTCGGGATCAGCGGTCTCCTTAGCACTTCTCCCGAATCGTATTTCGAATTGGCTTGTTTGGTTCGTTCGAACAATGTTCGAACATGCGAAAAAAGCTCTCTCGTGCCGGGAATAGCGCGTGTTTGATTCTCGATAAGCCGCTGCTGGACTTGCTCGGACTTACCGCGATGTCTTTTGTAGAACTTTCGACCGACGGAAGGAGTCTAACCATCAAGCCTGCCGGCGTGGTTTCAACCCGCTCCGTCATGAAACGTCCACAGCCCCCGAGTAAGAAGCGGCGGGAGAGACCCCACCCTTCGCTGACGCTGAGAGCCTGGGCACGAAGTCAGCTCAGATCCTGATTGGGCAGATCTCGCCCTGACCGGATCGATAAACTTGCGCCCGCCAACGTCTGCGATAACGTGGGTTTCGTTCGAGGTCCTCGCTGTCGGGGAGACCCATCGAGGGACCCCGTTTCGGGGACGACCTCTATGAGCAAGCCGTCCTGGCATTGGGAAAAGATTCGCAAGGTGGTGGCGCCGGTGGCGAAGCGCTGGCGCGAAGGGCGGAGCCTTGCCCTGACGCAGCTGGCCGAGCCTGCGAGGCCTTTTTTGACAGCCGTTTTGGCGATGGAAGAGAAGGTCCCGCTCGCCATCGTCCTGCCGGGAGTGCGCGAGCAAGAGTATTTCTACTCTGATCTGGAGACCTGGCTTTCCCGGCTCTGCCCAGACGAGTTCGAGCTCCTCTTTTTTCCGGAGGAGGAGTCGGCGCTCGTGGAGGGGGCGCTCCACGATCCGCAGCTCGAGGCCGAGCGATGGGCCACGCTGCTTGCCCTAGGTTCTTCGAAAAAGACGCCGATCGTGCTCGCGAGCGAGCTCGCCTGGCGACAACCGCTCCCCGCCCCCGACAAGCTTCGCTCCGGCCGACGCGAAGTTCGTAGAGGCGAGCGGCTCGATCTGGAGGAATTCCTGGCGGAGCTCGCGGACGAAGGCTACGAGATCGAAC
>JAFAOW010000082.1 GCA_019247455.1 Acidobacteriota bacterium | reverse complement strand
ACATAGCCCGCGGGTCCGTCAATGAAACGAAACATTGGCTGCGGCGGGCATATAAAAGGAACCTCCTTTCAGATACCCAGGTGGATAGTCTCAAGCCGTTGTTGGCGGAGTTGGCGCCCAAACTGAATGCCTACGCCAACGCCCTCTCGCGGCGGCAAGCAGCGACGAAACCATCGACCATCAACGATCAACCATCAAATATATGAAGTTTGGCGTTGTCGTATTTCCCGGTTCTAACTGCGATCATGACGCGTATCACGCCGTATCGAAGCACGTCGGACAGCCGGTCGATTTTATTTGGCACAAGGAAACTGACCTGAGCGGCTATGACGCGGTGATCGTTCCAGGCGGATTCTCATACGGCGATTATTTAAGGGCGGGTGCGCTTGCGAGGTTCTCGCCGGTCATGGGATCGATCAGGAAATTTGCCGAGGAAGGAAAGTTCGTCTTCGGCATCTGCAACGGCTTTCAGATACTATGCGAGGCCGGCCTTCTGCCAGGAGCCCTGCGGCGAAATGCGGATCTCCATTTTATCTGCCGCCATGTGAACCTGCGTCTCGAGAATTCAAGCACTCCCTTCACGACCGAAGTCGATGAGAACAAGGTCCTGTCCATTCCGATCGCACACGCGGAGGGCAACTATACGTGCGATGACGCTACGTATGACGAACTCGAGGAAAATGGCCAGATCGTTTTCCGCTACTGCGACGAGCAAGGTGAGGTAACGGAGGAGGCCAATCCGAATGGATCGCGTTCAAACATTGCAGGTATCTGTAACCAGAACAGGAACGTTCTCGGGATGATGCCGCATCCCGAACGTGCATGTGAGCAACTGCTCGGGTCCTATGACGGCCGCGATATCTTCCGCTCTCTGACGCACTCTATACAGCAACTCGCCGCATAAGAAAGGCGGGAGCATTCACTCCCGCCTTTCGAAGCCTCCCGGCGATCCTAGATTTAGAGATCTTCCTTATCAGTCGAATTGATGACGATGCCGCCGTTTGTGGTGATCACCTTGACCGTTGGCCCGCCGCCGTTGATATCAGCGCTTACGCGGCTTGAGGTGCGACGGCCGTTCGCGTCCTTCTCGACGGTCAGAGCGGGGAAGTCGCTTCGAAAGCCCCCATTCACGGTGCCCGTCTCAACGTGTGCCGCGAAATTGCTGGGAAGCGACAGATGAACGCCTCCGTTTTGTGTCGAGACGTCAAGGCCGCTGCCTTTCCAGGATACGCCGCTCAGCGAAACGTTTACGCCGCCATTCTCGGTGTGGCCCTTTATGTCGCCCGCGACATTGCTGAGGCTCACGCCGCCGTTCGTCGTTGCAAAATCAGCCGAACCATCAATGCCGCTGATCGCGATGCCGCCGTTATGCGCATTGAGCTTGACGCTGGAGTTGCGCGGCACGAGGAGCTGATACGAAACTGACCAGCCATTTTCGGTCGGACCATCGGCCTTGATCGTGCCGGCTGTACCGATGCGAATGCTCGACGCCAGCGACCTGGCTTCCGCATCGGTCTTTCCCCAAGTCTGGACGCATGCGCGAACGAGCACGTCACCGCGGTCCTCGCCGCGCACGGAGATACCGCCGTTCGGTCCGGCGTCGACCGCAATAGTTCCGCCGGCCGAGACGTTCATCTCGCGAAGTTCGGAGAATGATACTTTATCGTCGGACCAATTGTTATTACTGCAAAAGCCCTCACCTTTGTATTCCTTTATCTTGTCCTTATCGACATTGATCTTGTCTTTTAGTTCGACGACCTGACCGAAAACGTTCGCGGCCGAAACGGCAATGACAAAAGTGAAACACGCGGCTCCGACGTAGCGCAACTTGCCTGAAAAATACTTCATATGAGCGTAAACCTCCTGATGAATTGGTAAAGAAATTTCGACTTTCTAGCACCAATACACCGCGCATACGCGGTTTGTGACGAATTATGTTGAAGAGAGTGTCAGTCCCGCGGGGTTAATATGCCAATCAAGTACTTGGGCTCCTTCTTCTGCTGCAAGAGCTGCCTCGACCTCGTTCCGGCGCCCGTCCGTACAATAGAACGCGATGCAGCCCCCGCCCCCTGCTCCGCATACCTTTGGAGCGATCGCGCCGTTCGCGAGAGCAACTTCGATCAGGTGGTCCATCTGGGGTGTTGTGATATGGGGCGAAAGCCTTTTACGGTCCGGATGCGAAGCGGCCATAATACGGCCGACCTCATCCCAATTTGCGGCCTTTAACGCAGATTTGAGGGCGAGCGACGTATCCCGTACGCCTTCGAAGATCCCAAAGATCTCAGGGTCGCCGTCAATATGCCGTTTCGTGACTTCCCAATTGTTGGTGCCGGAGTTTCGAGGTTCGCCTGTATAACATACGACGATCCGCCGTTCTATTTCGTCGACCGCGATGTGCAAAGGCTCGCGATCTATTCCGGCCGGGCCAAAGTTGATACTTGCTATGCCGCCGTATTGAGCGGAGTAATAGTCCTGGTAACCCGTCGGTACCTTGATGACCTGGCACTCGACATTTGCGGCGATCTGGATGAAGCGATCTGGCGGGTATCGATCACCGACCAGCTTATTTAGGGCTCCTATACAGGCGATGTTCAAGGTAGATGAGCCGGCAAGTCCTGCCCCGGCTGGGGCCTCAGACTTTGTCGTCATATGGAAGCCGGTCTCCGGCCCAAAGAAATATACAAGTTTAGAAAGCAGCTGGAGCCGAGTCTCGTTCTTGAGCGAGGCGAGATCGCTGACCGTGGTTTCCACTTGGCACCTCTGATCGACCGATTCGAGGATGATCCTCTCATCGTCACGCGTCTCGATCCGGCAATGGGCCAGGAGTGAGATCGCAAAATTCACGGTCGCCGCCCCTTCGTGAAACAGGTAGAGGGGCGGAATGTCGATCGTGCTTCCCGCCAGATCGACGCGGGTAGGTGCAGATGCCGTAATGATCACTTAGTTAAGGTGTCCTGCTAGCGCGTTGGAAACAAAGGGATATCTTAGCGTAAACCCGTGGATTTTGAATAACGCGGTTACTTGTGAGCAGCGTCTATGCGGGTGGGTTCGACGGGATCTTTCTCTTCGGGGATCTGTTCGCGGGTCAGATGAAATCGCTCGCTTAGGTTATGCAGACTCGTCTTGCCCAGCTCCTCGACGGTGAGGAGTTTCTCCTCGATCCTTTGGATGGTCTCTGGATCTGCGTCCTCGACCCGCTCCGAAAGCCAGTATCTTTCGATCGCGTAAAAGACGATAACACCAAATAGAACTATGAAGAACAAAGCGACACCTATCTGCTGGAAATCACCAATGATCGACGTGATCGCTCCGCTAAAGAAATATCCAACGCCGGCAAGCAGCGTCACCCACAACGCGCAGCTGATAGCGCTGAGGCCGACGAAGCGGAGAAAAGGCATCTTTCCAACGCCGTAAAAGACGGCCATTGCTAGTCGTATGCCGTAGATGTATTTGGAAATGATGATCGCGAAGCCGCCAAACTTGTCGATCAGGCGATCGATGCGGGGCTGCGCGACCTGATAAAAGCGATAGTCCTTGGCGTTTTGATGGAAGAGCCTGCCAATCAGGTAGCCAAACGAGTCTCCAACCACGCCCCCGGCCGTCCCGAAGAACAGGACCTTCAAGAAACTCCAAGGACCGAAGAACCCGCTGTTTGCCATGACTCCGGAGATCAGGAGCGTAATGTCGCCCTCTACGGTGCAAAGCGCAAAGACCGCATAGATACCATATGTTTCAATGATCTCCTTCAGATGGTCCATACGAAATCAACTGACCAGCGACGAGCGGAGGTTCGCCATCGCATTAAAGAGATTAGCTTTAAGCCCTTGGCCAGTCAAAACAAATAGAGTGTGAATGGCTGGGATAATCTGTTTGACACTCGTGATATGCCTTACTAAAATCTCGGGTAGTTTTCTCTAACTACAATATGGCGACACTCATCGACCCGGACCGCACTCTGATCGGTATCGACGTAAGGCGAAATGGATTTCGCTGGACCGTTTTCGAGGGGGATGAGATGCGCTCCTCTGAAGCTTTGCTTCCGACCACGCCGGATTCCCGGAGGGGCGACCTTTTTGCACTGATCCGCGAGCTCAAGGAGGCTCATCCAAGTGCGACTGACATTGGATTGGCGATCCCCGGCCTAGTCGATCACGCCGCAGGGATCGTTACCTACTCCGCCTCGCTCCCAGAATTGTCAGGGGGTAATCTTGCCGCCGAGATAAAAGAAGACACCGGTCTTGTCGCCAGTCTTGAAAATGACGCGAATGCCGCAGCGTTTGGCGAATTTGGACTCGGTGCAGGACTTGGCGAACGCAACATTTTCTTCGCAACCTTAGGCGAGGGCGTCGGCGGTGCTTTTATCTTTGACGGAAAGATCTGGCGGGGGGCAGGCGGATATGCCGGGGAGTTCGGTTTTATCTCAGTGAATTCGGAAGGGATGCGCCTGGAGGAGGTTGCCTCTGCCGCAAACATTGTCCGCAGGACGCGCGAACGCTTTCGTCAGGACCACACTTCCTCTCTTAGTAAGCTTGATGAGCAAGAGATAACGATCGACGCTATCGTAGCCGCGGCGTGCAAAGACGATGATTTCGCCGGGATGATGCTCGAACGTACGGGCGTTTATGTGGGTTCTGCGATCGCGACCGTCATAAACTTGATCAATATCGACCGCGTGGTCGTTGGCGGCGACATTATGGAAGCAAAGAATGTCGTTCTGAACGCTATCATCCACCGTGCTCGGGAGCTCTCATTCGGTCCATCATTCGCGTCGACGGCGATCGTTGCCGGCGAGCTCGGTCCAAACGCGGCCGCTGCGGGAGCGGCGATCCTGTCAAGCGGGGCCCCGGGATCCTAGGGCCAAACAAATTTAATGCGGTTTATTAGAGCCGCTTATTTTCGGGGAAGTTGTTGGCTTTTATCTCGTTGGTTAAGTTAACTAATGAGTGCAATTTGCGGAATCGAGAGGATTTAGTAAAATCTTCTTGAGTTTTACTGTAGCAAGTTTTCGGTACCCCTTGACTCCGGCCGTTTGGCCGTTCTCATGTTCGACCAGTGATCGTGTGAGAGTCGTTGGGGTCTATTTGTTGTAAGGCGCCCCCGCAGCGGATCTTGATAGATGGCACAATTCTTTAACAAGAGCGCGAACAATATAGCTCGGATCAGCCTGGTGGCCGCGGTCGTGCTTGCCGGCGGTACCTTTCTTGCCTGGACGCAGATCGCAAGGTCCTCTTATCTGACCAACAGGTATCTCGAAAGGCAGCAGCCGGTACAGTTCAGCCATAAGCACCATGTCGGGGACGATGGGATCGACTGCCGGTACTGCCATCAGACCGTCGAGACGACCGCTTCAGCAGGTATGCCATCGACCCAGACATGTATGAATTGTCACAGCCAGCTCTGGGCGGACAGTCCATATCTCGAGCCTGTTCGAGCAAGCTTCCGCGATAATAAGCCGATCCAGTGGGAACGAGTGCACGATCTGCCGGAATACGTGTACTTCAACCACAGTATTCATGTTGCGAAGGGGGTCGGGTGCTCAACTTGTCATGGGCAGATCGACAACATGCCGGCTGTCTATCAGGAGAACACCCTTCAGATGGAGTGGTGCCTCCAGTGCCATCGCGATCCGCAAAAGTTCATTCGGCCGAAATCAGAGATATTCAATATGCAGTGGCAGGACGGCGACATCGACGATGGCCAGCGAGATCAGCTAAGAGCTGACTACAGGATAAGGAGCAGGGAAATGATGACCAGCTGCTCGACCTGTCATAGATAACGATCTTTAAGAGGGATTTGATCAATAATGCCTAGCCCGGAAAGCAAACACAACTTCGCACTTCTGCGGGACCGGATCCTTTCGCAGAATGGAAAGGAATATTGGCGAAGCATCGAGGAATATGTCGATGCCCCAGAATTTGCCGAGTTCGTTTCGCGCGAGTATCCCCACGAGATCGAGGAATGGGACAACAGCCTTAGCCGCCGTAACTTTGTAAAGGTAATGGGCGCATCGCTCGCCCTCGCCGGTCTCACAGGGTGCGTGATCCAGCCATCGGAGAAGATCGTTCCGTACGTGAAGAATCCGGACGGGATGCTGCCGGGTAAAGCTAATTATTACGCGACATCGATGACGCTTGGCGGTGTTGCCACCGGCCTTCTCGCCAAATCCTTTGAAGGACGCCCGATCAAGGTTGAGGGGAATCCTGACCATCCCGGCAGCCGCGGGGCAACGGATGTTCTCGCACAGGCCTCAATTCTCGGGATGTACGATCCCGACCGCTCCCAGGAGTTTCGATACCGCGGTAACCCCAAGACATGGGAGACGTTTGTCAGCGAATTCCGTTCGGCCATTGACGAGAACCGCCCAGATGGCGGCGCTGGCGTTAGGTTCCTGACGGAAACCGTCACCTCGCCAACGCTGATCGACCAGTTCAACAAGCTTAAGACCGAGCTGCCGAACGCCAAACTGGTTCAGTACGAGCCGATCAATAGCGACAACGCCATGGCCGGGGCTAAAATGGCCTTTGGTTCGCCCGTCCAAACCATCTATAAGTTCGATAAAGCGACCCGGGTCCTCTCGTTGGACGCTGATATCTTTTCCAGCTTTAACGTCGGTTATATCAAAGATTTTTCGTCTGCACGCCGCTACTCAGAAGAGAAGAAGGAGATCAATCGTCTCTACTCTGTCGAAACCACTATAAGCATTACAGGAGCCAAGGCAGATCACCGGCTCGCTGTGAAGCCCAGCCAAATGCCCGAGATCGCGAAAGCGATAGCGGCGGCAGTCGGTGTGGGCGGTGCTTCTTCGAGCTACAAAGAGAATTCGGCCTGGATCGCTGCAATGGCCAAGGACCTGGTTGCAAACAAGGGCAGAGCCGTTGTCGTAGTCGGCGACAACCAACCCGCGATCGTTCACGCCATCGGACATGCGATCAACGGGGTTCTTGGTGCCGTTGGCCAGACAGTCGCTTACGCCGATCCGTTTGCTCCGAATTCCGATCGCACGCAGCTTGATCAATACAAAGAACTAGTGGCTGACATAGACGCCGGAAAGATCAAGATGCTTGTCATCGTCGGCGGAAATCCGGCATACAACACGCCGGCGGACCTTCGACTCGATCTGAATCGGCTGAATAAAGTGGCCACGCGGGTCCATCTGGGCCTTTATTTCGACGAAACGGCCGAGCTTTGCCACTGGCATCTGCCGCAGAAGCATTATCTTGAGAGCTGGAGCGACAGCCGGGCCTACGACGGCACAGCGAATATCGTTCAGCCTCTAATTCAGCCACTGTACGACGGTAAGAATGTCCACGAGCTGGTCCAGCTGTTCTTCAAAGAGAACTTTGATAAAAAGGACTACGACATCGTTCGCGAGTACTGGCAGCGTACGAATATAACCGTTGCCGCACCGGCGAAGGCAGAACAGGCCGCACAGACTGCAACAGCAGGTACCGCTGCGCCGAACACGGCTGCGAATGCAGCCGCAAAAGTTACGACTCCGCCCGCTGCAGCGGCAAAAACCGCTCCAAGCGCGAACACGGCTCCAAAGAGCACCGGAACTCAGCCAGCGACTTCTGCAAATACGGCGGCGAGGCCCGCGAACACGCCGGCGGCACCGGCCGCACCCGCCAACACGGCGGGGGCTGCAGCATTCGAAGATCATTGGCGAAAGGCTGTTCACGACGGCGTTATTCCGAACACGGCGGCGACGCCGAA
>JAFAOW010000061.1 GCA_019247455.1 Acidobacteriota bacterium | reverse complement strand
TCAAGGATGAATGCAAAAGGCTGTGCGAGATCGCACGGGAGATCGGATGCCCCTATGTATTGTCCGTACCGGGAGCATTGCGCCAAGGACCAAAAACAGAGGATGACACGATCGAGGAATCGGTCCGGGTATTGAATGATCTTGCTGATATAGCAGAGCCGTACGGCATCAAGATCGGCTTCGAGTTTTTGGGTGAAGCGAACAATTCTGTTCGGACGCTGGATCTTGGGAGCAAGATCGTAAACATTGTGGACCGTGGATCTGTTGGTAACGTGATGGATAGCTATCATTTTTACGCGGGCGATTCGTCATTTGAGGCGATCGATGCTCTCGATCCAAACAAGCTTTTCATCTTTCATATCAACGACGCAGAGGACTTGCCTAAGTCCGAGCTAAACGATTCGAAGCGGCTGTATCCCGGGTTAGGGATCCTGCCTATCAAGGAAATCAAAAAGCGCTTGGACCAGATCGGTTACGACGGCCCGGTGAGTGTCGAGATCTTTCGGCCTGAATATTGGGAGAGGGATCCATTTGAGGTGGCTAAAGAGGCGAAGGATGCGACGGAAAAGGTCCTCGGAGTCGGTAAATACGCTGCGGGCGGCAGTTGGTGATGAATAAGGTAAGGATCGGGATCGTAGGAACAGGATATATCGGGAATGTTCACGGGAATATTTATTCGCGCGATGAAAGGGCGGAGATTTCGGCCCTCTACGATATCATTCCCGGACGGATGGAGGCGGCGTCGCGGCGGATCGGTGGTCGCGTTTGCTCTTCGCGGGAGGAACTCCTCGATAATTGCGACGCTGTCCTCGTTTGTGCTCCGAACAAGTCACATCTGGAGATAGCTTCAGCGGCGGTCGCGGCTGGAAAGCATGTCTTCTGCGAGAAACCCTTTACTACCGGAGTTGAAGATGCGCGAAAGCTCCTGGAGATCGTGAATGGCGGTAACGGAGTCTTCCAGGTCGGCCACAATCGGCGAATGGCGCCCGTTTACGTCAAGCTGCGCGAGCTATTGGCCGATGACCCGGCACATTCGGCCCACATCAAAATGAATCGCGGCGAATTGAAAAATCCGCCCTGGACAGGCGACGTCAGTGTCACAGGAGGATTTTTATATGAGACGACGATCCACCTTTTTGACATGGTCAGGTTCCAATTTGGTGAGGTAACGGAACTCAAGGCCTACGGTTCGCAGCACGAGTATCCTGAAATTGATGAGTTTTCCGTGATCTTCAAATTCGAGAATGGATTTCATTGCACATTTGCCTCTTCGTCTGATGCGAGTTGGCACTTTCCTTTCGAGAGGATCGAGGTCTTTTGCCATCACCGGACAATAGTTACCGAGGAGATGGAACGGCTGCTCGATTCCCGGGGAATGAACGCCGATTTCAAGACCCATTCATTTCACATGGTAGAAAAGGAAGATAAGTGGGGCTACGCACAGGAGGACAGGGCTTTCATTACCGCTATTCTCGACGGAAGCTCTCCACCGGTCACCGCCGAAGACGGTTTCAAGGCTGTTCAGATCGTAGAGGCGGTTTACGAATCGATCCGGTCGGGCGAAGTAGTGCGATTCTAGAACAATCTGCGATATTATCCGTAATCAAGTCAGTAGGGCGTGATATGAACAAGTGCCAAAATTGCGGGCGGGAAAATGCGGTTGAATCCGTTTTCTGCCGTTTTTGCGGCACGAAGATGGCGGCTCCTCTTCGGGCGGTCCCTAGCCCATTCGATCACGCGGCCCCTCGTCCTTATTCCTGGAAGACTGATGAATTTCAAAGCCGCCCGGACCAGCAGCGGGGCACGGCCCCGGTTGGGCGGGAAGCAGCGACCTCCCATTTGCATCAGCAGTCTGCTTACGCGCCGCTTGCGTACCAGCAGCAGGGCGTCTACGCTCCCTGGCATTGCCCACGGTGCATGAGCACGTTCTTACCACGACTCGAGCGGAGGATCTCAACCGGTGGTTGGATCACATTTGGGGTTCTGCTTGTATTCTTCTTTCCGCTTTTCTGGATCGGACTTCTGATAAAAGAAGACGTTAAGATCTGCCCGACCTGTCTCTCGCGCGTAGGCTAGATCAGCGATAATAATAGCCCTTGGGATGTTCCACGCGGACGTCCGGGTTCGAGCTCGTGACCGAAACCCGGTGGAAACCCTTCTTCATATGCGTTGACATGTAGGTCAGGGAGAACTGCCGTGCCAGCGACAGGCCGAGGTCTTTGAAGTATGGTATGAGCGAAACGGCACCGCTGCCCTGAACAAGCGATCGTCCACCTGTTTCAGTCGAAAGCCGGTCGAGAGCCGCCTGACCGCCCGTAGCGAGGCTCGGATTGTTTTGTGTCGCGGCGGACGGCGCGTAGACCGAGTAAACGGCAATACTCTTCTTCTGGGCTTTTGTGATGGCCTGCTCGAGGTCGTATGTCCTGGCGGTCTCAGAAAGTGAGGTTCCCTGCGAGGTGTCAAGACCGTCTGAGAACAGAACCAGCGCCCTTCGACCAGCAGGAAGCGCATCGAATTTCCCAAGTATGTCTTCAACCGCGTTATAGGGGTCTTGCGACGAAATTGTCGGTGCAACGAGGTGCAGGGTCGCGGCTGCCGCTTCCGTGTTGTCGGTGAATTTTTGAACGATCTGCACAGTCCCGCCTCGCCCGTACGCAACCATGACCCGAGTGCCTTTTGGCATCGATCTGATGAAATTTGCGATCTCGCGCAGCTCAAGATTAAACTCGCTTGCAAGATTGTCCTGGATCAGGAATGCAACGGAGAGCGGGGTCTCAGCAATACTTCGAATGGACAGAACCTCTTGCTCGTCCCCATCTTCTTTGACGATCAGCCGGTCGGCGGCGACGAATTCGCCAAGCTGACCTTCACGAAGCTCACGCTTGGTGAAAATGGAGATCGGTATCGTCACCGTGCGTACGCCAGCTTTTTTGGGAAGCTTTTCTGGAGGCTGTGCCGACGCAGGAGCGCACGCGAATGGAAGGGCGAGGACGATAAGTAGAACGATTTTCAGGGTCGATGATCGCAACACATTGATAGTAATATATTTCCGCTGTGATGCTAAGTTTTTTCTAGTCTCGAAAATGGGCGTTGAGAGGGCGACGCGATAGACTTTTACTCACTGGGAACGATGTACGAGATCACAAAGAGTGACATTACCCGGGGGCGGAGGCTGCTTGCAGGCGCCTTGGCGGCTCCCGCGGCATTCACGGCGATTCCGGCGGTCATAACTCTGCTCTTGTTATTCCTCGCGCCGCTATCGCCGCCGTCTGCTTTTGTGGTTCTCTTTCTCGGTATCGTCGTAACCGCGATTGGGCTGATACTGGGCCTCATCACCGCGGGAGTTCTGGTTGCGCGGAGGTCAAAATGGTCGCGCGAACTGCGTGAGAAGATAGCCGCCGATGGAATTAGGCCGGATGAGTTGGGATGGTTCATGAGTGAACTGAAGGCGTCGGAAAAGCGGGCGCTCCGTTCGATAGAATCCCGCGATATGTTGATGGGTGACGCGTATAGGGAAACTCTCGCTTCGCGTCTTACCGCGACGCGAATTGTGAGATCGTCGAGGAAGGAGCTGCAGCTTGCGAAACGGCGGCAGAATTCGCTAAAGCAGTTAAAGGCTGCGAGCACGGATGAGTTCCGCGAGGAGGTTGCTCGCGACATAGATAAGATCTCGGGAATTCACGATGAGGCCAAGGCGATGCTTGCCGAATCGGAGGCTCGCCTGCAAATGATCGAGGCGGCCGCTAGCCGGGGAGGCAGCATCGCTGATAACGAACTCGCGCTGAAAAAGCTTACTGCCCGTACCAACGCGCTGCCGCTGGCGTTGGAATCAGCGAAGATGACGGACGAGATACGGGCTGAATTAGAGAGCGAGGACGACCCTCCAAAATGAAAAACGCCGCCATGACCGGGCAGCGTTTAGGATCCGTTGGCGAGAAGGAACCGCAAGGACCGTGCGAACGAATGAATTGAACCTGTAAGGTAACAGGTGGGTGGCTTTCTGTCCCGATCGTGGATCCGGACATCAGAGCCGGCGTCTATGGCTTTTCTCCGTAAAGAAAAAATCACCGAAAACCGGCGTCGGCCTCCCGTCATTCATTTGTTGGCTCAATTGTAATTGCGTCCGGTAACGAGAACCGCAGTAAAACTTTCGCCACGGCTATTCTATCACGCCGACTGAGAACGAAATCAACCTTTAGTGGACCTGCATCGAGGGAGTATCAACGTCACGATTCTTCAGAATGCGATCAAGCATTTCGGCGCACTCGGAGCTGCGCGTTGCAAGCTGCGCGTCGGATTCGGCTTGGGAATGCTTGAGCTGAAAAAATTCGTCAGCAATGTGAAGAGCTGCAAGGATCGCTACCTTCAGAGAATCCACGGTCATCGTGCCCGATGAGATCTCTCGCATCTTACGATCTACATATTCGGCAAGCTCGTGGATGTATTCGTTATCTCCGTCGGAGCGAATGCTGTAGGTTTGGTTGTAGATCTCGACTCTAATGGTTTGCTCGGACATGTGTTGTTACCTTCCGACTGCTTCTGCAACGTCGGCATCAAGAATCGTGATGACATCGAGCATCGACTCAACCTTTAACTGGATAGAATCCCGTTCGGACAGGAGAGCGGACAATCGATCTTCGAGGGCCTTCTTCTGCGATTCGGTATCCGCCGCTGCACGCCGTAGAGACGCGACCTCGCGTTCGAGCGACTCCTTCTCGTCCCGGATCTTCTTTGCGAATTCGATCGTGAGATAGATCTTATCCTCAAGGTGCGAGAACTTTTCCATTCCCGTTAGGGTGTTCATTTGATGGGCTCCAATATATCGGTAAAGCTGTGGAAAAGATTATCGGGAGTTTTTGGGGAAACTTCAAGTAAAAGATGAGGAAAGGCCTAAGCCCGCTGTTTTACGGGGAGTGTTCGCTCTAGAGACGTCAGTATCTGTTGATGGACCGCATTAACTTCGTCCTCAACGAGCGTGCGCTCGGGACTGCGGTATTCGAGGCGGATGGTTATCGAGCGTTCGTCCTCCGCCAAGCCCTTGCCTTCATAGACGTCGACAAAATCAACACTCGTGCATAACTCGAAGTTCATTTCCCGGATCGTCGATCGGATCGAATTGAAGTCCAGATCACGCTTAACAAGCAGGGAAACATCGCGGGATATGCCCGGATATCGGTCCAAGGGCCGATATGCTACGCCTGATGTTGGGGCTTTCAGAGCGGTCTCGAGGTCGATCTCGGCAACATAAACAGGCTGGCGAAACTT
>JAFAOW010000002.1 GCA_019247455.1 Acidobacteriota bacterium | reverse complement strand
AAAGACCCTCGATATTCGACGGCCCGAGAATAGGCCAGTCCCCCAACGCGTGAGGCCTCAAGCCGGACCAGCGTTCGGCTATCGCAACTTCTCTCAGGGCTGGGACGATAGATCTTGCAGCCGACGCGAGAATTTGGGTAGACGCTCCGGTCGTGCGCTTTTCGTAGCCGGCGCGCTCAATGGTTGAACCGGCGAGGATCCTTCCACCACGTCGCGGCACAAGATAACAGTGATCGCCATACACGACATGACGGCATGTGTGCAGCTCTGACTCAAACGAGATCATCTGCCCGCGGACGGGTTCGATGTGAAATGGAGCATTCATCGGCCCATGTTTGATGAGTGACGACCATGCGCCAGCTGCCAGAATGATGGTCTCCGCCTCGTGTACGTTATCCGCGCATCGCACGCCAACAGCGCGATCGCCCGAAAGGACGATCTCGTCAACGGCAGTATGCTCAACAAGGGCGATGCCATTAAGAGAGCAGTATTTCCGCAACGCATCTACCAGTTTGCGGTTCTCAACCTGCCAGTCACCGGCGAAAAAAAGACCTCCAGCCAGATTGGACGCTATGCCTGGCTCCAAGGCCCGAACGTCGTGAGCTGAGAGACTATCTACCGGAAGTCCCAGCCCGCTTTGAAGATGATAACGGCGATCGAGTTCGTTTTGCTGTTGCTCCGTGAAGGCAAGCGCTAGCGTGCCCGTTCGATCGAGCTCGATGTCTATACCTGTCTCGTCCAAGAGTTCTTCCGCGAGCAGCGGATAGAGGTCGCGTGACGCCGAGCATAGCTCAAAGAATGGGCCGAGTTCATCTGCTTCCGCCTGTGGGCTAAGCATTCCGGCCGCCGCCCAGGAGGCCTCTCCGCCGCACCTGCCGCGGTCGATGACGGTGATCTTACCGGCACCTTTCCGGTGCAGCTCGCGCCCGATCGACAAGCCGATCACGCCGCCGCCAATGATCAAAAAATCAGAACTCATTTGGTCAGCAATTTGTTCTCATCTCGCCGCAGTTGTAGATTTTATTATAGGTTCTGTCTATGAAACACACTATCACCCTCATTCCCGGCGATGGGATCGGGCCCGAGATCGTAGCCGCAACAGTTCGTGTGATCGAGGCTACGGGAGTCGATATCGAGTGGGAAACTCACATTCTTGGAGCCCAGGCACAGGAAAAATACGGCACAACGCTGCCTGACGACACGATCGAGTCCATTCGTCGAAACAAGGTCGCCTTGAAAGGGCCTCAGATGACTCCGATCGGCAAGGGTTTCACGTCAGTGAACGTCGGTCTGCGAAAAGCGTTGGACCTCTATGCCAATGTCCGGCCCGTGCGAGCTTTGCCCAACGTACCCTGCCGATACCCCGAACTGGACCTCGTCGTGATGCGCGAGAACACGGAGGACCTCTATGCCGGCCTAGAACATATCGTCGTCCCGGGCGTTGTCGAAAGTTTGAAGATCATTACCGAAAAGGCATCGACTAGGATAGCGAGGTACGGGTTCGAGTATGCGCGTTCGAATGGCCGCAAAAAGGTAACCGCTGTTCACAAGGCCAACATCATGAAGCTGTCGGATGGCCTTTTTCTCGAGTGCTTTTACAACGTCGCCAAGGATTATCCCGAGCTCGAGGCCGACGACAAGATCATCGACAACTGCTGCATGCAGTTAGTAATGCGGCCCGAGCAGTTTGACGTCCTGGTCCTCGAAAATCTGTATGGGGACATAGTCTCCGACCTTTGCGCCGGCCTTATCGGCGGCCTCGGCCTTGCGCCTGGTGCAAATATTGGTGAGCAAGGCGCGGTGTTCGAGGCAGTTCACGGTTCTGCCCCAGATATCGCCGGGCAAGGCATCGCAAACCCGACAGCGCTGATGCTCTCGGCCGTTCAAATGCTCAATCACATCGGCGAAAATGACGCCGCGAAGCGAATGCACGGGGCGATCCTCGCCGTATTCGCCGAGGGCAGATCGATCACGCGCGACCTGGGCGGCACCGCGAAGACGAATGAGTTTGCGAGAGCTATTGAGGAGAAAATAAAGACGGGAGCCTCGGTTGCAGCTTAGCGAAATGTGATACAAAAAAGCCGCGGTCGTTGAGTAACACCGCGGCATTCTTATTGTATGGGCAACCTACTAAATTAGGGCCCCTGACCTACCAAACCTTCACACGCTCGGGCGCTGCGAGATAGAGCTTTGTTCCCGGCTTGACGCCAAAGGCGTTGTACCACGCGTCGATGTTGCGGACGGTATAGGCTCGCCAGCGGTCGGGGGAATGGCCGTCGGTCATCACGATCGCGCGAAGCGTCTGGTCACGCATCTTGCCGCGGTGGGCCTGGGCGTATGCGACAAAGAATTGCTGATCGCCGGTGAGGCCGTTCCGAGTCGGAGCCTCTTGGCCGCCATAAGCCGCACGATATCCGTCGTACGCTGCTGACAGGCCGGCGAGATCGGCAATGTTCTCGTCAAGCACCTGACGACCCTTTAGGTGCAGGCCGGGAAGCGCTTCATACGCATCATATTGGTCGGCAAGCATTTTTGACGAAGTGTCGAAGTGAGCTTTGTCCTCTGGCGTCCACCAATTAGCGAGTTTGCCCTCCGCGTCGAATAGGGCGCCCGTCGCGTCGAAGCTATGGCTGATCTCATGGCCGATCACGGAGCCGATCGAGCCATAATTCACAACCGGATCAGCATTCGGATCGAAGAAAGGCGGCAAGAGTATAGCAGCGGGGAAGTTAAGCGCGTTTTGCAGCGGTACATTCAAAGCGTTGACGGTCTGCGGCGTCATCCACCATTCGCTTTTATCGACGGGCTGGCCGATCTTCGACAGGGCGTATTTGTAATTGAATTCGTTTACGCTATTGGCATTGCCAAGGGCATCATCACCCTTTATGACTAGCCCCGCGTAGGAACGCCACTTTTCCGGGTAACCGACGCCGACGTAAAGAGTGTCGACCTTAGCTTTCGCCTTTTCGCGGGTCGCCGGTGACATCCAGTCCAAGCGGTCGATCCTCTGCCGAAACGCATCACGGATGTTCTTAACGAGGTCCTGGATAGCAGCCTTTGCCTTGGGCGGAAAGTACTTATCAACGTACATCTTGCCGACAATGTCGCCGAGCGCGTTACTTGTGGCGTTCACTGCACGGTTATCACGCGACCGCTGGGCTCGCGCACCGAAAAGCGTCTTGCCATTGAAGTCGAAATTCTCATCTACGAACGCCTTCGGCAGCAGCGGCGACGAGCGCTCGATCGTGTGGAACGTAAGGTAGTCACGCCACGTTTCCATTGACTCGCTTGCGACAAGCGCTGAGATGCCTTTCGCCGCCGTTGGGTGCCAAACCATGATCATTGGCTGTTTTGCGAGGCCGGCGGCGGCGAAATAAGATTTCCAATCGAGGCCCGGCGCCTGCGTTGTGAAATCGGCCATTTTCCACGGATTGTTGGCCTTGTAAACGTCGGCCGAATCTTCGCGGGTAGCGTGCGACTGTGCGATCTTGCTCTCAAGATCGTATATCTCTTTTGCCTTCGCTTCGGCGTTCGGGATCTTTGCGAGATTCAGAACATTCGCGATATGCGTCCGGTACTTCGCCTGAACAGCGGCGCTGTCCGCGTCAGTATTGACGTAAAAGTCCCGGTCGGGCATTCCAAGACCGCCCTGCAGCAGGTATGCGACGTTCGTTTTTGGATCATTGAAATCGGGGGAAACAAAGAGCCCGAACAACCGGTCGGTGTAATAGTTTGTCGCGTTCAGCGGATCGACGTCGGCGCGAAGCTGCGAGCCCATAAATCGCGAGAGGTCTTCTTTGTTCTTTAATCTTGCGATCTGAGCAAGCTCAGGCTGGATCGGCGTGATTCCCTTCGCCTCGATGCCCGACTCATCTACGTAGGCCCTGTAATAATCGGCGACCATTTTCGCCTCGGGCGTATGTGCTTTGGCTGCATCGGTTATGATGAAGGCATTGCGCTGGCCGACCTCACTGGCAATTCCCTGGAAAATTCCCAGCGATGTGCGGTCGGCAGGGATCTCGGTCTTATTGAACCAAGTCCCGTTTGCGTACAAAAAGAAGTCGTCGCCGGGATCGACCGAACGGTCCATTCCCGCGATGTCGACGTTCGCGGTTTGCGAAAGCGCCCTGACCGGGGCGCTGTAAAATAGCCCCGTCAAAAGGACAAGGGCGGCGATTTTTCTGATAGGATCTGTGCGAATATTCATTTTCTTGTGATCTCGGATTGGGTTGATACGCCGGAGAGGGCTCATCAGTTTCCTTATTTCGATGAGCATGCCTCGCTTCCATTTGCTTGCAACTTGCTCATTATGCGTTCGTTCTAATTTGTAGGGCGGCCGCCGCCGCCAAAAATATGAAGAAGCTAATTCTAATAACTTCGCTCACAATTCTCGCGGCTCTGCCTGCTTTAGCGAAACACGACGATTCAGTAACCCTGCAGGTCGGTCGGCAGAAGACCGTTGGCAAGATCACGGTAAAATTCGTCGCCGTCGATAGCGACTCGCGGTGTCCGATCAATGTGAGCTGCGTTTGGGCGGGCAACGCTCGCGTAAAGATCTCGGTGTGGAAAGGGAAGAGACACGCGAACGACCTGGAGCTTAACTCTAACCTCGCTCCGAAAGTCGTCACGTTTGAAGGCTACGACATTTCATTCGTCGATCTCACCCCAAAACCCGGCGAGGAAAGATCTACCTTGGATGATCGTCGTGTTCAGTTGAAAGGCCCATCGAAGTTGAGCGACGCAACACCTCGTCTTACGCTCTCGATCAGCAAACACGTCTGATCAACGGGTCGGCATCGATAGGTACATCAGCACGAGGTCAAGAAGGAAATACGGAACGAGGATCGCCGCGCCCGGATAGTCTTGCGCGACCCTTTGGCCAAAGAATAATGAAGTCAGCGAAGCGGCACCCGCCACGGACCCGTAAAAGATGATCGAGCTGACCCCCGCGACAAGAAAGTATATCAGCCCGACGGCGCAAAGGATTCCGGTCGCCAATTCCAACAGCGTGATCACGGGCAGCATCATCGGGACGGTGCCGGCTAGGGCCGACTTCTCAAAGTGGCCGGTCAGCCACTCTAGATTCCCTTTGTAGTTGAAAACTTTGTCGAGCCCTGACTGGATGAAGAGTATCGCGACAAATAGTGCCGCGAATGCCAAGGGTAAACTCTTCACGAGTTCGGAGAAGGTCATGCTGCTTTCGCCATGCGGCGTTTACCCATCAAAGCCTCGATCTCATCCGGATCTTTCGGCACCTTTGAAGTAAGGTTGCGGTTTCCGTCTTTTGTAACGAGCACGTCGTCCTCTATCCGGATGCCGATCCCCCGGTACTTAGCGGGTGCCGACTTATCATCCGGCGGGATGTAAAGGCCCGGTTCAACCGTCAGGACCATGCCCGGGGCAAAGGGGCGCGAATTCTTGGCTCCCTGATCGGTGAAATAGCGTCCCGCGTCATGCACGTCGAGGCCCAGATAATGTCCGACCCCGTGCATGTAGTACTTCATGTACGCTTTTTTCTTTATTAGGTCTTTTGTCTTTCCTTTCAAAAGGCCAAGCTGCTTCATTCCCTCGGTCAAAAGTTCGATGGAATACTCCTGCCTCGCCTTTACGGTGTTGCCGACCTTTGTGTACTCGATGCACTTTTCCTGGACGTCCAGAACGATGTCGTATACCTCACGCTGGGCCTTTGAATACTTTCCGTTGATCGGGAAAGTGCGCGTAATGTCGGACGCGTATCCCTGATATTCGGCCCCCGCATCGATCAGGATCAGGTCACCGTCCTTTAGCGGCATGTTGTTCTCGACATAATGGAGGATAGTCGCGTTATCGCCGCCGCCGATGATCGAGTTATATGCTACGCCGCTGGCGCCTTTGTCGCGCATGTATGATTCCATCAACGCCTCGACCTGAGATTCATTCATGCCCGGCTTTACCTTTTTCATTGCAAGCACGTGAGCTTCGGCGGCAATGTCAGCCGCTCTCTGCATCGCCTCGATCTCTTTTTCGGTCTTGTGCAGCCGCATGTCGCCGATGATCGGGGTCGGATCGATGATGATGTGCGGCGGATAGGCTGTCTTGATACGCCGGACACGCTGCTCCGTCAGGTAGCCAAGGATCGTCTGGTCCAAACCCTTATCGACCGCAAAGCGATAATAAAGCCTCTCATGTCCGTCGAGCAGCTTGCCGATATCACCCGAAAATCTCTCGATCGGGAAAGCTCGGTCTGCACCGTAATTCTTTACTGCTCCGTCAACACCCTGACGGCGGCCGAACCAGGTCTCCATCTCAAGATCGCGAGGGCGAACGTATAACGAATAGGGCGTCTTCGATGACGGATCTATCACCGCGATCGCGTCCGGTTCAGGGAATCCTGTCAGGTACCAAAAGTCAGAATCCTGCCGGAATTTGTACTCCGTGTCGTAGCTGCGTGTCGCCTCGTGGGCGGCCGGGATCACCGCAACGGAATTGGGTTCCATCGCCTCGATGAACTTCTTCAAATGAGATCGCATATGCAAAAAGTTTATCGCAGAACGTTCAAAACCCAAATGCTGTTATAATTCGCAAATCCCGATGTCAACAAGGAGAAGCTTGATGAAAAAGATCACAACGATATTGAGTTTGATTCTGGCGTTTTCGCTCGTCGCATTGGCGGATATTGCCCGGCCCGATCCGACGAAAACACCTAAGGCGGCCAAGCAGGCGAAGTCCATCGACACGGAAATGTATATTCGTCTTGATGCTGACGCTGAAGACGCCCGACTGATCATTCCCAGATCGCAGATAAAACAGCTGCGTGCACAACTCGACGACCTTGACAATGGTAATACCGCCGCGGTCATATCAAGCGCGACGTCGCGCCTTTCCACGATCTTCAGCGGAGCTTTTATTAGCCTCGCAATTGTTTTCGGCGGGATCTGGCTTGTCCGTTCCGGCAAGGCGTCGAGCGGCGTCGGTAAAGGTGCTGTCGTGTCGCTTGTTGTGTTGGGCGTTGCGTCAGCGGCGTCGTACGTATATGCGAATGCCGGGCCGCCTGCCGAAGCGCGAAGTATCACCGGTAAGATGTTTTCACAGGCCGTCCATTTCTATAACACCGGATGGGGACGGGTAAAGCTTGAAACGACAACTGAGGATGACAAGATCACCTTGATCGTCCCCAACCCACCCGATAAGCCGAATGGCGAGGAGTAACCTAATGCGAAAAATATTTTTTTGTTTGCTCTTGACTGCACTGTTTAGCGTTTCCAGCCTTGCGGATATTCCGCGTCCAACTCCGGCACCCAAGCCGGCCGAGGCAAAAGGCGTTCCGGGCCAGATATCGATCGATCTACGCTCCGACGCCAAGGTACCGACCTTGAAGATCCGCCGCGAGCTCCTCGACAGCTTACGTGCGTCGCTTGATCAAAATGCCGAGAACACGACCGCGGCCGCGATAGGATTCGGAACCGGACGCGGAAATACGATCATCGCCGGGGCCCTGCTCTCCGTAGCGTTGGTATTCGCCGGTTTTATCGCTTTCCGCGGCGGTCGAAGATTCGCCAAGGTCGCGGCACCTTTGGCGATCATTGCGGCCGTGGGCTTCGGAGCCCTTACGCTGTACGCGAACACACCGCCGCCGAGATTCTTTAAGGTTACAACGCGGATTTTCGATCCGTCGGTTAAGAATTACGGGGGGCACATAAATGACAGCCTGGTGATCCAGGTGGTCGATGAGAAACCGGGTGTGTATACCGGAATGGACGAGCGGGAAGTGATCCTCGAGGTGCCCAAAGCGGACGACAAGACCACTGAATAAATGCAAGAGCTGCGGGTTCGTCGGTTCGAATTGACCAGCGGGCATCTGCTATTAGGCGGGTTCCTGGCCGCGTGCGCTATCGGCGCGACCGTGATCGGCGCCTTTCCTTTGCAGCTATCCATTGCGACGATCTTTCTGTTTGCGGGTATCCATAACTTTATGGAATTCCGCTACTTTGCGGCCCGCATGCCGGTGCGTTGGGGCCGCTCGAAGCTGTATTACACGGCAGGAATTGGCGGCGTTGCCGTACTCACGGCCGGGTATCTGACGCTCTACTTCGCTAATGACAATTGGTTATGGGGCGTGGATAGCTGGGCGACGGGTACCTCCGTTTGGGACACCTGTTTCGTTATCTGGCTCGCCGCGATCTTTTACCTACGCGGACGCCAACGTCCAAAGAGTGATTGGAGTTGGGCGTTTCCTGTCGCTTTCGGCCTGGCAGCTCTGGCTTGGATCGTTCCCCAATACTGGAGTCTTGCACTCGTCTACATTCACCCATTTATCGCAATGTGGTTTCTCGATCGACAGATCAGAAGGACCCGGCCCGAGTGGCTGCGAGCTTATCACTGGTGTCTCGCATCGATCCCGGTATTCCTTCTCGGGATCTGGGCCGCATTAGCGGGTCAGCCGAATTTACCCGAGGACACAACTCTCTTTTGGCGTATCACGCAACACGCGGGCAGCGACATCCTTCCGGCGATCTCTAGCCGCTTGCTTGTCGCGACCCATGTATTTCTCGAATCCATCCATTACTTTGTTTGGATCCTTCTCATCCCGCTTGTCGACTGGAAAGCCATCCCCTGGAAGCTTGAGCGCGTTCCCTTATTCGTCAATAAGGGCGGTTTCCCACGGCTCGTGATCGGCGCGATGGCGGTCAGTCTTTTGCTGGTCATCGTTCTTTGGCTCGGATTTGCGGCCGACTACACTCGTACGCGCGACCTATATTTTGCATTTGCGATAGGTCACGTTCTCGCCGAATTTCCCTTTCTTATTAAGATGCTCTAAGCGATGTTCATGTTATTCGACATGGTCGTGAACCCGCCGGAGCCGACCCAAAGCCTTCCTATCCGTGAACTGTGGGCGTTTCTTCCGATCGGATATTTGTTCACGATCATGATCGAGACCCCGGTTCTGCTCATTGGACTTCCGAGGCCGGTAACGATCAAACAGCGTCTTGCATGCGGTGCCTGGCTGACAGCGTGTACATATCCCATTGTCGTCCTTGTTTTGCCCGCGGTCTTCCTGGACCAGTCGCGTGCCCTTTATCTTTTTATAGCGGAAACATTCGCCCCGGTCGCAGAATGCTCGCTTTTTTGGCTAGCTTTTAGGAATGTCGATCTGGGTACCCGCGGGTGGATCCAGGCAATGATCACGATCGTCCTCGCCAATCTCGCATCATTCGGCGCAGGAGAGATCCTTAATGCATACGGCTGGTTCGGACTTTTCTGAGAGAATTAACCGCAGATAGACACTGATAAACACGGATAGGAATGTCGGTTTTATCTGTTTCCGTCTGTGTTAATCTGTGGTTCGCTTTTTGTGGAGCTTCGAGTCACAGAGATCTTCCTCTCAATTCAGGGCGAATCGTCTCACGCAGGCCGCCCGTGTTCGTTTGTGCGCCTGACGGGATGTCCAATGCGGTGCGTCTGGTGCGACAGCGAATACACGTTCTATGGCGGCGAGAAAATAGAATTTGGGTCGATCTTTGCAAAGCTCGAGGAATTTGGCTGCAGGCTCGTTGAGGTGACCGGGGGTGAGCCGCTCGCACAGAAGGCCGTATTCCCATTTGTCACCGAGCTTTGCGATCGCGGTTATGAAGTTCTCATCGAGACAGGAGGTTTTGTCTCGACCGAAGATCTCGATGCGCGTGCGTGCGTGATCCTTGATGTAAAATGTCCGGCCTCAGGCGAGTTGGAACGAAATCACTGGCCGAATCTTCAGCGGCTTCGGTCCGAGAAAGATGAAGTCAAATTCGTTATCGCCGATCTGCACGACTGGGAATTCGCACAAGAAACGATAGCCAAATATGACCTTACCGAACGAACAAAAGAGATCCTTGTCTCGCCTGTCCACGGCGTAGACCTCCCCGCGATCGCAGACGCGGTTGCACGTTCGCGGCTGCCGGTGCGGTTAAACCTGCAGCTGCACAAATATATCTGGGGCGCTGAAGCCCGCGGAGTCTAATCTCGTGAGAACCAGGCCAAGGATCTACGCGGACCTTTCGAAAATAGACATTAACGGCAACGTCATCTTGTCCTGCGTAGGGACGCGTCGCGATCTAGAAAACATGAACTTGGTGCTGGCTGAGGGCATGCAGCTTACACTCTACATGGATAGCGATGTCGATGAATTCGGAAGTCCGGACAATCTTCTTGTGGACGGTTTTGTAAAATTCGATAAGGACAACGACCGCTGGCTTGCGCAGATCGACAGAGACACGTACCGTCACGACTCTGACGAGAGGAATAACGAAAATGAATAAATTCATATTGGCGCCGATTCTAATTCTGGTAGCAACGGTATGCTTGGTTGCTCAGAAGCCCAAGCCGTCACTTGATGACCGCATACAGGATGCGCTGGCCGGGTTTCAGGGAAAGGCATGGATCTACGCGAAGAATCTGGATACGGGCAAGGACTACTGCCTTCGCTGCGACGAACAGACGCGTACAGCGAGCACGATAAAGCTGGCTGTTATGGCCGAAACCTTCCACCAGGTCGAGCAGGGAAAGCTGCGCTGGAATGATGAGATCGTTTTGACGAAAGAGAGTAAGCAGGGCGGCTCTGGCGTCCTTAGCGAATTCTCTGACAATACAAAGATCGATCTTGCGACGGCTCTTCATCTGATGATCGTAGTTTCCGACAACACGGGAACTAACCTCGTAGCGGATAAGGTCGGTGCGGACAACGTTAACAACTTCATGGATTCGCTTGGCCTTACCGACATTAAGTTCATGCGAAAGATCGGCGGCGGAGGCGAGTCAAAGGCGTATCAAGAGCCGCAAAATAAGCTTTTCGGTCTGGGGCGGTCGAGCCCGCGGCAGTTCGTACGGCTCATCGAAATGATGGAGAACGGCCAGCTCGTTTCAAAGGAGGCGTCGGCCGAAATGATCAACATTCTCAAGCGTCAGCAGTACAAGGACGGCATCGGCCGCGGGATGCCCGACACGATCCCAGTGGCCTCAAAATCCGGAGCGCTCGATCGCCTCCGCGCCGATGTCGGCATCATCTACACACGCCGCGGCCGCATCGGGATGGCCATCATCCTCGATGATATGAAGGTCGTCGAATACGACGAGGAAAACCCCGGCCTCGCCATGCTCTGGAAGCTCTCGCAAGTCCTGCAGGACGGACTCGGCAGATGAATAAGGATGTTTCCCGCAAAGACGCTAAGCGGCATAAGAACGCACGAGATATTCTTTGCTTCTTTGCGACTTTGCGGGAAATCAAAAAGTCTATGAATGAAAACCAACTCTCACGGGAAATAGTAGATTCAGCTTTCAAGATTCACACAAGATGGGGACCCGGCCTCCTTGAGTCGGTTTGCGAATCCGTTTTAGCCCATGAGCTGGCCAAACGCGGGCTTCAGGTGTCGACGCAGCAGGGTGTGCCGGTTGTTTGGGAAGCAGTGCGACTCGACATTGGTTTCCGGGCGGATCTTGTGGTGAATCAAAAGGTCATCGTCGAGATCAAATCCGGCGAGTCGATCGCGCCGGTTCACGCAAAGCAGGTTCGCACTTACCTCAAGATCATGGACCTCCGCCTCGGGCTCTTGATCAATTTTAATGTCGACCTGATCAAGAATGGGATCACCCGAGTGGTTAACAACCTATGAGTTCGATCGTTCTTGTCTCAGGCGGAATGGATTCGTGCGTGACCGCCGCGATCGCTGCGAGCGAGAGCGAGCAACTGGCGTTCCTGCATATCTCCTACGGCCAGGTACCGAGACGAGGGAGCGAAAAGCGTTCAATGACATCGCGGACCATTACGGCATCGAGAATCGGCTTGATGTTTCGATCGAGCACCTCGCCAAGATAGGCGGCTCCTCGTTGACCGACAAAAATATAGAGGTCACCGAGGCGGATCTAGCCTCAAAAGGGATCCCGACGAGCTACGTTCCCTTTCGCAATGCAAATATGCTCTCGATCGCCGTCAGTTGGGCGGAGGTTGTGGTCGCGAACGCTATCTACATAGGCGCGGTAGCCGAAGATTCGAGCGGCTACCCGGATTGCCGTCCCGAGTTTTATGAGGCGTTTCAAAGCGTCATCGACACTGGGACGAGGCCTGAGACGCACATCGAGATCCGCACGCCGATCATCCATCTATCAAAAGCTGAGATCGTAAAAAAAGGGCTCCAACTAACCGCGCCGCTCCACCTCACGTGGTCATGCTATCGCAATGAAGATCTCGCATGCGGGACGTGCGACTCGTGCGCGCTGAGATTACGTGGGTTTGAACGAGCAGGCGTCACTGATCCGATCCCTTATGCATCGACGACTTGAGGCGCTCAAGCTCGGCAAGCTTTATCTTGAGCTTGTCGATCTCCGCATCGATCGCGGCCTCGGTCGGCTCATGCGAGCTAAGCCAATGAAACAGAGGAGTGAGAAGCGTCGTGACGCCGACGAGGATCGCCAGCACGCCGGTAACTCGCCCGGTGATTTCCTCACCTATCAGGTTCGAATCCCAGATCAAAAATACGATAAGAGCCGCAAGCGGCCAGACGGTTGCGTGTGCAGCGATCCGCAGCCAGAAAAAGCGAGGATCCAGCCGCGCGAGCGACAGCAGCGAGATATGCGAACAAGCGGTTGCGATAACGGTGATCGACAGCAGACCCCGGACAAAATAGTCCCCTTGATTGCTGTCCGCCCAAATGACGAACATCCACATGACCGCAGCGATGGCTGCCAGCGTGATCCCGATCAGCGGAAGTATGCGCGCTCCGCGCGCCTCGAAATAGGCGCCGCATGCCAAGCCAAGAATGCTCGTGACCGTGACGGTCAAGGCGGTCAGGAGCACCTTCACCTCGAGTTCGCCAAAACTGCCGAAGATAAGGATGCCGATACCGATAAGAGCGCTCGCGCAAACCGACCCAACAAACGTATACAGGAAAAGGCGGCGAAGATTCATCCTGGTCCTCCCGCAAAAGAGGATACGAATTTATTGCCTGAGTGCAATGACAGAGATCACAAAACGAGGTGCTCGCGTTCGATGGTCACACCGCTAAGATCACCAAGGGCGACAAAGGACATCTTTTCCGTCGTAAAGAATTCAGCGGCAAGTTTGTGACAGTCATCGACCGTTACAGCGTCAACGCCGGCGAGTGTTTCTTCGAGAGCGATCTGACGGCCGTGTACCATTTCGCTCTGAGCCAATGAAGCCGAACGCGACGCGGAGTCCTCAAGGCTCAACAGGATCGATGCCCGCGAAGTCTGCTTCGACAATTCCAGTTCTTCCTGAGTGATGCCGTCCATGAGGATGCTTCGCAGTTCTGCGACAGAGACCTCGACGACCTCTTTGACCTGTTCCGGTGACGTCGCGGCGAAGATCGAAAAGACCCCAGCATCCTGATACATGGTGGTCGAGGCGCCGACCGAGTACGCGAGGCCCCGCTCCTCGCGGATCTTCTGCCACAACCGACTCGACATTCCGCCGCCGATCACGTTAGCAAGAATATCGGCCGCGTACCTTCGCGGGTCCGGGGCCGCAACAAATGGCGTTGCGATGACGAGGTGAGCCTGTTCGAGGTCAGCACGGTTCTTTATAACGAGCGGCGCGGCCATTTTTGGGACGCGGACACTCGCCGGGGCCCCCGCCCCAGCATCTGCGAGCGGGGTGGCTTTGTCCGCACTCGCCGCTTGCGGCGACTGGAACACCGCACTCACGAGCTTGAGCAGTTCGTCATGCTCCACGTTCCCCGCCGCCGCGATAACGAGATTCCCCGACGTGAATGCGTGTTCGTGATATGCCCGCGTCTTTTCGTGATCGAATGTCCTGACGCTTTCCGGCGTGCCGGCGATATTCCGCCCCAGCGGATGTTCGGGAAAGAAAACTTCATTGAAAAGATCACCAAGGGAGTCCTCAGGCGAATCGTCGACCATCTTCATTTCCTCGATGATCACTCGCTGCTCGGCCTCGAGTTCTTTTTCGTCGAAAAGCGGTTCGCTCAGCATGTCGGCGACAAGGTCAAACGCCGCAGAAAGCTGTTCATCGATAACCTTGATCGCGAAGCCAGTTTCCTCGTGCGTCGTGAAAGCATCGAGGCTGCCGCCCAGCCGGTCCTGTTCGATCGCGATATCCAGCGCAGAGCGCTTTTTGGTGCCCTTAAAAACCGCGTGTTCGATAAAGTGCGTTATTCCGTGCAGGTCGTCCGGCTCGTGCTTGGCTCCGGAGCGGACAAGAAACGTCAGCGTCACAGAACGCACCGAGGGCATCCGGTCAGTGAGCACCACGAGGGCATTGTCGAGGCGCGTCTCTTTGATATCTTCCTTCATCGAGAAAGTGTAGAGACTAACATTTGACGGGTCGAAAGGAAATTTTGAACGCAGATCTAGCGGATGGTAGCGGGCAAAAGCCGAATCCAGAGAAATCGTAAGATTTCTGTCCGCGTGAATCCGCCTTATCTGCCGTATCCGCGTTCGAAGACGCGCTAATTAGAAATCGCGTTGAACAACAGCGGGAATGTCGCCAGGCTTTGCCCGCGGTACTGCGGTCGGAAGCCGAAAAGGATGATCTTGCCCTTGCCCATGGTGACCTCCACGAGAGCAGCCTTGCCGGCGATCTTTTCAGCACCGAGCGCCCAACCTGATAGAAGCACCTTTGATGGGTCCGACGGGTATCGAGCGATGATCTTCACCGGCAGGCTGGCCGCCTGCGCGTCCGTGACCTCAAACGCCGGGCCGCTCTCGAACCACGCGATCGACTCGGCCGGCATTCCCTTTGCGATCGGGCTCGTCGTATCGATCTCCGTGCGAAGTATCGAGCCCGGAATGTAAAAGTCTTTGTTCGCGAGGCCCTGCGTGACGTCTTTGATCGGCAGGTTGAACTGCTGGATCGCAAAATTCGACGAGCGGTTGAGGAACACAAGCGTCCCGCCCGCCTCGACGAATTTCTTCAGATTATCAACGCCCTCCTTGCCAAGCCCGCCAGTGTATTCATCAGGCATCGAGCCCTTCGGATACCCGTTGAGGATCTGATTGGCAGGCTGATCAGGGAAGATGATGGTCTTCGCACCGTGGTAAGGGACTTCACGAACACCGCTCCGTATTTCGGAATTGTCAACGGAGTCGAAATATCCCCAGCAAAGAGCGTTGTGACCACTCTTCTCGAAGACCCACCTTGTCCAGCCCTCGTCCATACTGGGCAGCGCAGACTTATAAACGGAATACCGAGGCCCGTGGTCGACGCCGCAACCCATATTCCCGCTACCCGCCTCGATAATGGGCCGATAGCTGAAAGGACTCTTGATCTCCACCACATCGACATCCATAAGCAACTCAAGCGCATGTGCGGTTACGTCATATGGCCGGACTGGATTGCCCTGTGCATCTCTTAGATCTGGATAGATCTGAGGTTTCAGAAGTGCCTGAGCAAAGTTTCCGTAAGGTTGGGCTATTTTTACCACTGCGGTTCCTCGTGGAAATTTCCTGCCGTCTGCGGTAAAACCAGCAGTGTCTTCAATTTCCAGACCCGCTCGATCAAGAATCGATATCAGCTCATCCCGACGGGACTCGGCATCTATCGCCTGAAAGCCGGTAGTCCCCAGATCTGAGCTCGGATTTGCCGGGAGTTTTGCATGATGTTTCGGAGGGATGGCAAACGCAAAGGTTTCACCATCCTTCCTCGGCCGCACCGCATCTTTCTCGATCTCATAAAACCGACTCAGCCATTTTTCGCGCTCGGCGGCGGCGTTGGTCAGCAGTGAGAACGCCGCGGTGGTCATATATCGCGTGATGTCACCGATATGCCATTCGCCGCCTTTCCAAACGGGGCCGAAGTTCGGAGCTTCCTTTCTCGGGTCGTAGTGCTCGCCGGGACGCAGTTGATCGAATGTTATCGTGACCGGCGTTGCGAGCCGTGCCGAAGCCGTTTCGCTCAAGATACGCACGCCGCCGTGATAGTGCGAATACGCGCGCGACGGGGTCCACGCGTCATAGGTCGAGTTGTTTGTGATGCCCTCAAATCCTTTCGAGCGCAGATCTTTAGTGATGTAATTCCCGAGCTCGGTGTAACCCTCGACGATCTGCTTTGGGACGTTGGGCTCGACCGGGTCCATATACGGCGGCAGGAATAGCCGCGAGCCATTCGCACCCTGCTGGTGGATGTCGTGGACGATCTGCGGGTGCCACGGGTTGAGGATCTTATCGACGGTCAACTGCGTCTCGACCTGCGTGAACGCGTACCAGTCGCGGTTGTTATCGTGGCCCGTGTACTTGTGATAAAGCTCCGGCGGGTCCGTTCCCTCGAATTTTGTTCCGAGCGTTTTTTGGTACCAGTTGTTGACGATGTCCACGCCGTCCGGATTCAAGCTTGGGACCAGTAGGATGATCGTGTTGTCGAGGATCTTCTTGATGTCGGGATCATTCGATGACGCGAGTCGATACGCGATCAACATCGACGATAAATAGCCTCCGACCTCGGTCGAGTGAATGCTGCATGTGATCGCGACGACCGTCTTGCCCTGCTTGATCAGCGATTGAGCAGTTTTGTCATTACTCTTGAACGTCCGGGGATCGGCCAGCTTCGCATTGATCTGCTGAAGCTTCGCGAGATTCTTTATGTTCTCGGGACTCGAGATCGTGAGATAGACGAACGGCGCTCCCATCGTCGTCTTGCCGATCTCCTGAAACACTACTCTGTCGCTCGCGGCGTCGAGCTTCTTGAAATACTCGAGTCCCTGGTCCCAACTCGCGAGCTTCCGGTCGTCGCCCGGCGTCCAGCCAAGTACGTCCTTCGGAGCGGGTATCGTCTGTGCCGAGAGCGATGCAGCGAGACAGAGAATAAGTACAGAGAGGCGAAGAGCGACCGAGAGTTTCATGGTAGATTTCTCCTGAGAAGGAAATAATACTCGAAAGCTCCCCTCCTTGTTTAGGAGGGGAGCCTGCTAACCTTTGATCTATCTGGCTAAAGTGTTGCGCTTTTGTGTTTTAGGGTGTTACATTTAGCCTGACTAAGCCTTTCCCCCTGAATCTGATCTGACGCCCCGCAGTTTTGGGCTAGCTGAAATTTCGACCTCAAGGAGGCCTTTTTCGGATGAAGAATCCTTTTCTAGAGAATTTTCGGCCGTATATTCCCGACTCCGCAAACCTGCGTGAGCTTACGCCGTTTCCGCTGATCATCGGAACGCTGCTCGGCATCATCTTCGGTGCGTCGTCGCTGTATCTTGTTCTAAAAACGGGGCTGACCGTTTCCGCTTCGATACCCGTCGCGGTCATTGCCATTACTGTATTCCGCCTGCTGTCGAAGGTGGGTATGCGCGACGCGACCATCCTAGAGGCGAACATGATGCAGACGGCAGGGTCCGCGGGCGAATCGATCGCTTTCGGTATCGGCGTTACGATGCCGGCGATCATGATCCTGGGTTTCGACCTAGATCTGGGGCGGGTGATGCTTGTCGCCGTGTTGGGCGGCCTGCTCGGGATTTTGATGATGATCCCGCTCCGGCGTGCACTCATCAAGGATCAGCACGGCTACCTAAAATATCCGGAGGGCACGGCCTGCGCCGAGGTACTTAAAGCCGGTGCGTCTAAAGAATCGCGCGACGCCTCACACGAAGCTGGCGGGGACGCTGATGACGACGCCGCCCTTCGCGGCGGCAAGATCATCTCGATCGGATTTGTCTTCGGGTTCCTGTTCAACACGCTGATGAACGTCCTCTTCTTCTGGAAGACGTCACCGGGATACGACTTTAGCAACAAGGGCTTCAAGGGCGGATCGATAAACTCCGACAACGACCCGACACTTTTGGGCGTTGGTTATATCATCGGCCCAAAGATCGCCGGGCTAATGATGGGCGGCGGTGTTTTGTCGTATCTGGTGCTCATCCCGATGATCAAGTTCTTCGGCAGCGGAATGACGACCCCGGTCGCTCCCGAGCTATCCAAAACGATCGCCGAGATGTCACCGGCGCAGGTGAGAAGCTCGTACATCCTGTACATCGGTGCCGGCGCGGTCGCGATGGCCGGAATGATCTCGCTCGCCCGAAGCTTGCCGACCATCTGGCATGGATTGAAGGGGGGCCTCGCCGACCTTCGCGGAGGCCAGGCGAATGCCGATGGCTCGAAAACTCCGCGGACGGATCAAGACCTCTCGATGAAATGGGTGATCGTTGGGGTCATTGGCCTGATAGCCGCCATCCTTCTTTCGCCTCAACTGGGCCTGAGTATCTTCACGCATCCGTTAGTTTCCATTGGCGGGGCTTTCCTTATCATCATTTTGGGCTTCCTGTTCGTGACGGTTTCCTCGAGGTTGACGGGTGAGGTAGGTTCGTCGTCGAACCCGATCTCGGGCATGACTGTCGCAACCTTGCTCATCACGTGTCTCGTGTTTTTAGCACTCGGCTGGACGAACCCGGACCCATATTTCGTGACCGCCCTGTCTATCGGCGGCATCGTCTGCATCGCGGCTTCGAATGGCGGAACCACTTCGCAGGACCTGAAGACCGGATTCTGGGTAGGCGGTACACCATGGCGTCAGCAGATCGCTATTCTCGTGGGAGCCCTGGCCTCGGCGCTTGTTCTCGGTTCGCTGCTCATCTTTCTCAACAGCTCGCGAACCTACTATCAAAAGGTTGACGCGAATTCGCCTGAGGCCCGTGTGACCGTGACCGAAGATAAACTGTTCCGCGAGAATGGCCAGCTCAAAAGTGAAAAGGCCGGCGGAAAGTATAAAGACTCCGACCCGGCTACCTACCGCGTTTGGCAGAATACCGATCCTTCCGCAGGGCAGGTAGGCAAATATTTAGTGAATGATCAGGGCCACGCGGTCTACTTCGTCGACCCGGGTATCAACGGCATTCTCAAGAAGGGTGACGATGGCGAGGATCTCGAGCGTTTCGACGCGCCAAAGGCCACGTTGATGAGCTACATCATCAAGGGGGTTCTCGGTCAGAACCTTCCTTGGGGTCTCGTAATTCTGGGAGCGATGATGGCCGTAGTTCTCGAGGTTTCGGGCGTTCCCGCATTGGCTTTCGCCGTGGGCATTTATTTGCCGATCTCGACATCCACTCCTATCTTTATCGGCGGTATCGTTCGATGGGGAGTAGATATTTATCTTCGTAGGAAACTCGCGGGGCAAAACCTCACCGACGAGCAGGTAATGGCCGAGACCGACAAATCGAATGGCGTTTTGCTTGCCTCGGGCTATATCGCTGGGGGCGCGATCGCGGGCATCTTGATCGCCCTATTCGCCGTGATCCCTTGGCTTAAGAACACGCAGGATAAGTTCGAGGGATTCTCCAAGAGCAACCCCTTTGTAGAGGGGAGCTATTCAGATCTTTTGGGTCTGCTTCCGTTCTTACTCCTTGCTCTGATCCTGTATTTGGTCGGGCGGGAGGTATGGCTCGCGGGTAAGAAAAGGGCTGCATAAGCGGCTCAAAATAATGTTTTACTTGTTTGTGCGCGGCACGCTATAATTCAAATATAGCGTGCCGTTTTTCGGCTTCCATTCCCACTCGTTCCGTTCCCAAGTTCGCTAGAAGATGTCATTTTCAAAAGTTCTCCGCTCATCGCTGGACGACCGTCTTCCGACGGTCGCTATGCTGGCGATGTTCACCCTCGTTGTTTCCTGCTCACCCGCTGCCGAATCAAAAACCCCAGGGGATTCTCGGAAGGCGAACGCTGGCCAGGCCTCTTCCAATGCGGCCTCCATCGAGATCGAACAGGGCGGGCCGGCGGAAATTGTCCGTGCGTTTTACGAGCACCTGCGGGCAAAGCGCTTTCGTGAGGCGATCTTTTTAACGAACCTTCGCCCGGCGATCGAGGGCCTTACGGATACGGAGCTTAAGGAATTCTCTATCGATTTTGAAGCGATCGCCGGTGAGGTGCCCGAGCAATTGCAGATCAATGGCGAGATAATCACGGGTGAAGAGGCCACCGTCACAGCGAACCTGCCTAACGCTGAGGGAAAGATCGAGACCCAGCCGATAAAGCTCAAAAAACAGGGAAATACCTGGGTCATTCAGTCGGTCGACGAGGAGACCGAGGCACGCATTAAGAAGGAAGGTAAGCAGTATTTCTACAACCTCCGGATCGAGACGCACGAGGACGAGGCCCAGAAGATGCTCGAGCGCATATCAAAGGCAGAATTGGCATATTCCTTGACGAATAACGGTGCCTTCGCCGATATCAACGCACTTGTCGATGCGAATTTGCTGGCCGACGACGTTAAAACAAGTGCGTCCACCGGATATGACTATTCGATCGATCTGAGCGGGGATAAAAAACAGTACTCGGCGGGAGCGACCCCCGCTCAGTACGGAAAAACGGGAAAGCGATCTTTTCTCTTAACCCCCGATAAAACGGGGACTTCGCGGATATCGGGCAAGGACAACGGGGGCAAGCCGTTGAAGAAATGAATTAAGTGTAAATTTTTTTAAAACGCGGTTGATATTTTTCCAAAAAAGGTTTATACATAAAAACTCATCCCTCAGGTTTGTTAAGAAAATTAGATGATCCGTGAGCTGATATCTAAACTCAATCGCTCTCTGTCTGACCGGCTGGTGTCTGCGCGGCGGCGGCATAAAGCTCCGATGAAGGTTTGGTTCGACCCCGAGGTCAGGACCGAGAGAGGGATCGAGTTGGCGCGGGCAGCCTGTATTCTTGGGGAAACCGTTGATATGAGCCGTACCGGCCTGGCCTTTCTTGTTCCGTCGATCCGTGTCAAAGAAAAGTATCTTGTCGGCCACGAGCGCCCACTTAACATTGAGATCGATCTGCCGAATGGCAAGGTTTACCTTCGCGCAATGGGCCGCAGGTACGAAAAAGTCGGCCTTCACGTCTCAACTGAGCGTTTCCTTGTCGGGGTCCATATTTCCAATCTGGAGGGCCATGACAAAGACCTCTATGAAGCGTTTCTGACGGGTGGCGACAGACGGCCGAGAGCAGCTGCTGCTCAGAGTATCGGCGTGACGATCGAGTAGATTATCGCAGATTTGATTTCGGACCACGTGCTCTAAACGGCACGTTTTTTTGTTTTTGGCCTCCGGTTTGTGTCTAATCGAGATATGCATGGAAAGGTGGGGATCGGGATCATCGGCACCGGATTTGCTCGGAAGGTGCAAATACCGGCGTTTCTGGCTTGCAAGGGTGTATTCATAGCGTCGGTCGCGAGTGGGCATATTGAGAATGCCTCAGCTGTAGCGTCTGAGACCGGTGCTCCGCACTTTACAGACGATTGGCGCGAAACCGTTCGCAGAGATGACGTCGACCTTGTCTGCGTGACAACCCCGCCGGTCTATCATCGAGAGATGACGCTAGCCGCTCTCGAAAACGGTAAGCATGTCCTTTGCGAGAAGCCCATGGCGATGAGCGTCGCGGAGGCTGAGGAAATGACCGCAGCTGCGGAGAAGGCAGGCGTCATAAATGTCATCGACCATGAGCTGCGGTTCTTGCCCGGCCGAAGGGTCGCCTATCAAATGATCCGCGACGGCGTGATAGGCAAGATCCATCACGCGAAAACGAATTTTCAGTCGTCATATCGCGCCGACCCTGATATCCCATGGAATTGGTGGGCTGATATCACATCCGGCGGCGGAGCCCTCGGTGCCATTGCATCTCACGTGATCGACTCGCTTCACTGGTTTATGGGGACCACAATTTCCGAAATAAACTGTCAGCTTGAGAGGCATGTCAAAGAGCGCAAGGCCTCGTCGGGCCAAGTACGGCAAGTGACCAGCGATGACCAGTCGAACATGATCGTCAGATTTGCCGACGGAAAATTGTCGCGGGCGGCCACCGGCTTGATCTCGGTATCCATGTCGGAGGGACCTGAGTACCAGAATCAGATGGAATTCTTCGGCGAGAAAGGCGTTATCCGGATCGGGCCGATGGGCGAGGTTTGGATAGCGAAGAACGGCGAGAACGAGTGGACCTCCCTCGAAACGGACCTTGGGCACATTCTTCCGGGGATGCCGGATTCGGGTTTTTCGCGCGGATTCGTCCAACTCGCACCGCTTGTCGTTGAAGCCATTCGGTCAGGTGAAAATTCAGTCGATGGCGCGGCTACTTTCGCCGATGGTGTCGCCATCCAGCGAGTGCTTGATGCCGCGCGTTTGTCCGATGCAGAAAGGCGCGAGATCACCGTTTGATCCTATTTGTGTTTCAAAAAGAACGCCCGAATGTCGTCCCTCATCTCCGGAGTGATCGTGTGAGCCACGCCCGGATACACGCGAAAGGTCGCGTCAAGACCCGCCTTCTTGTACAACTCCTGCGAGACCGACCAGCGTGAAACAGGTGTCTCGCCGAATAAAGGGTTGATCAGGTCCCGGTCCTCTTGATCGTAAGAGTCGTCAAAGGGAACGGAGTCGTTCGTATCTTGATCGCCGATGAAAATGAACAGCGGTACGCGCTTTAGTTCCTCTAGATCGAACTTCTTTCCCGAGACAGCTTTTAGGTCCGCGACGCCGATCGGATAGCGTAAACTTTTGTCGTTATATTTCTCAACTGGCGCAATAGGCCATCCACCTGGGCTTCCTATGCAAGCAGCTTTCACCCGATCAGGATGAAGAAATGTGAATCGATTTGTAAACATCGCCTGCGCGGAGAATCCGCTCATGAATACGCGCTTGTCGATAGCGATCCCTTGCTTTTTCAACCGCTTGCGCGCGTCGTCGATCATCGCGATCAACTGCAGATCGGGACGTCCATAGTCCTTTTCGCTAAGCATCGTGTCGCGATCAAGAGCGTGCGTATAGGTATGCCAATCACTCTCCGGCCGCGGGAAAACGGGCATTAGTATCGCTACTTCCAGAACGGCCGCGATACCGCCCATTCGCGACATATTCGCCTTTACGTCAGACTCATGAACGCCAAGATCGTCGCTGACCTTGCCGGTATTGTTTGGATAAACGAGAAGTGTCTGTTCCGCCTTTCCCGCTTTTTTTAGCTCAGGCGGCACGTAGAGGTAATAAGGATACGCAAAACCGTTTGCGGGCGCCGCAGAAATACGTTGGTAGTCTTTTTCAGTAAGGAGCGGAGCTTGAGCCGCCGCGACAAGAGTTGCGACAAACCACAGCAGTATCAAAACGGCGAAACGAGACATGACTCATTTACGAGGTTGGGACGTAAAAGTTGCGACAATTGGAGTTACGGTTACGAAGTATGATCCAGAATGATCCGCCAGCCCTCCTTGAATTTGCGCCATGTGAGGGTGAATTTACCGCCGGGTCTGTCCTTATCTCGCGTTAGTTCCCAACTGCCCAGGACGACCGCCGCATCTTTCGACAAGAAGGTTATTTCAAGATCTGAGAATTTTAGCGTGCCCATCTTCGCTCGAGAATCGTAGCTCTTCTTGTACCGGTCGAGTGTCGGCTGCCAGCCGCGGGTGACATTTGTTCCCGAGAGAAAGGTGAGCTTGTCGGACTTCCAGTACCCCGCCATGAAACCATCGAGATCACCGCGATTCCATGCAGCGGCCTGATCGGCCATTACCTTTCGGATCGCAGCTTCGTCCTTCGATCGAGCTTGTGCAAGCACGGATGATGTCAGGAGTAAGCAGATGGACGTAAGAAGAAGGTATTTCATTTCTGCATTTTTGCACAAAAAGAAGCCGGCTGCTTAGAGCCGGCTTATGCATCGCGTATAAACTGGGTCAGTTTGATCTGGCGTGCGCTGCGTCATACGCGGCTTGTGCCGCGACTTGGGTTTTTTGCGCATCGGTCAGTGCGATACCCGCTTTTTCGAGCGTTGCAGCGTTGATGCCGCCGGTTGCACTGAGCTTATTGGCTTCTTGGTATTTCTTGATGGATGCCTTGAGGGCGTCGCTTCTCTTGCCGTCAGTGGCACCATCGTACAACCTGGCATCTTTCAAGACCTTTTGAAGCGCCATTATCTGTTCATCCGTCGCCTGAAACGGAGCAGGACGCTTCGGGCCGTCGGCCTTGGATGCGGTCTTCGAATCCGTCGATTTGCTCTTCGTCTTGTCGGCCGTTTTTGTCTCAGTTAACGAGATCCCCATTTTCTCGAGGGTCGCGCGGTCGAATTTACCGTTGACCTCCAGGCCATGTGCTTTCTGATAAGCCTTGATCGCGTCCCGCGAATCGCCGTAGATTCCCGTAGCTTTTCCGCTATAAAGTTTTTCATTGATAAGGACCTGCTGTCCTTCCATGATCTGGTTCTTGGACGGTCGGAAGGCAGGCGTTTTTACTTTGGTGTCGGAGCCGCTGGACGGTTGCGTTTTAGGCGTAGTTGCGGGTGTTGCGGAATTTCCGCCTTGAGAGAAAGCTGCGGTGGCTGCAAGCAGAATGATACCGAACAGAGTTGAGAGTTTCGAATACATAGTTCTCCTTTGATTTTAGGCCGCCCGTGGGCGATACGATAAAACGTATTGCTGGGAGGGTGGGCTTTAGGGTTTTGGCGTGGAAAGTATCGCCGAATCCTGAAATAGGTGTCAAGCGAACGTGATTGCCGTAGAATTTAATTGAAATATGAAGCCATATTGGGTCGAGGTCAACGACCTCATGCAGCAGGGTTACACGTACCGGGTCACCGAGCCCGAGGGACGCAACTTTCATATGGATTTCGAACCTGAGTTAACACCAAAGCAGATGCTGGAGCTTGGCGTTTTCGGCGGAAAGTACATGACCGATTGCACCGATGAATTTCCGTCCGATTGGTTTGAGAAAGCAAAGCTTTGTCACGACAAACACGACCCGAAACTTAACTACTTCAGCGTGAACGCCTCACAGCCGCTCAATGTCTGGCGAAAGAACGGCTGGATCTATGACGAGGATCCACGAGGCTGGTTCCAGTGGTATTGCCGGTACTACTTAGGACGCCGCTGTCTGGACGACGACCGCCAGATAAGGCGCTGGCGGGCGATCCGCCGTCATGTCGCCCAGATCAAAGCCAATTGCCCGCGTCGAACTCTTGACTGTCGGCCCAGGCAGCGCCAGGCGGTGCTTCACTGGGCTTACGACTCGCGTAAGATATAGCTAACCGCCGCCTTTCTAAGTGCATCTAAATGTCATAAACTGGCCTTCCTCAATGTGGGGGCGACAGGCTTCGACAGGGGCTTGTATAGATCTTTGAATGCACGTCGGGCTTGACTCGTTAGCTCGTTAAAACAACTTGTCAAAAACAAATGCTAATCAAGAATTAGCTCTCGCTGCCTAATTAACCTTAGGTTAAGCGATGTCTCGCCGGAAGTTCGCCTCATGCGACCGGTCGAGGCATAACCCAGTTGAGGCTCGGGCACGTTCACCACCTGCGAACGCGCCTTAAATATCAGTCGGGTTAGCCGCAGATGAGGTCTTGTTCATTCATCTGCTCGTCCGCGGCGAAACTAAAGTGAATGAACTAAACGTGTAGATTTCACTGGTCGCAACCTTTGGATGCGGGTTCGATTCCCGCCGCCTCCACCACCACTTTCCGTTAATAGCTTGAAATTCGCGGAGTATTCGCATATATAAATTGCCGTGAATGACGCCGCCAAGGATTACACCATCTTTCTGGATCAGGAAGATGGATATCTTCATGTCACGGTGGGCGGAAAGCGCGTGACCTCCGATATCGCTCTCGCGTACTGGCGCGAGATCATCGACAAGTGCGAGGCCAATAATTGCCCAAGGATCCTGCTCGATCATGATTTTGAGGAGATGATCAGCATGCAGGAAATGCTGCAGGTTATCGGCCCGGTCGCCGACCTGCTGAAAGGACGTCTGCTGGCCTTCTACGATCGATTTGGGAACTACGAGATACCGGAGGCGGGCAAAGTAATTCTCCGTAGCAAGGGGATAAAGATGCAGATCTTCCACCACCTCGACGAAGCAATAAAGTGGCTGCTTGCTAATTGACTACCGCTTTACGTGCAGATGCTTTGTAGTATCGTCCACAACGCTGTGCAGCTGGTCCTTTATAAGTTCATTCGTGTTCGCCGCCGGCAGATAGTTTTCTGCTGAAGCATCGAGACGCTGAGTCTCGTTCCGATCACCGGACTGCGGGCCCTCCTCCCGCGAACGCTTACTGATAAAGACACCGTTAAATATAAGCGATAACCCAACCAGGATCGGTATCAGTCCCACTATCCAGATCCTGCTCAGGATGTCCGCTGCGAGCGGACTTAAATGTCCGTTGATCACTATCGCTTCCATCAGCACCGCAAGCACTAGTACAATTCCCAGACCGCTGCTGGCGGTAATGATCCCGGCCTTGATCTCGCGCCGGCGCTTCATTTCTGCGGTCAGGCCGCGTCGCCGGTCTTTCTCCTCATGGGTCATTACCGCTTCCGCGAGCCATGTTTTCTCCCAGTCAAAACCCCCTGAGCTTTCGGGCTTTGTAACGGCGGCCTTTACGGCCGACAGATTTGTCCCACATTGTTTGCAGAATTTGAGTTCATCGGGTTGATTCGACCCGCATTGTGGACAGAACATGTCGTACAGTTTCCTCCTTTTCCAATACGTGGGCAAATGGAGGTAAGTTCGCACGCTCACCAGGTCTGGCGCCGAGCGTGCTCGCTCGCTACCATTGAATTTGCTCGTTCATATGGATCGAACAGCCGCCATTGACCGCCCACTGATCTGGACGCTGATAATTGCGGCCATTGCCGTCCATTTGACCGGTCTTTTTGATCCGATCTTCTCTGGCGATTCCGCTCTTTACGCCGTCATTGCGAAATCCTTCGTGACAACCGGTGACTGGATGAATATCTATGTGAACGGCACGGATTGGCTTGATAAGCCTCACTTTCCGTTTTGGCTCGAAGCAGCGTCGATGAAGGTTTTCGGCATTTCTGCCTTCGCGTACAAGCTGCCGGCACTGCTGTTGTTTCTCGTCGGGCTTTGGTACACGTATCGGCTCGCCAAGGAACTGTACAACGAGGATATTGCGCTTGTCGCTGTACTCGTACTGGTAACTTCGCTTCATCTCTTCATTTCTAATAACGACATACGTGCGGAGGCGATGCTGATCGGCCTGATCATGGGGGGCGTATACCATTTCTACCGGTCAACGAGTGGAGGGAGCATTTGGCACGTTGTCGCTGGTGCTGCTTTTTGCGCGGCGGCGATCATGACGAAGGGCCCTTTCGTACTGATCGTTTTTGCGGCGCCGATCGCGGTGCATCTTCTCTACAAGAAGGATCACGCAATGCTTTTCTCCTGGAGATGGGTATTGGCCGGGCTACTGGTAACGCTGTTCACACTGCCCGAGCTTGTTTGTCTATACGTCCAATTCGACATGCATCCTGAGAAGGTCGTTTTCGGTCAGACAAATGTATCGGGGATCCGTTACTTCTTTTGGGAAACGCAGTTCGGCCGATTTCTGAACACCGGGCCGTTCAGGGGTACGGGCAGCCCACTGTTCTTTCTGCACTCTCTGCTTTGGACCTTCGCGCCGTGGGCGATCCTCGGATTTGTTGCGACAGGGAGTTGGATCAGCAATTCGATCAGGCGTCGGTATGTTCCGGAAATGTTGACCTTTGGCGGTTTCTCTGTAATGTTCGTAATCTTCTCAGCATCGCGTTTTCAGCTGCCGTACTACACGAACATTCTCTTCCCGGCCCTCTCTATAATGTGTGCGGCTTTTGTCATGACACGCCTCGGCGAGAAGAGTCTTGGGGTGTTCGTCATGCGCGCATCGCTGATCCTTTTTCTGTTTGTGCTAGCGGCCGGCGTTGGAGGAATGGAGTACATGTTCGGGCAAGGGATACTTATTCCCGTCCTGCTCACTTCCGGCATAGTGGTCATTGGTTTAGCCATTGTGCATAGAAGGGTGAAAGCGCTTGATATGACCCTTTTGTATACTTGCGCGGGGGTCATGACCCTCTTTGCACTCTATTGCAACCTTGTGTTTTTCCCGCGCCTCCTTTCGTTCGAATCGGGGCGTGAGGCGGCGAAGTTTATCAATGCGGAAGTCGCATCCAGAAAAGTAGCGGCCTCAGTAAACGACCATTTGCTTGAATTCTATTTATCGACGCCGATGACGCGCGTTAACTCGACCGCCGATCTGGACCGGATCGATCAGGGCGACAATTACCTATTCTTCGTGGACGAGGACTTCAAAGACCAACTTGATGCGAATGGGGTGGCTTATGACACCGTGCGGGAGTTTAGCGATTATCCGATCACCCGACCTGCCTCAGCCTTCCTCAACCCGCAGACGCGGGATTCGGTTCTAGATCGCAGATATCTCATCTCACTCCGATGAAGACCGTTTGTGGCGCGGCAGAGCTACCGAATTAACGGCCTGAGTTCATCGGGCATTGCCTTTTGACAACCCGTCGGAAACTTACTTGCAAATTCTCAAGGGCTGGCTCATACTGCGGCCAATACGAATTAAATTGTATAGGGCCACATGCCGACAGTGGCGGAACCGAGCAGATGATGGATGTCCGGAAATTACGGAGATCGGTGGTTACATCTTATGCGGGTCTGTCTGCTCTCTGCCTGCTGCTTCTTTTTGCGAGTGTTCCCGCGCAGACGACGCCTTCGTGCACTGTTGATCCCAAAACGGATCGAGCGACGGTCAAGGCGGCAGAGCTTTGTCTGCAGCCGATGATCGGGTACATCGATTACCGGATCGATCAAATGAGTTCGCGATATTACTATCAGGCGGGATCGGACACTATGAAGGCGGTGTTCAAAAGCAGGGGGCTCAGCGCCGGATACTCTGACCCGTGGGGGAAATGGATGGGCTTAACGTGGTCACAAAGCGTGGAGAAATTCTACACATATCACCGGACCGCTCTGGAAGAATCCCTTAAAACAATTCGGATCCAAGGATATGCAACTAAAAAGGATCTCGATTACCTTTCTGACGGCATGCGCCGCTGGAGGGATGTCGAAGCAGAATTTCCAGAGTACTTTGAATATCATTTAGAGCGAAGCGCCGACGAAGAGGCCATTTATGAGCAGCTCGATAAATATTTGAAGGATTACGATGTTGAATATCACCGGCTGTTTTATATGAACCCTTATCCATCCGATAGGGTCGATGCTCTGAGCCGGCAACGTGACAAAATTCAGGCGCAGTACAACGCCCAAGCCAAAGTAATTGTGTCAGAGCTCGCGCTCGCGGCCGAACGAATTGGTGAGCGGGCGGGCATTCGCCTGTTCACCCCGATCACCGAAGGTGCCGTCACGGAGGAGATCACATAGCTTGAAAGGCACCGTCAGACAACGTCTTAGGACCATTTTGATCGGACATGTCTTTCTTGCCCTGTCCATCATCGCCGACCATGCCCAGCCGCCCATACCGGATCTCAGCGGTAAATGGCGCCTCGAAGGCAGCGACCGGAAGATGGAACTGACGCAGCAAGGAACGGCTCTCAAAGGAAAGATCGCCAAAAAGAACGGTACAGTGCGCGACGTCGAGGGCAAGATCCTGCCGAGCGGCGAGGTAGAGCTTTATGAATATATTCCGCGTGGAGACACTGACATACCCGCGGCCGTTTGGAATTCGGTCCTTCTCGAAACAGAGCACCCCAAACACCCGGGACTGGTGCCCGCCAAGTTTCGCCTAACCTTCACCTCGGAACAGTCAAAACTCGAAGGCGACCGTACGAGCTACGACGTATCGTTCATCAAATCGACGGCGAAATATTTAGGGACCAAGGATAAGAACGAAAGGGTGCGTTTCTTTCGCGCGCCCGGCATTTGCGGCCCTGATGTGACCGATCAGACCCTGGATGTCCTGCGGCGGATCGCCACTGACTTCCTGAGCGCCACAGAAGCTGAACAATCGGCGGCATGTGACCAGAGCGTTTCATTCAGTGACGGGGTAACACTAAAGGGGTTCCTTCTGTTTCCGATCATCGGCCAAGTGCCGCTCGTAGGGATCGACAAAGGAAATATGAAGGCGAACTACGCATGGGACATAATAGAGTTGTTTCAACATTCCGGTACATTTCCCAAAGATGGCGACAAGGAAGGCCGGCCTTCATTTTGGGAAGACTTAACGGACTCCTCTTGCTGCACTCCGCGGTACCCATGCGGAAAATCAGTTGAGTTTTTCGGAACCTGCCAAGATCAGCAGGTTGTCAATTACGTGATGTGGGGGGTGATGAAAAACGTCTGTGCTTCACATTGGGCAGACAGCAAGCAGCAGGAAATACTAGCGTTCCTGCGTAATTTTTCCGGGCCCGATTTTGGTGATCAGCAAACAATGACCCAGGTCGGATATGCCTACGCTGAAATCGTAGCTCCTTATATCAAAGATGCGCAGAAATACGACCGGCTCCGGGATAAGTACACCGCGCTAATGCAACGTTATTCATTGGGTAATGCAACGAAAGCCGACCTGGATGCATTCTACGCGACGATCCCGGCTAGCGAACTCAAGCAAACATTAAAGATCATCACAGGTTTCGGGAAAGTATCGGATATTGCCAACAGCCAGAGATTTCCCGAGCTCCGGCAGATCGTGAATCGTGGGGACCTTTCGAGCAACCGCCCATATAAGGTCTGCGATACCATCTGTTCTGAAAAACTGTCTCCGGATCAGGCCAAGGAAGTTCGAGATCAGGTCTTGCATTATCGCTGGATGCCCCTGCACGACGACAAGCAGCTCAAGACTCCGTAGCTCTTTTGCGTCGAAGGAGATAGATCACTAAGCCCACTAGATTCGTCGCGCCGATCAATCCACCGATCTTTAGCGCAAACGAGAGCTGACTTTCGACCTTCACGATCGGCACTATCGAGAGAACAACGTACAATAGCGTCATCAGGAAGCCGCTGGCGGCAGCGAGTTTCAGCCAGACAGGCGTCTTAAGGCCGGCCAAACGAAGCCCGACGATCGGCACCGCAAACATCGCTAAGTAAGTCAGCGCATAAAAAACTCCGGAAGCATTCCAAAGCAATTGAAATGCCTCCTGCTTGCCGACGCCAATCAGCCCGACAATGCCCATGAACAACGTTGCGATCCCGACGAAGATGATCGAATTCACGGGAGTTCGATACTTTTCATGGAGCTTTGTGAACCAGGCGGGCAGCAGGTCGTCCCAACCCGCCACCATCGGCAGACGCGTGTTCCCCGCGAACATTACGCTCGCTTGTGCGATCCTGATCGACGCCATTGCGATGATCACGGCCGAAATGATATTCGCCACAGCGCCAAAAGGTCCGAATCCGACATTCAGGATCTGCGGGATCGGAGCGATAAGGTCTATCTGATCGGCAGGGATAAGGGCTAGCACCGAGCTCGTGCCGAGAATGAACATGAGAGCGATGATCGGCGCCGCCACGATGACCGAGCGGCCGATGTTGCGGACAGCATCTTTCGCCTCGCCCGCGTGTATCGCGACATATTCGAAACCGCCCATCGCGCCAAAGCCCATTTTGCCCAGCAGGTTGAATGTGAGCAGCGTCATCGCCGGCATCTCGAGCGTGAGCGGATGGTATTCGGTTATCGTCCCTTTTGCTAGATGCAATAGCGGGAGCAGAATGAGCGTCGCGAAGATCACGATCATTAGGATCCCGCCTGCTTTGTGCACCCACTTGCCGACACTCAGCCCAATAACCGTTACTAACATTAACGAGCCTATTACTACGACATTTGTGCCGACAACGAACCATGGATTCTCTGCCAGGCTCTTTGCCTTATCGCTTCCCAGGTATTCGAGATATTGAGTAAGTTGGATCCCGATCTCCGACGTGTTGAGTATCGCGAAGAGCCAAAGGTTCCAGGCCACCAGAAAGCCGATCGCCTCATTAAGTCCGAGCTTTGCCCATTGGTAGATCCCCCCTTCAAGCGGCATCTGTTTGTTTAGGTAAATGACCACCCCCGCGGTCGGAAGATAGAAGAGTAGAATTGCGAGCAGCCAAAGAACGACGTGCGACGGGCCCTGTTTCGCGGCTACGCCGACCCACGGCAGGCCCACTATAAAGAGGATCTGCGTCAGGACGAGGTCGGTCAGCCCAAGCTCTTTCTTGAACGTTGCACTGCGTTCCTCGACTTCCAGCTCCGTGGCACGGAAGCCCGTCACATCTTCTACGGTTGGCTTGATCTCCATTGTCGCGGCTGGGTGAGTCATCTTAGTGCAAAACGACAACCGATCCAAGCGGAAAAGACCCGAGCCATATTTTGGGTTATAGTTTCACTTGCTGTTTATGGCCGACAACAAGCGACCCATCGGCATATTTGACTCGGGAGTGGGCGGCCTGACGGTCTATCGCGCGCTGCACGAGCGTTTGCCGAACGAACGATTTATCTATCTCGGCGACACGGCGCGCGTGCCCTACGGCACCAAGTCGATGGCGACTGTCGAGCGTTACGCACTTGAGAACTCCGAGTTTCTTGCCTCTCGCGGTATCAAGATGCTGGTAGTTGCATGCAACACGGCATCGGCACTCGCGCTGCCAACGATTCGGGAAAAGATAGGACTCGACGTCGCCGGCGTGATCGGCCCCGGCGGGCGAAAGGCGGTCGAGATCACCAAGAATAAAGAAAAACCGCGGATAGGTGTTATCGCCACTGAGGCGACGGTGATCTCAAACGCCTATTTTGAAGCGATCCGCCGCGCCTCTGAAACAGCGGAGGTCATGCAGAAGGGCTGTCCCCTCTTTGTCCCTCTTGCGGAAGAGAATTGGACGCGCGAGCCTGAGACATTCTCGATCGCGGCAAAATATCTCGCCGATCTTAAGGAATTTCGGCCCGACGCTCTCGTCCTTGGCTGTACCCACTACCCTATCCTGAAGGACGTCATTCAGCAGACCATCGGACCGGATGTTAAACTCGTAGATTCCGGCGAAGCGACTGCCGACGAGGTCGCCGACCTTTTGTTTGATAAGGGGCTTGCGAATCTTGAGCCGGTGACCGCGTCGCGGCGGCTTTGCGACGACATGGACCATTTTTATGTCACGGACGCTGCTGAGAGGTTTTCGCGAGTGGCGGAACGGTTCCTCGGCATTCCGCCGAAACGGCTGGAGGCGATAGAGGTTTACGGCGGCGATGAGCTAAGGCAGAAACCCGACCGGTAGGGGGGCCCTTCCACACTTTTTTCTATGACCTACACACGACACGACGAGCGGGCCGCAGATCAGCTTCGAAGCGTCAAGATCACTCCTAATATTTCACCGTACGCCGAGGGCTCCGCGCTCATCGAAATGGGCGGGACGAAGGTGATCTGTACCGCATCAGTAGAGGATCGCGTGCCGATGTTCCTAAGAAACAAGGGTCTCGGGTGGGTAACGGCCGAATACGCGATGCTCCCCCGCGCGACCAACACCCGTACGCAGCGGGAGACTCAGCGGCCATCAGGCCGTACTGCCGAGATACAGCGCCTGATCGGCCGCAGCCTGCGTGCGGTCATCGATACCAAGCTTCTCGGCGAGCGGCAGATCTATTGTGACTGCGATGTGATCCAGGCGGACGGCGGTACCCGCTGCGCGTCGATCACCGGAGCTTACGTAGCGCTTGCTCTTGCTTGCCGAAAGCTCGTCAAGCAAGGGACGATCAAGACTTCGCCGATCTTGAGCGAGGTCGCCGCGGTGAGCGTGGGCATCATTGAGAACACACCGATCCTCGATCTGGCGTACCAGGAGGATTCCAACGCCGAGGTCGATATGAATATCGTTTGTACCGGCGAGGGAAAATTCATCGAGATGCAGGGAACAGCTGAACGTGAGCCTTTCTCTCGCCAGCAGATGGATGAGATGCTGGTACTCGCTGATAAGGGAATTAAGCAGCTTTTTACGATCCAGCGATACGCACTCAACGCATAGCTATGACTGAAAAACAATTCGAAGGTAAGTCTGCCATTGTCACCGGCGGCACGCGAGGCATCGGCAAAGCTATTGTGCTCGAGCTCGCGCGTAACGGTGCAAATGTTGCATTCAACTATTCAAAGAGCGCCGAGGAAGCTGACAAGCTGACGGCTGAGGTCGAGGGCCTTGGCATTAAGGCGCTTGCAGCTCAGTGCGACGTCGCCGACACGGAGGCAGCAGGCCAGTTCGTCTCGCAGATCAAGGAAGCATTTGGCACGGTCGACTTTCTTATCAACAACGCCGGCATCACCCGTGATCAGCTCATCCTTCGAATGAAGGAGGAAGATTGGAACGCGGTGATCGACACCAATCTCAAAGGTGCGTGGAATTTTTCAAAACACGTCCTTCGCCCGATGATGCGCAATGAGAATGGCGGCTCGATACTCAATATCACGTCTATCTCGGGTGTCGTCGGCATGCTCGGGCAATCAAATTACTCCGCGTCCAAAGCCGGAATGATCGGCCTGACGAAGTCGCTCGCCAAAGAGATCGCTTCCAAAAAGATCACCGTCAACGCCCTTGCTCTCGGCCTTGTCGAAACTGATATGGCCGCCGAGATGAACGATGAATACCGCGAAAAGATCCTCTCCATGATCCCCCTCGGCCGGCTAGGTAATGTTGACGAAGTCGCGAAGATCGCCTGCTTCCTCTTGTCGCCGTCGGCAGCCTACATAACAGGCCAAGTCATTCAGGCTGACGGCGGTTTGGCGATGTAATAGGGGCGAATGTCGCTAAAGTATCAAGAAGACCTCCCAGATCACGACGCCGCCCAGCCTGCGCCGGCCCGAGTTCCGCAACCCATCTATTCGTTCATTCTGATCGGACTTTATTCGGCGGTATTTCTATGCGAGATCGGCACGAATCTCGACCGCGCGGTCGAAACGGCGGGGTTTGATAAGTCAGCCTTTCTTCACAGCCGGGAATATTGGCGCATCCTGACCGGTACAACGTTGCACGGCGGCATTTTGCACATTCTTTTCAACAGCTATGCGTTTTACAGCTTCGGACGGCTGTTCGAAATGCTTACAAATCGAGCTCACCTTGCTATCGTCTTTTTGCTTTCCTGCCTTGGC
>JAFAOW010000280.1 GCA_019247455.1 Acidobacteriota bacterium | reverse complement strand
GAGCCCAATAGCGTCCTGATGCGAAGTGTGATCGGCTCGATGCGCATCGTTGATATGTTTTCCGGCGAACAACTGCCGCGAATCTGCTGATGCTCTTCGCCGACGATATTTCTGCCACCTCGATCGGGCTCCTCCTGGCGTTCAGCTTTGTGATGGGGCTCAGACACGCGCTCGAACCGGATCATCTCGCGGCGGTTTCGATCATCGTCTCTGATAAAAAGAGTGTTTGGTCGTCGTCGTTGATCGGCGCCCTTTGGGGGGTTGGGCATACGATCGCTCTTCTAATAGCCGGGATAGCTGTTATTGCGTTTCATTTTGAGATAAGTGAACGTCTGGCAAACCTTCTTGAACTGGGTGTTGGCGTCATGCTCGTACTGCTGGGTCTGGAAGCCCTTCGGAAGGTCCTTATGGGCGGCGGGATCCATTCTCATGTGCACAGTCATGGTTCGATCGTTCACGCGCATCCTCACGTTCATGACGCCGAGCAAGTCCGGGCGCATTCAGTCGCGGCTCATACGCATCATGGGCTCAACATTAGTCCTAAACCTTTGTTCGTGGGAATGGTTCACGGCCTCGCCGGGAGCGGGGCACTTATGCTTTTGATACTCGCCACGATCCGATCACCGGCAGTTGCGATACTTTACATAGTCGTATTTGGTACAGGCTCGATCGGCGGCATGATGATAATGAGCATGTTGATCGGGCTGCCATTTCATTTCACGGTTCAACGCTTCACACGCGCCGAGAACTGGCTGCGTTCCGCTGCCGGAGTCTTCTCACTTTCGTTCGGCGTCGTCTGGATCGCGGCCCTTCTGCCCGAATTGCTATAGCGGAAGAACGTTTTCTTTTATCTGCGTTAGTGTAACCTCGCCTACCGTTCGTCATCCTGTTGCCTCGTAGGATTGACCTCGCCGCGATCTTCAATGGCCCAATCCCACAAAAAAGGGCGGCCGATCGACCGGACAATTATCGGACCGAAATAAGGGGGGAGAAGTACAATGGCATCGATCCAAGTAATAAAGAAGGCAGACATTGAGGCGGCAAGCAAACTCGCAGAGGAGGGCACGCAAGACGACGCAGGACTCAGCCATGGACTAGAGGAAGAGGTGCAAAGCTGGGTTGAGTTTCACCGGCAGCATGGTGTACACGATCCCAGCCTGGGACGGCTCTTCTCCGTCAGGCGGCGCCAGCTGTCGAGGGCAGGCGGAATAATCTGAATCCGGGGCCAACAGGACCAATATTCGACCTGGCGGAAGCGCGGCGTGTCGTCGAAAGAGGTCCGCGCGCGCGTTGGTGGAGACGGCTTGGCTCTCCGAGACGCGGCTTCCATTACGTGGATCGGTACGAGAAGGCCGTCACCGATCGTGATCAGCTGGAGCGTATACGGGCGCTCGTGATTCCACCCGCATGGAAATTCGTACGCATTTGTCCTGCAGCGGGCGGCAAGATACAGGCAGTCGGCGTAGACGGGGCCGGACGGGTCCAATATCTATATCACACCAAATTTGCCGAGGCGCGACAGCGTAAGAAGTTCGCAAAGATCGAAAGCTTTGGGCATCACCTCCCCCGGCTGCGGCAAGTCACGAACGAGCATCTCTCGCTGGACGGCTTCCCGAAGGAAAAGGTTCTCGCGATCATGATCCGCCTCGTGAATTCGCTCTACATACGGGTTGGGGGAGAGCAGAGCGTGAAACACTTTCGCACTTTCGGGATCACGACGCTGCAAAACCGTCATTTTCGAGCCCGCGGGAAAACATTAACGTTTGAATTCGTCGGTAAAGGGTATATCAAACACCGGAAAGTGCTTGTCGATCCAGAACTGGCCGTCGTGATGAAAGAACTTGCGGCTCTAGGTTCAAGCCGGAAGCTTTTTCATTTCGTCAATGATGATGGCAAGCCGCGGCCCGTCAGACCCTCGGACTTGAACCACTACCTGAAGTCCGTGACCGCCCCAGAATATTCGATCAAGGATTTTCGCACCTGGGGTGCAACGCTGCTTGCGGCAATAAAGCTTGCGGAGATCGGCTGCGATCCCGATGACAAGATGTGCCAAAGGAATGTCGTTCGTGCCGTTAAATACGTCGCGGAGCAACTGGGAAACACACCGGCCGTCTGCCGCGCATCGTATATCCATCCGAGTGTCCTTAAGGCTTATTCAAAGGGGATCACTCTTGACGAATTTCGCCCACGCCGCTCTCGAAACATCAAGAGAATGCAATATGATCTTGAACCTGAGGAAAAAGCGTTGCTAAAGATGTTCCAGAATCTGGGCTAGTCCTTCGCTCCCTTCTTAAGCAGAGCCTTGGTATCGGCAAGGGCCGTGGCGAATGCCTTCGGATCAGACTGCGGCCGGCACGCAATGCCGCGGTCGTCTATGAACGCATCGACACGCGGCTTCCCATGTCCGATATAAACATCCGTGAAAGGGAACTTGTGCTTTTCGAGCCAGTCGATCACCTTGATGCGGACCTGGCCCGGGGAAAGGCCGCCCGCCTCTTCTCGTGCTCCGGGGTCATCCGAGCATCGGCTGGTGAATACGACAATGTCGGCTATCTCAGCGAGCTTCTTACAGAATGTGAGAGCACCCGGCAGCGGCTTGCCAAAATGATCGGGCCCTTTCCATCCGTCGTATTCTGCAAGGACGCCATCCAGATCAACACAGACACGCCGGCGCTTTAGAGGGACCTTTTTCTTTTTCGCAGCAGGCTTCCTTTTGACCGGCGTCGTTTCCTCTAATTCCGGGCGCTTCTTCGACCTTGGAAGCTTGGCCGGCTTGGTCGCCATCATTGTTTCGATGGCCTCGCCGCCTTCCAGCCACTCGTTTTCGAGTGCAGGGTCGAAATTCCTCACGCGCGTGTAGTAGGGACGACGGGGATGTCGGCCCGGCAATCGCAGAGTGTAGGGAAGATCACCTTCCTTGACTTCACGCTTTGGCGGAAAGATCTCAGGCTTGCGAGGAAGCGCTAACTCTTCCCAATCCGAACGAAGCAGGTCAGCATAGTCGAAGGTATCGGCAAGCGGATACTCCTTATCGAGCAGGCACCAGAGATGATAGCCGCCGACGCCATTCGAATCGAAGACCAGCGGATCAAAGCCGTCCGCCCGCACGCGCTCGGCCCAGACCATGGCTGCGTTGAAATTTGCCTCGGCCACCTCATCCGCGTTCATAATGCTCTCATCATGAAGATCGATATCCACCGCGAACCACTTGCATGTGGAATGGTCCGATATCGAATGAAGCCCGATGATGTGCTCAGGCTTTAAGCCGGTGAAATGGCGCTTTAGCTTGTCGAAGGTCACCATGATCGCGCCCTTTTTTCGACGTTCAGTGATCGGCAGCATTACGACGCCGATCTCACCGCCCCGTTTTACCGTGTACTGGCTCCAAACGTCGCGGCGGTTTGCCAGCCGCTCGAGCGCCCATTCCGCAAGCTCGCTCGAATAGTCGCGCCATTCCTGAGCGATCCAGAGAAGGTGCTTGTTATCGAAAAATTCTGCGTATGGGGCAGTGCTCGCCATGGTCAGGAAGCCTTTTCCCAGCCGCCGATGAAATTCGCTTTCGCCATTTCGTCAAACAGCTTCCGGGCACCTTTTTCATCGTTTGAGACCTTTACCTCCCTCTGGAGTGGTTCCTTGCGGTTGGGGCTGAAGTCGGTGAGATAGATCACATAACCGGGGTAATCGATCGAACTCTCTTTGTTGGTCTTCCACAGGAGCAGTTTGCGGACCATGAGGTTCTCTTTCATCGTCTTTTTATAGACGACGCGTTCGAGCAGCTCCGAGGGATTTTGGTTCGTTTCCTCGGCGGGCTTCTCCGGATTCTGCACCTCGGCGAGATCCGTGATCTGGTGGATCGACGAGTCCTCGTACGACGCCTCTTTGTCATCGCGAAAGCGGACGAATTGAGGCGAGATCACCGAGACAAGCGGCATTCGCGAGAGCGCTTCGTATTTCTTGCCGGTCCATTTGAGCACCATGCGATTCACGGGACCACCGCGGGCGCGCTCAGCGATGAGGTCGAGGCAGTTGATCTCGATCACCGGGCCGGGCTTGATCATCTCGTAGGCGACATAGTCGTTATTAACGGCGACGTATTCGGACGGCACGATGTTCTTCTTGAAATCTTTGAGAAATTCCTTCCGCTGCTGCTCGGTAAAGCCGCCTCCGACGCGCGTCAACTCCTGGAACGTGCCGTCTTTTCTAACGATCGCGACGAGCAGGTCGTGGAGCATCTCCTTTCGCCCCTCGGTGCCCTCCGAAAAACCGATCACGGCGCAGTCAAGCGTGTGCCGTGCCTTGATCTTGAACGTGCCGACCTTATCGTTGCGCACGACGAGGCCCTCGGACCCTTCTCCAACCACCCAGTCATTGAAGGCCTCGAGCACTCCGTCGATCTTGTCGGTCTTACGGTACTCGACAGGGTGAACGAACTTGCCTTTCTCAAACCATTTATCGAGCAGCTTAAAGACATCCGAAACAGATGTGACAGCTTTACCGTCGTGCTCGGCGATATCAAAAACGGCCATCCCCACTCTATCCAATTCTTTCTTTGACGACGGATTGCGCAGGATGCTGACGATCTGCTGCACGGGATGGGCGGCGGTGAGACCCTCTTTGACGTAATACTCGACGCCGAGCATGCACGATTTGACCTTCGCCTTTTTAAGTAATTCGCCAGCCTCGTCAAGGCAAGGAAGCCCGACGCGAACCGTTCC
>JAFAOW010000231.1 GCA_019247455.1 Acidobacteriota bacterium | reverse complement strand
CCCAGCAGGGCGTAGTCGCAGGCGATGTTGTAAAGCGAAAATGCATTGTCGCTTAGCTGAAAGTTTGCCTCGAATGCCTTGACCGACCCCCCATAGTCTTTCAGTGAGTAGCGGGCTGTCCCGAGCTGATACCAAGCCGGGGCGTTTTTCGGGTCTTTCGCAAGGATCAACTCGTAAAGCGCCGCCGCCTCGCCAAATCTTTGCTGCTTCATTAACGCAGCAGCAACGGTCATTTCTGGCGAAGCAGCAGTATGTGCAAATACGGCTGAGCACGCCGTCACTGCGATCAAGATGGCAAATATGATCTGAATTCGCATGTTTTTATCTACGTACGAACTCCGATGCAGGTTTAGCGCGCGAAGTTTGTTTGGGGCTATAGGTTATCGACCCACTCACGGGTGGTACGGGCGATCTCATCAAAAACATCCTCGGTCGAAGTACGCGTCTTTTTGAGCACCTTGTAGCTGTGATTGCCTGTATCGATCAGGTGAAGGGTAGCCCGTTTGCCAAGCTTTTTGACCACCGGCTGCCAAAGATCAAGATCTGCAAATTCGTCTCTAGTTCCTGAGTGAAAGATCATCGGGACCTTGATCGCTTTCAGGTGCTCAGCGCGCTCGATACCCGCACGCCCCGGCGCGTGCAGCGGAAAGGAACACAGGACCAAACCAACAACGTTCTCAAGCGGTTCCTGGCTCTGCGCAGTCGTCGTCATCCTGCCGCCAAACGAATGCCCGCCCGCGAGTAGTTTTAGTTTCGGTTCAAGCCGCGCGGCCTCTCGAACCGCAGATCGCACGGTGGCCGTAGCCGTCTTTGGCGAATCGACTCCGCTCTTGCCGGCTTCCTTATACGGAAAGTTGTAGCGAAACGTCGCGATGTTTTCCCTCGCCATTGCCTCGGCAATACTCTGCATTGCCGACGATCTCATATCCGCCCCAGCCCCGTGAGCAAGCACGAGCAAACGCGTCGCCTTTTCGGGCCGAATTAGGATCGCAGAGACCTCGCCTTTCTCGGGCGTTGCGGTGAAGCGGCACTCCGTTGTTTTCATTACTAATGCCCCGGGTCGCTATAGCTCTGGCCATTAACCTTAAAATCCGAGATCTTCTCGACGCTGGCCGTCATCAGCCCACGGCCCTTCTCGTCGCGGACCCACGTATCGGTCAACTTGCCGTTGTAAGTATATGGCATCAGCGGGCTGCCGGGATATTGGACCTTTCCGCTGCTGGCTTGTGAATAGTCGACCGTGTAAATTCCATCCTTGAACGTTATCTTGTCGACGTGTGTCGTAAGCTTTGAGACAAGCTTTATCGACTCAACGATCGAACGCCATTGCTCTATTGCCTCATCCTTTTTGAGCGTTTTCCCATCGGACTGCAGCGTAAAATTGGGGCCGTAGAACTGAGTGAGACCCTCCAGTTTGCGCTGTCTCAAGGCTGCGTCGAGCTTGACGTAATTTGCACGCAGCTCGTTTTCAAATTTGATGTTTGGCTGGGCGTAAGACACCCCGGCGAGAACGCAGAGTGTGATAACGAGGAAAAGGCTTCGTCGAGACATAGGACCTCCATCTTGGTTTTGGAGGCTTATACGCTTCGACCCTGCAAAAAGTTGACTTAGCTTTTAAAATTCTTCTTCAGCCCCTGCCAGACCTCGCTGTATTCGTGCTGCAATTCGGCGCAGTCCATTGCGAATTTTGTCGGGCGAATGATGTAGCGCGACTCGAACATAAACGCCATGGTGCCCTCTAGCTTTTGTGGTTTTAGGTCTGCATTCGAAGCCTTTTCAAAAGCACCGAGGTCCGGGCCGTGAGCGGACATCTGGTTGTGAAGCGAGCCGCCGCCGGGGACAAAGCCCTCTTCCTTCGCGTCGTACTGGCCGTAGATGAGGCCCATGTATTCGCTCATCGTGTTGCGGTGGTACCACGGCGGGCGGAACGTGTCCTCGGCGACGAGCCAGCGATCGGGAAAGATCACGAAATCGCAATTCGCAACACCCGCTTCACCCGATGGCGAGGTCAGTACCGTGAAGATCGACGGGTCGGGATGATCGAATGAGATGGAGCCGATCGTGTTGAAATCCTTGAGGTTGTAAAGATACGGCGCGTAGTTGCCGTGCCACGCAATGACATCGCAGGGAGAATGATCGATGCGGCAAGACCACAGATTCCCGCCGAACTTCGCCACGAGTTCGAAATCACCCTCGACATCTTGAAACGAAGCGACCGGATACTTGAAATCGCGCGGATTCGCCAAACCGTTCGCGCCGATCGGCCCAAGATCCGGGAGGCGAAATTGCGAGCCGTAGTTCTCGCAGATGTAGCCGCGAAGCTCGTTATCGTCTGGGTGCGGCTCGATCTTGAATTTAAGTCCGCGAGGAATGCAAACGATCTCACCCGCTCCTGCCTGCAGATAGCCGAGCTCGGTAAAGAATCCGATCCGCCCCTTTTCCGGTACGAAGAGCATCTCCCCGTCCGCGTTGTAAAAGTAGCGGTCACCCATGCCCCTATTAAAGGCATAGGTGTGGATTGCGATCCCCGTCTGGGAAAACAGGTCGCCGTTCCCGGCAATGCTATGAATGCCGTCGACTAAGTCTGTCGGCTCCGTCGGGACAGGGATGGCGTCCCAACGAAGTTGGTTTGGCGTAGTGACAACCTCGTCAAACGGCGTCGATCGCCATAGTTTGTTGTCGATCTGCTCAAACGGTTTATGAAGAACTGACGGCCGTATCCGATACGTCCACGTCCGCTTATTGTGAGCCCGCGGCACCGTGAAAGCCGTTCCGGAGAACTGCTCGGCGTAAAGCCCCAGCGGCGCTTTCTGCGGCGAGTTGCGCCCGACTGGCAAGGCACCCTCGACCGCTTCGGTGGCAAACTCATTTCCAAAACCGGTTTGGTATTTGGGACTATGCATCAGAAAGGATTGTGCCCACGAAATGCACGAAAGTCACTAAAGAAAAACTTTTTAGTGTTTTTCGTGTATTTCATGGGCAAATAATTCTTAAAGATTCCCGCGCCGGCGTTGCTCTTCCTCAATTGAGACGAACAGGGCCTTAAAGTTGCCTTTTCCAAAGCCCTTGCAGCCTTTGCGCTGCAGGATCTCGTAAAACACCGTAGGCCTGTCTTCCACCGGTTTCGTGAAGATCTGAAGCAAGTAGCCCTCGTCGTCGCGGTCGACCAGGATGCCGAGACGCTTTAAGTCCTCGACGTCTTCGTCGATGCAGCCGACCCGCTCCGGGATCTCTTCGTAATATGTGTCGGGCACACGGAGGAATTCGACGCCGTTCTCTTGCAGTTTTGCGACGGTCGAGCGAATGTCGCGGCACAGAAGAGCTATGTGCTGAGCACCCGCCGAGCGGTAAAAGTCGATGTACTCCTGTATCTGCGACTTACCGCCTTTGCCTTCCGCAGGTTCGTTGATGGGGAACTTGATATTGTGCTGCCCATCGCTCATAACGATGGACATAAGGGCCGAGTACTCCGTCGAGATATCGTTGTCGTCAAACGTGATGTATCTAAAAAATCCCAGCACATCGCGATAAAAGTCGCACCACTCGTTCATCTTGCCAAGCTCGACATTGCCGACAATGTGATCGACAAGCATGATGCCGACCGACTCGCCCTCGACGGTTTGCTCAACGAATCCAGGCAGGAACGGCCCGACGTATGAATATCTATCCGAAAGCTCCCCTCCTTGACTAGGAGGGGTGTCAGCCGCTTCGGCTGACGGGGTGGTAGATGATTTCGGCGAGTTGTAGCTATAAAAGCTGTGGATAGTGTCCCCATACGTGGCGATCGCCGAATGCCGTACCGTACCATTCTCGTCAGTGATGTCATGCGGCTCGATGACGCCCTTGGCTCCACGCTTCACGGCCTCGTTGAACGCGTGGTCCGCATCCTCCACATAGAACGCAATATCTCGCACGCCGTCGCCGTGCTGCTTCAGGTGTTCAGCGGCGTAGTGATCGGGATGCATAGGAGCGGTCAGGATAAAATTCACGTTATTCTGCCGCATCAGGTAGCTCGTAACGTCGCGTTCGCCAGTCTCAAGTCCGCGATAAGCCGCTCGCGAAAATCCAAAAGCCTTGCGGTAATAAAACTCGGCCTGCTTCGCATTGCCGACGTAAAACTCGACGTGATGTATCTTCTTGAGTCCAAGCGGATTCTTGACCTCGGTCGCTGTATCTATTGCTGTATTTGTTTCGGTGACCATCTCTGTTACTTCTTCTTATTTCGAATATATCCTATCGGCCGCGAGTTGCTCTCGGCTTTCATCATGGCCCGAATCGCCGCAAAAACCTGTTTGAAATGACCGTCGTGGTCGCCAAGTTTCTTTTCGATCGCCGCCAACTTTTTCTTTATCTCATCGTTCGAAGCCACCAGCCGCCGCATATTGACGAACGCCCGCATGATCGCGATGTTGACCTGCACGGCACGGTCGCTGTTTAAGACGCTCGACAACATTGCAACGCCCTGTTCCGTAAAGACGTATGGTAGATAGCGGCGTCCGCCATGGGTTTTCAAACTTGAGGTCACAATTTGTGACCTCAAGTTGCCTTGCTCGTCCGCCGTCAGTTGGAATCGAAAGTCATATGGGAAGCGATCTATATTGCGTTTCACAGCCTGATTAAAGACTTTGGTCGAAACGCCATATAGCGCGGCTAACTTGCTGTCCAACATCACTTTCTGCCCGCGAATCTCATAGATGCGGCGTTCGACCTGATCTATTGTTACGACGACAAGATCTCCGCCTTGTGCTTTTGTGGGAGGCATCGCTATTCCTAAATATCAAAAACTCTCAATATAA
>JAFAOW010000180.1 GCA_019247455.1 Acidobacteriota bacterium | reverse complement strand
AAGTTTGGCCGATCGTTACTCACGACATTCAAATTACGGTCGCTGCCCCCGTTGCTAAGGTTGAATGGTGCCGAAGAGCCATAGCGGAAAAGCGGCGAGAACCGGAGTTTACCCATCCACTTCGGGAGTTCAAGTGTCCCTGAGATAGCGATGCGGTGACGCCGGTCTTGAAGGCTTCGTGCCCACTCCGCCTGAAAGATCCTGTTGATCTGAGCATTTGATGTATTGTTCAACCCGTCATCCATTGTCTTGGACAGCGTGTAATTCGCCCGAAACGTGGCGCTGAATCCATGTCCGAGCGGTCTAAAGCGGCTGCGGATCTCCACGATCAAGCCTCGATAGGACGCTCGGCCGATCGATGCGATCACCGAGGTCTCAGCGAGATTCGGATTTGGTCGAAACTGAGCGATCGCCGCCCGAGCGATACCTATTGGGCCGCCCGTGGAATTTCCGTTCGTACCCGCTACCGCGACCGCGGGCGTAGTTGTCGAAGTATTGGAAGCGTTGAGATTTACAAAACAGTTTGTCGTTGTTGTGGTACACGGAGTTGCACCGGCGGCCGAGCCAATATGAAGTCCCGACGTATCCGTCGTCGAACCGACAAAAAAGGTATACGAGCGCGTTGGCGACAGCTGGTAAGGGTGGGTTATAAGCCATGAGGCCCAATCAGCGTAGCCGGCGGGAAGCACAGGAACATTTCCGTTGTAGTCACGCCAAAGGTTCTTGGTATCGTTCCAAGTAAAGTTGGTCTCAAAAACCCAGCCTTTGCCCACCTGATGCTCGAAACCGATATTCGCCTGATAGCTCACGGGTATTTTAAGCCCGGGTTCGATAGTTCTGTTCGGATTTCCCGTCGTCGAGACGTTGTCAGCAAACCCGAGGTTCGTCGTACACGGCGCAAGGGGTGTCCCGACCACTTGCGAGCAGCCGACAGCGATAACGGCCTTCAGATCGTCAGGCGAAGCAAACCCGCTTGGAAAATGCGCGGCAATGGCATTCTGGATCGCAACACGGCGATTGTCAGTAGCAGAGGTCCCGATCGTCGATGTGTCGAACTGGACCAGATTTCCGCCTATGTTCTGGATGAAATCACCGATGGTCCGAAGAAGTGCGCGGTTGTAGAACACGCCTGCCCCAAACCGTATGACACCCTTTCTGTCCTTGAACGGTGAGTACGCTATTCCGAGTCGAGGCCCAAAATTATTGCCGTCTTTGACCGCCGTTTCGCGTTCGTAACGTAGCCCGTAGCTTATTGTAAGATTTTTAGCAGCCCTGAATTCGTCATTGCCGTAAACGCCCCAGTATGTGTTGGTCACGTCGTTCTGCGTACCGAAGTTCTGCACAAAGCTCGAGATCGTTCCGCTGAGGAAATTCCCCACGTTAGCAAACCTCCAGGTCCCCGTCGCGTCACCCAGTCCCAATGCCTTCGAACGCACTCGCTGAATATCAGCGCCGAACTTCAACGAGTGCGAGCCCGCGATATATGTGAAATTGTCCTGTATCTGATAACGCGTCTCACGGCGGCTCTGAGGGAACGCAGTGGCATCGCCAGTGATACCGATCGTAGAATTTCCAGCCGTCAGAGTTTGATTAGATCCTGTGATCGGATTCTTATACGAAATGATGACGACAGGAGCTAAAGGCTCATTGGTCGCATAGCTGGGCTGGAAGATGGAGTATTGGGCCCGGATCTGGTTTACCGCCCGCGCTCCAAATACGTGGTTATCCGTGACGTTGTATGCCTCAGTGTCGCTATTCCGGATCTGCAGGGCATCATCCAGGCGCGTGGTGGACGTGAATGTCGTTCGAGCATTCCGTTTACGGCCGAACTGAAATCCCAGCGTCAGGTCGTTGTTCTTGAAGAGCTTGTGGTCGACCCGGGCCGTTAGAATATGGTTCTTGTTCGGCGTGGCCAACTCCTTGGTGTAAGGGAGTATCGCAACCGTTCCCGTGCTCAACGCGTCACTGCAGCCCGGGACTGCCGTGGGTGGGCACGATGTCGTTGTCGGCCCCGGTAGTGCGAATTTCGGGTTGTTGCCGGTCGGCACCCATGAGTCGATCAGCGTCGTGTCCTTAACTTTGTCGAACTCATATGCGATCGCAACGAACGTCCGGTCATGGCCATTATAAA
>JAFAOW010000117.1 GCA_019247455.1 Acidobacteriota bacterium | reverse complement strand
GCTCCTCCGATCAGCACGTAATGAAAGTGCGCTACAACAAAGAACGTGTCATGCAGCTGCAGGTCAAGTGGTACCGACGCAAGCATGACGCCCGTCAATCCGCCAAGCACGAAAATGCCGAAGAAACCGAAGACCCAGACCAAAGGCGTCTTTAGGTTCAGCCGTCCCGTCCACAGCGTGACCAACCAGCAAAATATCTGTACACCGTTCGGGATCACGATCAGCATGCTCGACGCGGTGAAGATGCTCTGGCCGAGCTGCGGCAGCGGCGTCGCAAACATGTGATGCACCCACACGCCAAACCCGATGAAGGCCGTCGCGATCATCGTCAGTACGAGAGCGGTATAACCAAAGGGACGCCTTCTCGAAAAAACCGTTATGATCGCCGAAACAAACCCCGTCGCCGGGATGAAGATGATGTAAACCTCAGGGTGTCCAAAGAACCAGAAGAGATGCTGCCAAAGGATCGGATCGCCCCCCTCAGCATGATTGAAAAAGTGCGTGCTCACCTGCGACAATCGATCCATCGAGAGCAGCGTGCTAGAGAGCATTACCGCCGGCATGGCGAAGAGCACCATGAACGAGGTGACGAGCATCGACCATACATAAAGGGGCATCCGGCTGAGCGACATTCCCGGTGCCCGCGTCTTGAGGATGGTACATATGAGTTCGATCGCGACCACCAATGCGGATATCTCGGTGAGACTGACCATTTGAGACCAAAGATCGACGCGCTTCCCAATACCGTATTCGGGGCCGGACAACGGGACATACGCGAACCACCCGGCGTCCGGGCCGATGTTCAACAGAAGCCCGCCGAATAGAAGGATCCCGGCAAAAAGGTAAACGTAATATCCGTACAGGTTCATCCGCGGGAACGAAATGTCCCGTGTTCCGACCATCAGGGGCACCAGATACACGCCCATTCCCAGCATCACCGGCACAGCGAAGAGGAACATCATCGATGAGCCGTGCGTCGTAAAGAACTGGTTGTACATGTCGGGGCCGAGAACCTTGTTCTCAGGCCGCATCAACTGGAGCCGCATGAAAAGCGCCAGGACTCCGGATATGACAAAGAAGATAAAGGCAGTAAATACGTACCGCCTCCCCACGGATTTGTGATCGGCGTTCCGAAGCCACGCGATGAACCCCGAGCCGGTGTCCCACGCTTTTTCAAGAAGCAGCCGCTCTTCCTCGATCGTCTTTGAGGTGGGGCGTGAAGATTGCTTCCTTTCGAGCTCGCGTTTCGTCATCTCTATTTGAGGCTCTTTAGATATGCGACAAGAGCGCGCATATCCTCATCTGAATAGAAATTCATCGGCATCTTTATGCCCGGCTTGATGTGCTGCGGGTCGGCGATCCACTCAGCAAGATTTTGGTCCGTATTCTGCAGCGAGCCGGCGGCAATGTACGGCCGCGAAGCGATGTGCGTGAGGTTCGGGCCGACACGGCCGTTCGTACCTGTCCCCTGGATCGTATGACACTGAGCGCACACGCTTGTCGCGAATATCGAAAGGCCGCGCTTCTCAAGGGCGTCGGTCGGCTGCGGCGGTGTCTGCTGCTGAGCGCTCAGCCACTTTGAGAAATCCTCTGGAGACTCGGCGACAACCATAAACCGCATCTTAGCGTGCTGGTATCCGCAAAACTCCGCACATTGTCCCCAGTACGTCCCCGGCCGGCTCGCCTCAAAATAGAAAGTCGTTGGATACAGAGGAACGAGGTCCTTTTTGCCATGGAGGTTCGGCATCCAAAGGCTGTGTATCACATCCGTCGACTGAAGCAGTACTTTGATAGCTCGCCCTACTGGAACGTGGAGTTCATTCGCGGTCAGAACGTTGTGGCTCGGGTTCCCCTCGTCCTGATATTCCATTTCCCACCACCATTGGTGGCCCGTGATCTTTATGGCGATCTCCGGTTTCTCATCGGCCAGCGACGCGATCGCTTTGCCCGTGCGAAAGCTTGTGACCATCAACGCAAAAAGTGTTACGACCGATAAGGCGACCGCTACTTTGACGATCGTCGCAGCACGGTTGTCCCGCTTAATGTCAGGCGAGGTTTCGGGTACTGAAGCCGCGGTCGCCCGCCGTCTTCGTGCGACCGCCACGCCCAGCACGATCATAACGATCACGTAGACCGCTGCCGTGATATAGAGGAACAGCCACCAAAGGCTCTCGAGGCGCTCGGCTTGTATGCCGGCCGCGTCGACAGCCGACTGATTGCCGCCGCATGACGCCAATGACAACGCGGCTGACAAAAGTGCAAACCTTGCCCACCTCATTGCGGAGCCTCCGCTGATTTTGAGGCGGTGGAATTTTGCGGTTTCTTTTTGTCTTGCGAATTCTCAGGCTTACCGACCTGCAGGTCGTCGTCACGTCCCGGTGCCGCGTGACTCGGGGCCTGTCCGCTGAGACTTCGAACATAGGCGGCGAGCTGCCATACCTTATAGTCGGGAAGCTTTCCCCGGAAGGAAGGCATGCCGTTCGGGCGACCCTCAACGATCGTCGAGAAGATCTGCTCCGGCCGGTTGCCGTATATCCATTTGTCATCCATCAGCGCGGGGCCGATCGAGCCCCCGCCGTGAGCATGGCAGCCTGTGCAATTCATCTGTTGGAACAGCTGCTTACCGTCGGCAAGGGCCTGAGCGTTATTCTCGTAGTCGTTTGGAGTGTCTGGGGTTTTTGACGGTTGACCGGCCTGAAGGTCGACCAGCTGCTTATTGTTTACGCGATTTGTATCTGGCGTCTGTACTCGGAACCCGCGCTCCTCTCGCTCGCAGGCGATCAATGAGATGCCCGTCAACAAAACGATCGCCGCAATGAGCAGCCGCAACCTCATACCCCCTCCTTCGCGGCCGGCCGCGGCAGATGATAGGAATCGAGGATCTTATCGATCGCGGTGTGCTTGTCGGCAAGGATTGAGTCTATGCGGTCCTTAAGATCGTTCTCGCCGCGCCGCACACCGACAGCGATGTCGTAGACAAAAGGCAGATATGGCAGATCGATCTCAGGCGATACAGGTCGCACATCGAGGGGCACTTTTTGCATCGCTGCAAAGTAACCCGCCATCGGTCCCCAGACGATGGCAACGTCGATGTCTTTGTTGACGACGGCGTCAATGATCCGGGCGGGCGGACTATCCTCGGTGTAGTTGCCATAGACCGTGTACCCGCGAACGTTATTAATGATGCCGCGGTTTGCGAGGGCGTGCGCAGGAGGTGCATTCGTGCCGTCATCACCGATCATCTGAACGCCGATCCTGAGCGACCGGAGCTGAGGATCGTCGAAGGAATGTATGTTTAGACCGCCGTCCTTTCTTGTAACAAATACGTATGTCGACCGGTAGTACGAGCGGGTTGGAACTGCCAGCTCAAAGCTTACGGGTACGCCCATAACGACATCGCATACTCCTGCGCGCAGGGTATTCCTAAAGAATCCCCGCCGCTCGGCCCACCAGGTGTATTCAACCGGCCGATGCATTTCGGAACCTATCAATTCAGCGATCTTGTTTTCAAACCCCTCACCTTTCTTATTTGAAAAGGGCAGATTATTCGGGTCGGCGCATACGCGCAGAGTGGTTTCGGAGGCGGCGATCTTCGTCTGTTTGGGGGGCTCGATATAATGCCGCTCGAATGACACCGGCGCGTCTTGCTTCGCACACGCGGCAAGCAGCAAACTCCCCGCGAGGATCAAACTACGGCAGCGAGAAAACATATAATGTCCCTCCTTTCGTAGTAGCGTCCTTTAAGTCGCGCAGACCTGCGCCCCAGCCCCCGGCGGCGGTGTCGTCATCGGGGTCGAGATCGCCGGACACGAGAGCGCCGGGCCATCCCCCGATGCCGGATAGAATGGCGACATATTGCTTGCCATCCGGCCCTTTGTAGGTGACGGGCTGGCCGATTATGCCGGAGCCCGTTTTGAACTGCCACAGGAGTTCACCGCTCTTGGCATTAACGGCTTTGAACCAACCGTCCATCGTGCCGTAAAAGGCAACATCGCCGGCTGTTACCACCGTGCCGCTCCACACCGGGAAATTCTCCTTGATCTGCCACGCGGGGGCATTGTGTATCGGATCCCACGCGGTAAAAAATCCGCGGTTGCCGCCGGGCCCGGCATAAAACTTTGTGTTGGCGCCTACATAAGGAGTGCCGGCGATGTAATTCGCATCGACGCCCTCATAGTCCATGCAGAGATTTTGATGGGGAATATACACAAGGCCTGTCTGAGGCGAATACGCCGTCGGCTGCCAGTCTTTTGCGCCGGGAGACGCAGGACATATTTCGCGGACTACCTGGTTTGTCTTTGGCTCTTTATCCTTATTTGGAATCAGCCGGCCGCTTTGCAGATCGACACCTTTTGCCGCAGTCTCATAAACGTACGAGGTCGCGGACAGCACCTGCCCGGTCGTGCGATCCATGACGTACATAAAGCCGTTGCGGCCCGGGTGAATGATCACCTTTCGCGTTTCGCCGTTTATCGGCAGGTCGATCACGAGGTTTTCATTGACCTCGTCGTGGTCGTACAGATCGTGCGGGTTCAGTTGGTATGCCCACACGGCGGCGCCCGTGTCGGGTTTGCGTGCGAAGATGGTGCTTCCCCACTTGTTGTCTCCGGGACGGAGCTCCGGATTCCATACGCCGGGATTGCCCGTGCCGTAATAGAGCAGATCAGTGTCCGGGTCGTACGAGACCCAACCCCAGACAGTACCGCCGCCAAGCTTCCATTGATCCGGCGGCCAGGAGGTTACGCCTAGATCCTTCCCCTGGTCCATCGCATAAAAGGGATGAAAATCGGGTCCGATCAATGCATCCGTATCGGGACCCGCGCTATACGCTTTCCATGCGACCTTCCCCGTATCCTCATCAAGGGCTGCGATCCAGCCCCGCACGCCAAATTCGCCGCCAGCATTTCCGACGATCACCTTCCCCTTTACAACCAAGGGAGCCATCGTGATCGTCTCACCCTGGTTGATGTCGCCGAGCTTTGTTTTCCATAGTTCTTTGCCGGTGGCCGCATCGACCGCACACGTGTTTCCGTCGAGCGTATTTATAAAGACCTTGCCGTTATCGAAGACGGCCCCGCGGTTTACGGTGTCGCAGCAGGCGACGCCTGGCGACGCCTGTTGAGGATGCGGATCGTATTTCCACTTCTGCGCGCCGTTGTTTTTGAGATCCAGCGCATAAAGGATGTTTGGATAAGGCGAAACGACGTACATCGTGTCGCCTACAACAATGGGAGCCGCTTCCTGCCCCCGGTCGACGCCCGTGGAGAAGGTCCAAGCCACTTTTAGCTGACCAACATTTGAGGTATTGATCTGATTTAAACCACTGAACCGGGTGTTTTGAACGTTCTTCGCGGGCATGGTCCATTGCCCGTCTTCACTCGCTGGCATGGCGGCTGAATTGGGATTTGTGCTTCCGGTGGTCGGTATCGACTGACCGGGGCGGTTTGTAGAGGGTGCACACGAGAAGCACCACCAGCTAGCCGTAAAAAGTAGGCCCGTGAGAAACGCCCGGCGATAAAACCGGATCCGAATTCGACTGTATCCTGGATTCGATTCCCGCATCTTTCCCAGCGAAAGTGAGCCCCCGGATAGGGGCCGAACCACCTACTAATGAACGAATTATTATTTAGTTGTGATTGGGAAAAGGGACTGTTATCTGCAATACAAAGTCCAGCCTCCACGCCGTTGGAGCTCATCGCGGCTGAGGCACCCCCAACGGGTACGCGTTGTCGGCGACCCTCCGGGCGTTGTGTGACTGGCGGTCACAGCGATATCATTCATTGCTGCCGTCCCGGGCCGGTTTCATCGAAAACCAGCCAATTCACGGCCTCTTCGAAAGATGTAAAAGCCTTCAGATTCGCCCCGCGATTTCTGGCGACCAACTCAAAGAACTGGTCTTTTTCGGGCTGACCTATATTGCCCAGTACCGCCGTCTTGCTCTGTACAAGGCGTGGACTGCTCGCGACGGCATTTCCCAGAAAGAATAGCTCCGACATAGATAAGTTGACGGTTGTATCCCGTACGTCTATCAGCACATGGAAATGATTTGTGTATTTAAGCACCGTCGATAGATCTTGTATGACCTTGCAGCTAGCTTCCAGGTTCAGGTCACCACGCGGGGTCGTGCGTATGAAATCGTTGGCTCGTACTACTCTGATATCCACGGTCATCTCGGCTCCTTTGAAGGCTTTCTGTGCGGCCATATCAGCCTTCCCCCCGTGGTAATTGCAAAGGACATGCCAGACCTAAGTTGTTGAGATAATGGGAGTTGCCGTTTTCGGCGAGTTTCGACGCTTCGAAATTTAACGAGAACTCGCAAAATCTCGCTTTCAATTATGAGGTCGTTTGTCATACAATCGCCGCGTATCCTCAGTACAGCAAACGAATGCAGCCCTCGAATCGAAAGAGGCGTGCTTCCACGGATAGCGATCTTCCCGCTGTGGATCTGCAGCAGCTGATCGATGGCATGCCTGCGTTTGTTCAGACAGCCGACCCGAATGGCAACATGCTCTTTCTTAACAAGGAATGGCTCGAGTACGCCGGCCTGACCATGGATGAGGCTCGAGGCATGCACTGGACCTCGGTCATTCACCCGGACGACCTCAAAGGCGTGGTCGATGATTGGGTCGGGCATGTGAAAAGCGGAGAGGCGACCTATCACCGCTCTCGCGTTCGCCGACACGATGGCGAGTTCCGCTGGTTTCTGCATCGCATCGTTCCGATCAGAAATGACGCCGGTGAGATCGTTCGCTGGTGCGGAGCGTCTGTAGACATTCACGAGCTTGTCGAGGCCGAGGCGCAGGTCCGGCGCGATCGCGAAGAGATGCGCCAGATCATCGACCTCGTACCGCAGCAGATCTTTGTCCTAGATACAGAGGGCCGGACCGTCTACTGGAATAAGGTCGCCATCGAGTACATCGGGCTTCCGCTTGAGGAGTGCCTAGCGGATGACATTCAGAGGCGCGTCTTTCATCCCGAGGACGCCGACGATGTCCTTCGCGACCGCGAGGCGAAGCTGAAGATCGGTGCGCCGTTCGAGACCGAGGTCCGCGTACGCCGGGCCGATGGCGAATACCGATGGATGCTGGTCCGCTTAAATCCGCTGCGTGATGAGGACGGGCACATTCTGCACTGGTACGGTTCGCGCACCGACATTCATGATCGCAAAACTGCCGAGGAAGCGATCCTGAACGAGAACATCGCTCTTCGTGAGGAGATCGATAAGGTCTCGATGTTCGAGGAGATCGTCGGCTCCTCACGGCCGATCAGGTCTGTTCTGGGACGCGTAGAGAAGGTCGCGAGGACGGACTCGACCGTCCTGCTTCTTGGGGAGACCGGCACCGGAAAGGAGTTGATCGCTCGCGCGATACACAAACGATCGCCAAGGGCGAACCGGGCTTTCATTTCGGTGAATTGTGCGGCTATTCCTCAAGCCTTGATCGGATCAGAGCTATTTGGACATGAAAAGGGTTCGTTTACCGGTGCAACGCAGCGCAGGATCGGAAGGTTCGAGCTTGCTGATAAAGGAACGATCTTCCTCGATGAGGTTGGTGATCTCCCGCCCGAAACCCAAGTCGCGCTTCTACGTGTTCTGCAGGAACGCGAGATCGAGCGTGTCGGCGGGAGCCGGCCCATCAAGATCGATGTCCGTGTGATAGCGGCGACGAATCGCGATCTGGAGGCAGCGATCGCGGCCGGCGAATTTCGGAGCGATCTGTTTTACCGGCTGAACGTCTTTCCCATCGAGATCCCGCCGCTTCGCGAACGTCGGGACGACATCCCGCCTCTTGTCGAATATTTTATTGACCGCTTTTCACGCCAGTCCGGGCGCCGGATGCGGGCGCCCGACAGCAGCACGCTCAACCTGCTTCGGGGTTATTCCTGGCCCGGGAATGTGCGCGAATTACAGAACGTCGTTGAGCGCTCGCTTATCGTCGGAGACGGGGATGGCTTTCGTGTCGACGAGAGTTGGCTGCGTTCGAGATCGCAGGATCCGCATCCTGCGGGCTCGGGTCTGGGCGATACGCTTGTGGCGCACGAAAAGAAGATGATCGAGAACGCTCTTGAATCGAGCCGCGGCCGCGTTGCGGGCCCGGGAGGTGCTGCCGCGTCCCTCGGCCTTCCCGTCTCCACGCTGGAGTCCCGCATCAAATCTCTCAAGATCGATAAGTATCGTTTCAAATCCCTCCGATAGGTCTCACCCGGGTAACGACATCTCGTTAAATTACGGGACACCGCAACGAGTAGCCAAGTAAGACTCCTTTGTTTTCAACAAGTTAACTCTGGCATCGGATTCGCATTATCCAAAGGCAGGTGTCCGCAGGAGGCGGCCGCCGGTGCTGGGAGATGACATTTCGCATAGAAAAACGAACAGGCAAGGAGGGCGTCATCTTTTCACTTAGCGGCCGCCTCGATGCCGAGGGGATAGCTGAACTTCGGCGGCTTCTTAATGAATCGAAAAACGGGCACCGATCCATTGTTGATCTTCGCGATGTCGATCTCTTCGATCGCGAGGCGCTCAGATCACTCGCCGGCTGCGAGCTCAATGGCATAGAAGTAACCAATACCCCGGCTTATGTTCGGGACTGGATGAAAAAAGAGTCGCGCCGGCGGCCCCGAAAAAGCAACGGAGGAAAAGAAAATGAATAACGTAATAGTAGCCACTTTCAACAACGACACCACCGCTATCAAAGCGGTACACACACTCAACCAGCTCCAACGCGAGCAGGACATCGAGGTCTACAACAATGTCCTTCTGCGGCGCAACGCGGACGGCACCTTCGAGTATCTGAAAGACGGCCGCGATGTCGACGGCTGGAATTCGCTCGGCGGAATGCTCGTCGGAACCACTATCGGGCTGTTCGGCGGCCCCGTGGGAGCGATCATCGGATTGTTCGCCGGACTCGCGGTCGGCAGCATCGCTGACGCGGCCGCGTACTCGTTCGACTACGACTTTCTCGAGACGTTCAAAACGGGCCTTCCGGCCGGCACGACGTCACTGATCGCCGAGGTCAGCGAGCCGAATCCGGTCTTTGTCGACAATGCCTTTGCGCCCTATGGAGCAAAGATCTGGCGCAGCAACGTCTATACGGCGCAGGATCAGTATTTCCAGGTTCAGCTCGACACCATGGATGCGGACATCGCTACGGCCGAGAAGCAACTCGCTTCCGCCGCCGCTGACGAGAAGGCCAAGATCAAGGCAAAGGTCGCCGAGCTTAAGGCGAAACGCGACAAGAAGGTCGCAGAATTCAACGCCGAGATGCAGGAGGACATTGACACAATGAAGGCAGACATCGACCTCGTCAAGCAGAACCTGCAGACAAAGGTGGACGACACGCGCCGCAAGGTCCTTCAAAATCGCCTGGCCTACAACGAGAAGAAGGTCAAACGTTACGAGGCCCAGGCTGCAAAGCTAAAGGCTGAGATCGCAAAGGTTGGCACAGCGGCCGCCTGACACCAGGGATGAGCTCCCACTCATCAGCTATCACACCGGCCTTGGCACAAACAGGACGTGGCCAAGGCGACTCTCGAAACGGCCGCTCGCGGAATCCCACCCGCAAGCGGCCGAGTCGACCTTTAATATGTAAGTTTGCTGATTTTAGTCGCTTCGTCCTTCCGCGGCATAGGGATTGCGAAAAGCATCTTGGCCGTCCGTAACTTGTGGTTGACAGGATCGGCTCATCGGCAGATATTCAAAGGGATGCTTCGACGCACTGCAGCATTGATATTCGTACTCGGGATCGTCGGTCAGGCGTGGGCGGCAGCTTGCATTTGCGACGGTTCGCTGCCTATACATTCGTGCTGTAAGCGTAAGGTCGAGAAGAATGATTACTTTTCGCAAAAGGGCTGCTGTGAAGGTGAAAACTGCGTAATTCGGCGTTCCGCACCGCCGCTAGCCGGTCTTAGCCAGGCCGCATCTGTCAGCACCATAACGGCCGCAGAGGCCTCCAAGATCTTTCGACTCACCTTCCTAAAACTCAGCAAAAATGAGCCTGTCCGCGACACCGCCGCGGCGGGCCGCTACAGATCTTGGCCCCGTGCTCCCGACCTATACGTGCGCCATCACGCCTTCCTGATCTAAGTCTTTCACCGCGAAAACTTTCGTGGGTGCATGCCTGCGCCCGCGTGCATTTACGCGCGATCACGTGCGGAACCAAGAAGACCACTGTAGGAGAAGGCCATGTATAAATACCTTTTTTTTATCATCATCACCCCGTCGATCCTGGCTGCCGCATGCGGTGCCGGCGAGAGGACCGGTGCAGCCGGTAAGGCCATCAAGAGCGGTCCCGCGGGGAATAATTTGACGGTTACGGTCTCAAACACCGAGGGGGTTTTGAAGAAAGGCAAGCAGACGCTTACCGTTACTTTCGCCGATGCGTCCGGCAAACCGGTCGACGTTGGAGCGGCATCGCTGAATTTCTTCATGCCCGCTATGGGGTCAATGTCCGCGATGAACAGCCCGGCTCCACTTACCACGACCTCGACGCCCGGCGTGTATTCAGCAATGGCTGACATCGAAATGTCCGGCGAATGGCAGGCACAGATCAAGTACGAAGGCGGTGCGGGCAAGGGCAACGCAACGCTGCCGATCACGGCTCAATAACCAATGATCAACTGGCTCATTGAGTGGTCGGTCAAGAACCGCGTCCTCGTGCTGCTGATCTATATCGGATTGGCGGGCGCCGGATATTGGGCCTTGGTCAGGACGCCGATCGACGCTATCCCGGACCTTTCAGATAACCAGGTGATCGTGTTCACAGACTGGGCCGGGCGCTCGCCAAAAGAAGTCGAAGACCAGATCACTTACCCGCTGGTGACGAGCCTGCAGGGGCTGCCCGGCGTGAGAGTGGTCCGCGCGAGTTCGGCGTTCAGTTTCTCGATGGTGAATGTCATCTTTGAGGACAATGTTGACCTCTATTGGGCGCGAACTCGCGTTTTGGAAAGGCTTAATCTCGTAAGCAAGCAATTGCCCGAAGGCGTAACACCGACGCTCGGTCCCGATGCGACAGGCGTCGGCCAAGTATTTTGGTACACGCTTGAGAGTGACAAGAGCGACCTCAGAGAGCTGCGCTCGGTGCAGGACTGGTTCGTTCGCTACCAGCTTAACTCTGTTCCGGGCGTCGCCGAGGTTGCGTCTGTCGGCGGTTACGTGCAGCAATACCAGATCGATGTCGATCCTGAGAAACTTCGTGCCTACAACATGCCCCTCTCGATGGTCGTCGAGGCTGTTCAAAAATCGAACAACAACGTGGGCGGCAGCGTCGTCGAGCAGGCGGGCGAATGGGCTGTGGTCCGCGGCGTGGGGCTAATTCAGGACACACAGGATGTCCAGAATATCGTCATCACGTCGTCAAAAGGAACGCCGGTATACGTTAAGAACATCGCCGAGGTAAAACTTGGGAACGCCTTTCGCCTCGGGGCTCTTGACAAGAATGGAAAGGAGGCGATCGGTGGCGTGGTGATCGCTCGGTACGGTGTCAACGCGCTCGAGGTCATCGATGCTATCAAGACAAAGATCGAAGAGCTGAAGCCGGGCCTCCCTGCTGGCGTCAGATTGGTTTCCTTTTATGATCGAAGCCAGCTGATCCATCGTGCGGAGGGCACCCTCGAGCATGCACTGATCGAGGAGTTGCTGCTTGTAACTCTCGCGCACATCATCTTCCTTGCCCATTTTCGCTCGATTCTGATCGTCACGGTCCCGCTCCCGCTCGCGGTGCTGACCTCATTCCTTTTCATGTACTTCATGGGCATCAGTTCGAACCTGATGTCCCTTTCCGGGATCGCCATCGCGATCGGCGTACTTGTCGATGCCGGGATCGTCGTCACGGAGAATGCGTTCCGTTTCATCGAGCTGCGCAAAGTTGACGTGAAGGACCGCGCCGCAGTGCGCCGTACGATCTTGGAATCGACAAAGCTTGTCGGACGTCCTGTCTTTTTCTCGATGCTGATCATTATCCTGGCTTTCGTACCAGTGTTTGCGTTGATCGGTCAGGAAGGGAAGCTCTTTCATCCGCTCGCGTTCACCAAGACGTTCGCAATGCTTGGGGCGACGATCATCGCGGTCACACTCGTGCCCGTTCTCTGCACATATTTACTCGGCGGGAAGATCCATGCTGAACAGGAGAATCCGGCAATGGTATTTCTCGGGAAACTCTACAAGCCCGCGTTGCTCTTCGCTCTCAGGAACCGCGTCTTCACCATCCTGGTCGCCGCGACACTCTTTCTTTCGGCGATCGTCCTTGCAACTCGCATCGGATCGGAATTCATGCCGCCGCTCAACGAGGGCGATCTGATGTTCATGCCCGTGACCGACCCGGGTATTTCGATCAACGAAGCGCTCAGGGTCATGTCAAAGCAGGACGAGATCATAAAGAGCTTCCCGGAGGTTGAGTCAGTGGTTGGAAAGGCAGGACGCGCTGAGACCTCGACAGATCCGTCGCCGACGAACATGAATGAGACGCTCATTCACCTCAAGCCTAATGATCAGTGGCGGTCGGGAATGACACGTGAAAAACTCGTCTCTGAGATGGACGCAGCTCTCCGCATGCCCGGCGTTACGAACATCTGGACACAGCCGATCATCAATCGCATAGAAATGCTGTCCACCGGCATGCGTTCGCAGGTCGGGGTGAAAGTATTCGGCAACGATCTGCAAACGCTCGAACACGTTTCGCAGCAGGTCGCCGAGGTCGTCAAGACCATCCCCGGCGCGGCGGATGTGTATCCCGAACAGATAGGCGGATCTCCCTACATCAATATCGATATTGATCGCCAGGCGGCCGCCCGTTACGGCATCGACGTATCGGCCATTCAGGAAGTGATCGAAAAGGGGATCGGTGAGTCAAACCTGTCCGTGACGATCGAAGGTCGCCGGCGGTTCCCCATACGAGTGCGATATGCACCCGAATTCCGGTCGAGTCCCGAGGCTATCGGACAGCTACCAGTAATAACGCCGGGCGGAAACGCGATACCTCTTTCGCAGCTAACCCGAATCGAGACCGTAGCTGGAGCCACGATGATCAACAGCGAGAACGGGCTCCTTCGCGGCACCGTGCTTCTTAACGTGCGCGGTCGCGACATCGGCTCTTTTGTGGAAGAAGCAAAATCAGCGATCTCCAAGCAAGTCCAGCTCCCAGCAGGGTACTACCTCTCGTGGAGTGGCCAATATGAGAACCAGCAACGAGCACGACAGAGGTTGATGATCGTGATTCCGATAGTCCTCATAGTCATCTTCGGATTGCTGTATCTTACCTATCACTCCGCCATCGAAGCGGCCCATGTCGTGATGGCGGTGCCCTTCGCTCTGACCGGCGGGATCTTTCTCCTCTGGCTGCTCGGTTACAACTTCTCGGTCGCGGTGTGGGTCGGATTCATCGCGCTATTCGGGACGGCGGTCCAGACCGGCGTTGTAATGGTGATCTATCTCCACGAAGCCGTTGAGAAGAAAAAAACAGAGGTTGGACGGC
>JAFAOW010000034.1 GCA_019247455.1 Acidobacteriota bacterium | reverse complement strand
AAAAAAGAAGGTCAATCCGAGATCGGTGCGAACATTGACGTTCTTCGGGTCTTTCTCAAGTGCCTTGGTGTACCACTTCTCGGCTTCCTCGAATTTGTCGGCATCAAAATAGCCGTTTCCGAGATCGATCAGCGATTTCGTATCGGTGGGATTTAGCTTTGCGGCCGCTTCCAAAAACGGCAGGGCAGGCTCGGTACGTCCGATCTGGGTGAACATGTTTGCGGCTTGGATCTGAGCGTCAAAATTCTGCGGCTCGCTCTTCGCCCGGTCGATGGTCTGTTGAACTTCGGCTTGCATTCCCGCGGGATTGCTGCCCGTTTCGTCCCCGCCTGTAGGCGGGTGGCCGGGCGGTAGGCCCTGATTCGGTCCGCCAGCCGTATTCGCGGTCATGGGAAGCGCCGAGGTCTGGGCCGCGTTCCTATTCACGCTGTTCGCGAACATAAACCCTATGATCGCCCCTAGCAGCAACCCCGCTATGCCAAAAAGCACGTTGTCCTTCTTCATAACGGCAATTTTATCAACGCTTTAAGTGATAAATGGGTGCGCCGCGTCACAAGCCCGGCTGGCGTTCCGACGGGAATAACAGCGACGGATCAGGCTTGTCGGGCGATGTATGGCGATGCTCGATCTTCCACTCCTTGCCGACGAGCTTGAATATCAGCGTCATACGCCCGGAGGCGCTCTCGAGCTTGCCGTTATTCTCCTGCGTCTGCTTCCACTTGCAGGAGACGAAGGCGTTCTTTGCACCAAGCATCTCGATCCGCAGCCCCGTGATATCGAGCGTGACATTCGACAGCTTCGCGTATATCTGCTGGTTGATCCTCTTCACCTCGTCCCAACCCTGGGTAGCGGTCCCGTTGTTGTTGAAGATCAAAAGCCGCGGGCTATTGTCATAGACCGACATCACCTTATCGACGTCGACCTGCTTGATCCCGTCGATCAGCCGGTCGAATGCATCGTGAACGGCCTTTGTCGGGTCGGCCCTGGTTCCTGCACCGGCCTTTTGCCCAAACGCGGTGAATGAGAGAGCCGATATTATCGCTAATAATGTAAGTACGCTTTTCATCAATAGGTCCTCGCCCAACATTATCGCACGCGCCGCTTCTACAGAAAAAAAGAAAAGGCCCGCCAATGAGGCGGGCCCAACAGCTCATAAATAGCTGCTATCCCCGCAGAAAGACCGCGCGATCGATCACTGAAGGGTTGCCGACAACGATGAAGCGAATATTCTTCATGTACTTCTGGGCCACGCGCTGCACGTCCGCCGCGGTGACAGCGCTCGCCTTATCGAGAAACTGCATCGCGTTCCGCCAACCGCCGCCGATCAGTTCATAACGAGCAAGTTCAGCAGCTTGAGCGGCATTCGTCTCCTCGCCGACGAAGTAAGTGGTCAGAAATTGGCTCCGTACGCCCGAAATATCGGTAGGAGCCACCGCAGTGGTCTGCAGCCGGTTGATCTCATCCAGCATCACTCCGATAGTGCGGTTCGCATCCACCGCGGTAACATAGATGTTCCCCGTATTGCCGCTTAGCGAGTTCATTCCGGCGCTTGGCGCATAAGACAGATTTCGCTTTACCCTGACCTCCTCAAAAAGGCGGTCGTTGAGAAGACTCACGGCCACCCGCATCGCGTAGTAATCCGGATCATTTATCGGCGGGGCCTGATAGATACCCTCGATGTAATTCGTAGGCAAGGTTCGCGACGTGATGTCGACAGTCCCACGCGAAAAATCGATCACGGGGGCGGTCGGTAATGTGTAATTCCCGCGGGGCAGTTTTCCCAACGAAGCTTCAACGCGCGTCCTGATCTGTGCGGGATCTACGTCGCCGACCACCACCAGGAGCAATCGCGACGTTTGCATTAACTGCTGATGATACGCCTTCAGGTCCGCCGCGGTGAGACGGGTGATCGTCTCGACGGTACCATTCGGATCGTTCGCGTACGGGGTCTTGGCGTAGATCACCTTGTCGACCTGTGTCTGCAAGGCGTTGTCAGGGTCGTCTTCCTGGTTTCTCAAGCCGGTCACAAGCCGGTCGCGCGTTTGTTCCACAGACTCATTAGCAAAAGCCGGGTGCAAAATGATGTCCGTAAAAATGTCCCATGACTTGTCGAAGGCCTCCCTGGTCGATTGAAGCGAGACCGCGCTAAAATCATAGCCCGCCGAAGAGCCAATGCCTGATCCCGTGCTTGCAAGTTCCCGCCTCAGGACTTCACGCGGGTATTTCACGCTGCCTTCAGTCGCGGCGCTCAGCATAAAGTCCTCGATGCCTGCATTCTCCGCCTTGATATTGCGCGAACCGCCTCGAATGAACAGTCCTACGGCCACGGTCGGGCTCGACGTGCGTTTCTTCACCAGTACCTTAAATCCGTTGACGTCGAATTCTGTGACCAGAGCAGCCTGCGCAGCCGCGCTGGTACTGGCCGTTTGGGCAGAGATACCCTGAACAATAGCCAAGACAAGGCTTAACAGGGAGATGAATTTGTTGAATTTCATATGTCTCATACTATTGTCCAATGAGGTCGGCCTCCGTCAGTTTGGCCTGCGCCTGTGACTCCGGGGACAGCATCGCAACCCCGACGTGGGGTTTGCCCAGGATGTACGTCTGAACGTATCTGTTCGTGTCTTTCCGAGTCGTTGCACGCAGATGCGCGTAATATCCCTTGAAGTAATCGATGCCCGTCGACGACCACCAGAAGCTCAAGGTGTGAACATACTCGCTTAGCTTCTCGCGGTCGAAAAGATCGCGTGATTCCAGGATGGTCTTCGCATTCTCTAGCTCTTGATCCGTGAAATAACCGGGCTTGTCGAATTGTGCGATCTCCTTATATACGGCCGCTAGCGCAGCTCTTGCTTTGTCCGGCGTCGTTGCAAGCGTCAGTTGTATCGGTCCCACGTTACGCTGGGTGTAATAACCAAAGTCTGCGCCGACTGCCAGCCCGGAGTCGACAAGGTCTCGCTCGAACTTCGAGTCCGGCTGCGTGATAATGTACGAGAAAACGTCAGCTGCGTAGGTTGCGTCCGTGTCCTTACCGACTGATGGCCCCTGCCACCCGATCGTTATCAGTACGTTGTTCACAGGCTGCTGGAGGATCACACCCTCGCTTTTCGGCAGCGGCGGGTGCTCGACCAAAGGAAATTCTTTGAAAGGGTCGACCGGTCGCCGCGGCCAATCGCCAAAGTATTTTTCTGCAGAAGCGAAGACCAAATTTGGATCAACGTCGCCCGTTACAGTGAGCGCCATGTTGTTCGGCACATAGTACCGGCCCTGGATAAGACGCATCTGATCGGTCGTCGCATTTGCGACCGTTTCACGCGTACCAAGAGAATTCTTGCGTGTCGGATACTTATAAAAAAGTTTGTCACTCATCGCCCGCGTCAGATAAAAGAAGGGGTTGGATTCGTTGCGATCGATCTCACCGATCACGACTTCCTTTTCCCGCTTGAATTCTTCCTCGTCAAAAAGCGGATAGCGAACTGAATCCTTTATGTACCGGATCGCCGTATCGAAATTCGCGCTCGTCGTCGTGAAGTAATAATTGACGACCTCTTCACGCGTCGTGCCGTTGTACGTGATGCCCATCTGGCCAATATCTTTCAGGTACTGCTCCTGGTTTTTTACAGCCTGATTTCCCTTAAAGAACATATGTTCGTATAGGTGCGACAGGCCGTTCAGCTCCGGAGGCTCCGTGAATGAGCCATTGCGAGCCGCGAGCTCGACAGTAACGATGGGTACGTTCGAGTCAGGATATACGATCACTTCAAGCCCATTCGACAGTGTCTTATTGAGGATCGGGATCGTGTACGCGGGTTTCGCAGTCGACGGGAGAGCGTCCGGCTTCTGGCCGAACAGCGTCCCCGAGGCGACAGATATGACAAGCAGGCAGCTTAATATAGTTCTTTTCATTTGGTACTTCGCCTTAAACGCGGGCCGGTAAATTTGGTTTGTCCTAAGCCTATCTAATAATCTAGCACGGAGGATAAACATATATGGAGCGAGACAATATGATGCACGGGGCGCGAAGCGCGTTGAACGCAAACCCGGAGATCCGCGCCTGGGCCGAAGATTATCTCAAGCAGAGAACGCGTGAGGCTAATACGTCAATGACCGACGAAGAGTTTGAAAAATACTGGCGTTACCACAAGCCTGAAATAGTCCACGCGGGTGCGGCGGAGGCTGTACTGGCGTACAAGCAGCGAAAGTAACGACCTGAACTTTTGATCAACTCTTCAAATGGTAGGGAATATTGGTAACGATGATCCGTTCTCTGAAGAGAAGAGCGGCCTTTAGCAGCAGCGAGCTTTGATTGTGCAGCAGGTGCTGCCACCACTTGCGTGGCACGAACTCCGGCAGGACCACCGTCACGAGGTCGTCGCCGTTCTTGCACGCGACACGATTGATGTAGCGAAGCAGGGGCCGTGTCAGTTCTCTGTAGGGAGAGGCAAGCACCTCAAGCGGCACGCCGAAATCCAGGCGGGCCCACCGTTCCCGCAGTTTTTCGGTCGCCTCCTCATCCGTATCAACATACACGGCGGTCACGTTCCCCGGCGATATCGACTTCGCGTACCGTAAGGCGGCGATCACTCCCCGGTGGATCCCGGAAACGGGGACGACAACAGCATGTTTGATCGGTTCGAGTGTGTCGTCTATGGACTCAAGCGACAATTCACGAGCAACCGAAACGTAATGCCGGTGAATGACGTGAAACGCAAACACGAGCAGCGGGATCATCACGACGACCAGCCACGCTCCGTGCATGAATTTCGTTGCGACGAATACCGTCAGGACAACGGCAGTTGAGACCGCGCCCACGAGATTTATCAGTAGTGATTTCTTCCAATGGGTGCGCCCGGTCACTTCGTCGCTCACAAAACGCGGCGCGTTCGACTGCTCGATCGCCAGGTGAATGTCCGGCAGCGCGTAGTCGCTCTCGACTTCGCTACGATGTATCGACTCGTCATAGACTTCGCCCCTCCGCACTTTGAGCCAGTGTCGTACCATTCCCGCCTGGGACAGCGTGAATGAGAGAAAGACACCGACCGCATATAGCGGTATCAGGCGGCTGGTATCGCCCGCAAAGCCGACGATCAATAGCGATGAGAAGATAGCGAGGATGATGATGCCGTTCGAAAAGACGAGCTTGTCACCACGATTCCCAAACTGTTTCGGAATAAAGCGGTCCCTGGCCAGCAGACTCGACAACCGCGGGAAGTCCGCAAACGCGGTATTGGCCGCCAGGACCAAGATCGCCGCGGTGGACGCCTGAATAACGTAATAGAACCATGCCATCGGGCCGTTGAATATGTACCGTGCAAACTGTGAGATGACTGTCTCTTCTTCGTGCGGGTGGACGCCAAAAAGATAGGCAAGTGTACTAGTTCCGAGGAACATCACACCCAAAAGCAGAGCCATCGCGATCAGCGTGGTCGCAGCGTTCTTTGATTCAGGCTTCTTGAAGGCCTGCACGCCGTTTGAGATCGCTTCTACGCCTGTCAATGCAGAACAGCCGTTCGAGAACGCACCCAGCAAAAGAAAGACTGTGAGGGCTTGCGGCGCGTAACCCTCGGCAAGCTTGATCTTCTCACCGTCGACCGCGACCGTACCGCCATAGACCGCGTAATACACCAGCCCATATCCGATCATGAAAAGAAACGAGATCAGGAAAACATAGGTGGGCATAGCAAAGAAAGACCCTGATTCTCGAACGCCTCGCAGGTTCGCAACCGCTATAAGCAGAATGAAAGCTACCCCAATCGTCACTTTGTAATCCGATATCCACGCCAACGGTGTCCCTTGTGCCGCCGAAGTGATGGCCGCGACCCCAGCCGCGACCGACACAGAAACTGTCAGAACATAATCGATCAAGAGTGACGCCGCCGCGACGAGGCCCGGGGTCGTACCAAGGTTCTCTTTCGCAACGATGTAGGCCCCGCCGCCGGTCGGGTAAGCATGGATCGTCTGACGATAACTAAGGGTCACGATCGCGAGCAGCAGGGCAATGCCGATCGAAACCGGGATAACATACTTGAATGCATCGGATTGGCCCGCAGCAACCGCCACGGCGAGGACAAGAAGTATCTCCTCCGTTGCGTAGGCGGTAGACGAAAGAGCATCTGATGAAAACACCGCCAGCGCTACTTTTTTTGTCAGGCGTTCGTGTATGGCCTGAGAGGTTTTCAGTGCCTTCCCCACCAGCACGCGTTTGAATCTTGCTATGAAACTCATATTTTGCCGAACGGGTTTCGCTGCTTCTAAAAAGAAACAACGCGAGCCTTATCCGGCACGCGTTCCCGATCTTTCAGCCCATTCACGGCTAAACTCCCGAGGCCAAAGGGCCTCAAGTTTCTAGCCTATCGTCAAAGATATAAAGAATTTATAAAGATCTTCGATAGCCGTCACAGCGCCTCTTTTCCCGACGGTCGAGGCAGTGACAGCCGAGGGAGAGCAGCAGAATGACCAGGAAGAACAGCAGGGAGATCAAGATCGGCGTGCCTGCGGGAATGATGAATATTAGGCCTATCGCCAAAAGAGCTCCAACACCGAGGAAACACGAAGCAAACAAGGTTTGGCGATGATCGATATCCACAGCTTTAAGGCTAGTCCTCAAGCCGTAAAGCCGGTGTAAGAAATCTATAAAAAAGTTATAAAGGTGAGGGTTGGGCGATAAAGCGGTACCCGATCCACGGCTCCGTCAAAAGATATACGGGACGCGATGGGTCCTGCTCTATCTTTTTTCTAAGTGTGCCGACCAGTACTCTCAATGCCTCAGGCTGCTCCGCGTAGTAATTACCCCACACCTTTTGAAGAAGGAACGTGTGGGTCAGGACTCGATCCGGATTTCTCACCAGCGTCACAAGCAGATCGAATTCCTTTGGTGTCAGGCGAACTTCCTTACCTCTGACCTCAGCAATATGGGCGTCGATGTCTATGCGAAAGTCTCCCGCCTCGACCACCGCCTCTACCTTCTCCGGCACGCGCCGCAACACTGACCTGACCCGTGCCAGAAGTTCACCGCTTCCGAAGGGTTTGGTGATGTAGTCGTCCGCACCGGCGTCCAGGGCTTTGATGATCATTTTTTCTTCATCGCGGACCGATAGAACGATGATCGGCACGTTCGAGCTGGTTCTGATTTGTTTACAGACCTCCAGACCGTCTACCGCGGGCATTTGCAGATCCGTAATGACAAGATCTGGACTCCATTCCTGATAAGCTGCGAGGCCGCTCTCCCCGTCAACTGCTGTCTTGATAGAATATTCAGGGGACGAAAAAAGATGGCGCAGGACGCGAAGGATCTGGGCTTCGTCGTCAATGACCAGGATCTTATGCTTTTCGCTCATCTTTCTATGGGCAGCTCGATCACAAATTTCGCGCCTTTATCAGAGTCGTCCACGAACACCCGTCCGAGGTGAGCCTCGACAATTCCGCGTACGATCGGGAGGCCCAGACCAAACCCCTTGGCGGAATGGTCGGATCGGTAAAATTTTTCGAACACCCGTTCGCGCTCGTCGGGCGGGATCCCGCGTCCCTCATCCGCGACCGTGAATCGCATTCCGCCGTGCGATCGGGAAGCCGAAATTCGGATCGTGCTCTTCGGCGCCGAATATTTAGCCGCGTTGTCTATTAGATTATAAAGTGCTTCTGCGATGGCCTTTGCGTCCGCTCGTAGAGGTGGCAGGTCTGGGGCGATATCAACATCGATCACGTGATCGCGAGTGACGCGCGACGCTCGCTGCAGTACGTTTGCAAGAAGCTCTTCCACCGAGATCACTGCGGTCTTCAGCTCAAAATTCCCTGCGTCGAGTCGCGCGAGCTCCACCATCGATTCCACAAAGCTGTTAAGTCTGTCAGTCTCTTCGTTTATGACCTCGAGAAGGTCGGCGTGTCCGGTGGGCTCAAGCGTGGAGTGGATCGCATCCTGCTCCGCGATAAGCATTGTCGTCGCGGCCTTGATCGACGTCAGGGGCGTGCGGAGGTCGTGGGTGACCGCATCTAGCAGCGCCGATTTCAACTTCTCGCTGCGACGGATCGCCTCGGCCTGGCTCGCCTGCTCAAACGCCTTTTGAAGGTCGTCGTAAAGTTTCTCTGCCACATCTGCCCGGTGCCTGGCCTTCGCCGAGAGCTGCCCGACCGTAGCGGCTACGATCAGGAATACGACCAGGGCGATCCAGTTCTGGGGTTCGTCGATCCTGAGTGTGTAGTAAGGCGGCAGGAAAAAGAAATTCAGACAAAACGCCGCGAGAAGTGAGGTCACCAGGGCTGGGCCGCTGCCGAACAGGCTCGCAACCGCCAGGACCGTCAGCAGAAATCCGAGCGATATCGCAACGGCATTTACCACCTCCCGAAACGGCAGAAATACTATCGTCGCCGCGCCGACGATCACCGCCGCGCTTGCATATCCGAGCACCCTCCGCCGCGTCCCGCTTTCAGCCAAAGATCGGTCCATCACCGCCAACGGCAAACGATACCATAAACTTTGTAAAGAAACGCTAAAGATTCGGAGCCTCGCAAACATGAAAAAGCCGCTCCATATATGGAGCGGCTCTCTGAGTTTCTGACCACTGGCCACCGGCCACTGATCACTCTTTTATTGTGCTGTGAATACCGTTACGGTCCGTCGTCCAAAGCGTATCGCTTCGGAGCAGGAGGGAACCCAGATATCAAGCTTCTTTCCCTTGATGCCGCCGCCTATGTCGGAAACCAGGTAGGTTCCGCTGTATGAACCGGCGTTGATGACGATCTTCGATCCCAACTTCAATACTCGGGGATCTGCGGCTACGAGGCCGCGGCGAACCGCATGACCCATGGCCGTCCTTCCGGAAAAACAGTAGGCGGTCGCGCTAAATGATCCGCGATTGGCCATTCCGGTAGCTTTGACCGAACCCGTCTTTTTCACGAGGTCCTTTTCGTCATCTTTAACTTCTGTATTAATAGCAACGGTATTAACTTCTTCTGTATTTATCTGCGAATTATTCTCCACAGTCTCGGGCTGCTCCATTTTGGCGGTGCTGGCGTAAATAAAAACCACAAGCGTGCCAAGGAGAGATAGGATAAGCCCTGCTCTCACGAGATTCTTCATCAAAAATCCTCCAACTAATTTTTAGTCTTTTAAACGCAAAAATAGTGTCTGAGATTTGGGTCGTCAGCCACTATGCGTAAAACTGCAAGACTGTTTCGGCGGTCAAATTCGTCCGCCTGATCTCGTTACCCACGCTCACTGCCCGTGGGCCGAAACTAATGAGACTATAACAAATAGGGATTATCCCTGCAACCCTAAGGAAACCCGCAACCCCTTATTCTATATGCAATTATTGTGTTTTCAAGCACTTAGAGGTGGTAATTTTTTTTCATTTTGATAGAATCAAGACCCGAACTCAGGGCGAATTTCGCTCGATTCGGCAGCCTTCTCTACGTCAATTCGAAAAGGGGAAATATCATGCGGGAAAGACGCAGCGGCGAACGTTTTGTCATCTCATTACCTGTCCGTATCCGTTGGAAAGGCGAGGACGGTAAGGAGGTCACCCAGGAGGGCCTGACCGAGAATGTGGGCCCGCACGGCACGCTCATCTACCTGCCGCGGAACCTGCCGCTCGTCGGCGGCAAGGTCTCGCTAACCGTTACCGAGGACCCCAAGTCGGAGGTCACGGTAACCGCCGAGGTCATTCGGCTCGAGCGCAACGCCGCGCATCCTCAGGCCGCTTTGAATCTGCTCGACAACCTTCGCGAATGGAAAAAGAAGGTGTGGGAAACCGCCGGCCAAACGATCGCCAACCAGCAGCCAGAGGAACTCGACGACTGGAACTAGCCGCGCTGGCAATTCAAAAGTAAAAATTAAAAACGCAAAATTTCGATGAAAGTATTGGTACTCGGCGCGGGCCGTATGGGCCACGGCGCTGTCTTTGATCTCATTCACAACTCACCTGGCGTGAGTGCGGTAACGGTCGCTGACTTCGACGAGGCGAAGGCCGAGGCGGTCGCGAATGCCGTCGACCCGTCCCGAGTTACGCCGCGTCAGGTCGATGCGTCCAAGTACAACGAGGTGGTCGCCTTGTTTCATGGTCACGATTCAGTGATCTCGTGCGTCAACTACTGGTACAACGTCTCGCTGTCAAAGGCGGCGATCGAGACCAAGTCTAACTTCTGCGATCTTGGCGGCAACAACTATATTGTCGACGAACAGCTTGCTCTTGACGGTGCCGCTCGCATCGCGGGCATCAACATCATTCCAGACTGCGGCCTCGCGCCGGGGATGGTCTCGATCCTCGCGATGCACGGTGCCGCAAAGTTCGAGCGCCTCGATGAACTACACATCCGCGTCGGCGGCCTGCCTCAGGACCCGCAGCCGCCCCTGAACTATCAGCTCGTTTTCTCTGTCGAGGGCCTCATCAACGAGTACGTCGAGATCGCCCGCGTCATCCGAAACGGAGAGCTGAAAACCGTCGAGTCAATGACAGAGATCGAAGAATTATCGTTCGATGGCTTTCCTCCGCTCGAGGCCTTTCAAACCAGCGGAGGAACGTCGACGCTTCCCGACACCTTCGCCGGCAGGATCAAAGAACTGGATTACAAGACCATCCGCTACGCCGGCCACTGCGAGAAGTTCAAGACGATGATCGACCTGGGATTGTGCTCGTCGGAGCCGCTCTCGTCAGTGACGAGGGACGAGGGACGAGTTGCGAGTGCTGACGTACAGACGATCACTCCACGCAAAGTGTTTGGTGAACTGCTGCAAAAACATCTTCCGGCCGATGGCCCCGATTACGTGCTTGTGAGGCTCAAGTTTGTTGGTCGATCAAGATCTGACTCGTCACTCGTCACTCGTTACTCGTCACTTACGTACGATATCGTCGACAGGCTCGACCCCGCGACCGGGATGTCCGCGATGATGCGAACGACCGCGTTCCCCGCCTCGATCATCTCCCAGATGATGGCAAAGGGCGACGTCATTC
>JAFAOW010000033.1 GCA_019247455.1 Acidobacteriota bacterium | reverse complement strand
AAATGACTCGTCGTGTATTGCATCTGCAGCGAAAAAACGAGGGCAAAAAAAATTTCGCTGAACGAAAAAAAATTCGTGTTTTCTGAAAAAAATGAGACGCATGATGCGTCCCCTTGAATTTTTTTGTTTCGCGTTTCGTCTCTAAGTGAGAAAGTTTTTGAACTTCGACGCATTCGATGAATAGTTCGGAAAGACCTTCGAGAGATCTTTCACACCCATCTGCCTCGTCGCAACTTCACCGAACACGTCGCGAAAATCTGTCGTTACGTCGAGGTCGCGCCCTTCGTAAAGTTTGTCGTTCTTAAGTCCCTTGAACTCGCCGTACACCTTTCCGCCTTTTACCGAATTACCGATCGCGAACATCGTGTTCGCATGACCGTGGTCCGTACCGCGGTTACCATTCTCGCGCGCGGTGCGCCCGAATTCCGACATCGTCAACACGACAACGTCATCCATTCTCTTGCCAAGGTCCTGCACGAACGCGGCGATCGATCTTGAAAACGTGCCAAGATAGTTTGCGAGTTGGCCGCGCGCGCCGCCTTCCTGAACGTGCGTGTCCCATCTAACGTCGTTACCCGTATCGGTGAACGCGATCTCGAGTCCGACGCCTGCCTTGATGAGCTGCGCGATCTGCTGGAGCGAGCGGCCGAGGTCGGAGTTAGGATACTGAGCGCCGTTCTCCGGCTTGTATTGCGCGGGGTTCGCCTGCTTTAGGAAGTTGACCGCCTCGAACGTCTCCTTCCCGGTCTCGCCAAGCGCGTCCTTGGCGTTCTCCTGATAAAGTCCCTCGAAGCCACCCGACATATTCTGCGTGTAAATGCCCGCCTTGATGTTGAAATCGCTAAGATTCGCCATCGCGACCGACGCGCCCTTGCCGTAAAGCGCACGCGGAAGCTGCTGCGTCATCGAAACGGCCTGGAACGGCGACGGCTGTTTGTTGTTCTCCGCCTGCAGCACGCGGTTGAGCCAGCCGTCCGGAGTACCCTTATTGCCCGGCGTCGCGGATTCCATATAGTCCTGCGCGTCAAAATGCGAACGCGTGTTGTCGGGCGAACCGACCGCCGTCAACGCCGCAAGCTGCCCAGACTTCCATAGCGGTTCGAACGCCGACATCGCCGGATTCAATCCAAAAGTGTCATCAAGCCTGATCGCCCCGTCGGTCTGGCCGGGTTTGGCGACATTGATCGTCGGGCGAAGGTTGTAATATTCGCTCTCGCCGTAGGGCACGAGCACGTTCAACCCGTCGACCGCCCCCCGCTGGAAGATCGTGACCAGCACCTTCTTCCTGCCGTAGCCCTTCACCGCTCCTTGCGCCGCCGCAAACTGGTGCAAAACGTCCGGCGCCGCCGCCATCAGCCCAAAGCTCGCCAGCCCTATCCCGCTTGTTTTCAAGAAATACCGTCTATCCATAGCTTGTGACTCCCCCGCAGAAGCAGATGTCCAGAGCATTAGACGCCCACGAATGCTGTTTGGTCAACTTATTTCAGTGTGTCGTCCTCGATCACTGAGCGTAAATTTGCAGTACAATTCGACCTAAATTAACAAAATGGGGGGTCATTATGCGAAAAGTCGTTTACGGCGGGGCGACGAGCCTCGACCAGATGCTGGCGAGGTCCGACGGCGCGGTGGATTGGCTGGTCATGGACCCTGATGCGATGAAGATCATGGGCGAGATGTGGCCGCGTTTCGATGTGATGCTCATGGGGCGAAAGACCTTCACGCATTCGATGGAGCAATTCTCCGAAGAGGACCTGAAAAAGGCGGAGAAGATGAAGGGCGGGATGCGCTCGGTCGTCTTCTCAACGACATTGGAGCCCGGCGAGAGGGCTGGCTACGAGATCGTAAACACGGACGCGGCCGAGTTCGTCCGTGAGCTAAAAAAGGAGCCGGGCAAAGACATCATGGTGATGGGCGGGGGAGAGCTCGCGGCCTCGCTCTTTGAGGCGGGCTTGATCGACGAGGTCGGCTTCAATATTCAGCCCGTCGTGCTTGGTACTGGTATCGCGGCATTTCGTCCGATCTCGCGGCAGATCGATCTTGAGTTAATCGAGTGCAAAGTGATGAAGAGCGGATGTGTGTACGTGCTATACCGCGTCAAGAATTGATCATGCCTGCTTATCCAAAATAATATCCCGTGTTCCGTGTAGGATGCCATCTGGGCCTTTTGTGAGCTTGATGATGTTGCCGGGGCCGCCTGCGCCGGTGAGGAGCAGCTTCTTTTGCTTGTCGTTGATGAAGCGGTCGCCCTCGAACCAGTATTCGTCGATGGCGTATTCGGGGATCTTGTCGCTGTAGATCTGCGCGTGGATGTGCGCCGGGGTATCGCGGTGCGGATACGGCGCCGGCTTGATCGAGCGAAATTCGTACTTGCCGTCCGCACCTGTCTTCATCCATCCGCGAAGCCGCGGGTTATACGGGTCGTCGTCCTTGCTGTAATAGCCGGTCGCGTCGGTGTGATAGACGTAAAGCACAACGCCGTCCGCCGGCGTCCTGCCGTCGGGCTGAAAGATCGTACCTGAGATGACCATTCGCTCGCCGGGTTCTTTTTCGTCGGCGATCGTGATCCTGGGGGTCATCGTCGGCGGCGCGATGCACTTGCTGCACGGCATACTCCCGAAACCGTCCGTGTATGGGAGGCGCTCGCGCGAGTGATCAATAATGGCAGCAGGCGGATCAGCCTTCTGAGCGGAACAGGAGAGCAGCGGAGCGGCCAGCAAAGAGACAGAGACCGTACCAAAGAATTCGCGGCGAGTGATGTGGGTCATACATATATAATAACCTGCGCACGCGATCCATCCTCATTTTTGCGTCGTCCGGATCGTTCGCATCCGGATCACGGAGGTGTTCCCTGTACTGCAGACGTGCAGTGCCCGCCTGAAGCGCAGTTGGGCCCGAGGCAGTTTCCCGGCGTCGTGCATGCCGGAACATTGTTCTGCCCGGGCGACGTACAGGAGCATGAGATGAGCGCATAAGCGCTCTTTGGCGCTGCCAGCGAAGCGATGAAAGGCAATGCTGCGGCCGACGTGAGAGTGAGCCGCTTGATGACCGCACGGCGGTCAATGTCCTGTATCGAACCCGCGGAGTCCGGCTTTAGAAGCTTCGCTCGCTTAAGCTGTGTCAAAGCCAGCCAAACATGGTCCTCGGGCACGTCTTCGCCGGTCCTCTTGCTAATGAGCGACCGGATATCCGCAGCCGTATTGACGCCGTCGCAGTTTTTAAGAACAAAGCCGGCCGGCTCGTTCAGGCAATGAGCTTTGTTCGTCTCGAGGTCGTACACGAGGGTCTCATTCTCGGCGTCGATCGACACAATATTCTCAGTACGGGCCTGCGGTTTTAGTGATAGATCCATAGACGGGAAACTTCAAGATCATGGGATACATCTTCGCGGGCTTTTTGAGGGCTGCAGGGGGGCTACTACTTGCGTTATGGCCTTGCGAAGATTATGACCCAATTCTACTCCGGCGGTAGGGCCGGGTCAACGCCCGTCAGCGCTGCAAAAACGCGCAATCCTCACATTTTGCGCGATCTGCCATTTAACAGCGACAAGTTCCTTGCGATCCTTGACGCCTATGGCGGCTACATTTGCGCATTGGCTGAACGAACACTCGCCAAAGGAATGGCACTGGACCTGGACGTATCAAATTTATCTGAAGAAACAACTGCATCGGATCACGACCGGCCAGTCGAAACGGCTGATGATCTTTATGCCCCCGAGACATGGAAAGAGCGAAATGGTGACGGTCAGGTATACGGCATGGCGGCTTCATCGCGACCCGAGACTGAGGGTTATTTTGGGAAGTTACGGTCAGCATTTGGCAAATCGATTCTCCAGAAGCATCAAGCGGGTATGTAACGACGCGGGTTTCAAGGGCTCACGCGCCGGCGGCAAACGACTGACCGATACCATAAGGACGGCGGCTGAATGGGAGACACCCTTTGGTGGCGGCGTCAGGGCGGTTGGTACAGGAGCGGGCGTTACCGGATTCGGCGCCGGGCTCATCATGATCGACGACCCCGTCAAGAACCGTGCGCAAGCCGAGAGCCCTGTCTTCAGGGAGCGGGTGTGGGAATGGTTCAACGATGATCTTTACACACGGCTTGAGCCGGATGGTCAGATCATTCTTATCCAGACTCGCTGGCACGAGGACGACTTGGCCGGAAGGCTTTTGCAGGATGCCAAAGAGGACGGCGAGCAGTGGGATGTTGTGAACCTGCCGGCTTTGGCAGAGATCGATCTCGCCGACGTGACGGACGAACAGAAAGTCGCCCAAACAGAGAACCATCCATCTCTCGCTCGCAATGACGCGAGTCGTTCCCAGCTTGTCGATGCGATCGGCCGCAAAGCTGGCCAACCGTTGTGCCCCGCAAGGTTCGATGCGAAGGCACTCACGCGGATCAAGAAACGGATAGGTTCATATTCATTCGCTGCACTTTACCAACAGAGGCCGTCGCCAAGGGATAAGACACGATTCAGGCGCGAATGGTTCAATAGGATCGTTGAGCAGGCACCCAAAGGTTTGATTTGGAAGCGCGGTTATGATCTGGCCGTCTCGACAAAAACTACTGCGGACTACACCGCAAGCTTCCGCGTAGCAAAGGACGAGGTTGGCGATCTGTATATCGCGGACGGCTTTCGGGACAGGATCGAGTACCCCGAGCAGCGCCGCTACGTAATTGCCCGCATCCGAATGGAACTCAAGACGGAACACGGTATTGAAAACGCTTTGCATGGAAAGGCTTTGCTGCAGGAACTCCGCCGCGAAGCGCAGCTCAGCGGAAAAGGCTTTCGCGGGATCACGGTAGATGGTGACAAACTCACCCGGGCGCTTTCGTGGCTAAACCTCGCCGAAGAGGGCAAGGTCATTCTGGTGCGCGGCGCCTGGATAAAGGATTTCCTGGATGAGGTCTCGCAGTTCCCAAACGGCCGTCACGATGATCAGGTCGATGCTGTTTCGATCGCTGTTCGGATGCTAGACGATCGCGGGAAGAAGGCCGAAGGATTCTAGCGGCAACCCGCAATATGTGATAATTCATACGCTAGGGCAGGCCGTCGCTTGGAGTGGCAGAAAAAATAAAAAAAGGATCGGCACTTGGTCATTACCGCATCGCTAAAAAGATCGGCGAGGGCGGAATGGGTGAAGTGTTTCTCGCAGAGGACACGCGGCTCGGAAGACAGGCTGCTATCAAGATCCTTAGCTCCGCGCGAAGCCACGATCCCGACCGCCTGAAACGCTTTCGTCAGGAGGCGCGTGCAGCCTCGGCCCTGAATCATCCGAACATACTCACTGTTTACGAGATCGGCGAGGCCGCCGGCACTAGTTACATCGCCACCGAGTGGATAAAGGGAGAGACCCTTCGCGATCATCTCGTTAAGAAAGAAGAGCTGTCGCTGGAACGCATTCTTCGCATTACCGAGCAGGTCGCGGACGCGCTCTCCGCCGCCCATTCGGCGGGCATAATCCATCGCGATATCAAGCCTGAGAACATAATGCTCCGCAATGACGGTTATGCGAAGGTACTCGACTTCGGCCTCGCGAAACTCGCCGAGACTGATGTGGTTAGCAGCGGCGACGGCTCTCGCGTAGATACGACGCCGGGGATCGTGATGGGCACTGTCGCCTACATGTCACCCGAGCAGGCGCGCGGAAAAGGCGTCGACACACGAACCGATATCTTCAGTCTTGGGGTCGTGCTTTATGAAATGCTCACGCGGCGTCAGCCCTTCACAGGTGAAACGAACAGTCACGCCATCGTCGCGATTCTCGAGCATGAGCCCCCGCCGATGACGGGAATGGATGTTACCGTTCCGCCCGACCTTGAAGCGATCACTCGCCGCTGCCTGAGCAAAAAGGCGGACGATAGATTCCAAACGGCAGCGGACCTCGCCGGAGAGCTTCGCAGTTTGCGAAAGAGGATGGAGTTTGAGGCGGAGCTTGAGCGCTCCGCCGCACCCGGACTCGAAGAGAAGACCGCCATCCTCGGCGCCGCTCCCGACGAGGCGTTGCAACAGGGGGCGACAATTGCCGTGCTGCCCTTTCAGAATATGAGTCACGGGAAGGACGGCGATTATTTTTCGGACGGCCTGGCCGAGGAATTGCTCAACGTCCTTTCAAAGATACGCGGGCTTCGCGTTGCCGCCCGCACGTCCGCGTTCTCATTCAAGGGAAAGCAGACGACGGTCGCCGAGATCGGACGCACGCTGAATGTCGCTTCGATACTCGAGGGAAGTATTCGAATGGCCGGCAATCGCGTGCGCATCTCCGTTCAGCTTGTGAACGTCTCCGACGGCTATCACATCTGGTCCGATACATACGACCGCATGATGGACGATATTTTCGCAGTACAGGATGACATCGCGCAGTCAGTAGTAGAGGAACTGCGCGTAAAACTGCTCGGCGAGTCGTCCGACTCCGGAACAACAGAAAAGGTCCGCAACGAGATCGCGGCTGCGGCTAAGGGACGGGCCGACGACCCTGAGGCGCAGCGTCTGATGATGCTTGGGCTGTACTTTCTCGATAGAACGACGCCCGCTGATGCTGAGCGCGCGATCTCCTATTTCAAACAGGCGCTCGCGCGCGATCCCGAGTTCGCACGGTGCTGGGCCGAGCTCGGTTTTGCCCATTGCCTTCAGGCCGGCAAGGCATGGATCGCTTTTGACGAAGGATACGATCTTGCTCGCAAAGCCGCAGAACGGGCCCTGGAGCTCGAGCCCGACCTCGCCGAGGCTCATGCCTGCATGGCCCGCATACATCTTGTCGGGGAAATGAACGTAGCCGAAGCAGTAGCATCATACGACCGTGCGATGGAACTGGCACCGGGCAGCTCCAGGGTGCTGGACGGCGCGGCCTTGCTAAAGTACCGTCTTTGCAAGTTCGACGAAGCCCTTCCCCTAAGCCGGCAGGTAGTTGCTCAGGACCCCTTGAGCGGGGCGATCTGGCACAACCTTGGGCTGATCGCTCATAGCGCGGGCCTCTTGGCCGAGGCGGAATATGCGTTAAGCAGGTCTATCGAGTTGTCGCCTCAGAGACTCGCCTCTTATGCATTTCTGGCGATGGTCCTTCTGGATGAAGGCCGGCTGGCAGAAGCTCTTGAACGGGCAAGTGTCGAGCCTGATGACTTCTGGCGCCACTGGGCAGAGGCGATCCTTCTATATGAATCGGGCGAGTATGAGCGGGCCGACGCCGCTCTAAAAGGTGTTATGGACGACGCTGATGGAGGGTCTTTTCAGCTTGCGGAGATCTATGCGCGCAGAGGCGATGTTGACCTGGCATTCGAATGGCTGACGAAGGCTTACGACGAAGGCGACCCGGGCATAATGAACACGATGGCCTCCGCCCTGCTTCGCCCGCTTCACGGTGATGCTCGGTGGAGGCCAATGTTGGAGAAAATTGGATTATCCGGGGCTAATTAGCCGCCCGGCTCATTGTTGGGTTCTCGCAGGGAACCTGGGTCGTTATTCGGTTCCTTGAAGTCCATGTCCTCGCCGCCGCCGGGATCATTGTTCGGTTCCTTAAAATCGTCGCCGCCAAATTCGTTATCGTCACCAATCATATATATTCTCCTTTCGAGACCTCAACCGTACACCCGCACTCTCCGCGATGTCAACTAGTTTTTTCCGGGCAGATGGCCGCGTCGAGGCGACTCTCACCGTGCACTGCGATATCTTGCTTATAGCTAAATGAAGGAAATAAAGCTTCCGGATAATTTCGCCGCCTCTACCGAGGCGCTTGTCGAGGAAACATGGCCCGTGGAGGGTTACTTGAGCCGGCAGGAGATGCGATTTCTCGCATTGCTTGGAGCCATTCCGACGGCCGATGGCGAGGTCCTCGAGATAGGTTCTTTCAAAGGGAAGTCGACAATTATCCTCGCAAAGTCTGCGCGGTCGACCCGCCCTGATGTCGTGATCAACGCCGTCGATCCAATGACGGCGCCGTCCGAAACTGACCCGAAGCTCGGAGGTTTGCAAAGCTCTTTCCCTGACTTTGACAGGAATATCCGCGTGCATGGGGTTGCTGCCAATGTACGGCTTCACCAGATGTTTTCCCGCGACCTCGCCGAGACATGGGACAAACCTATTCGCCTGCTTTGGATCGATGGCGACCACACGTATGCAGGAACGAAAGCAGATTTCGACGGGTTTGCAGAACATCTTTCCGACGGTGCGATCGTCGCGATACACGACGCACTGCACGAATTCGAGGGTGGGGCACGCGTATTCGCAGAGAGCATTCTTCGCTCCCCGAATTTCGGCGCGTGCGGTTTTTGCGGGTCCATCGCGTGGGGTCAATTCCACGTCGATCCTGCTGACTCGGCGAAGTTCGGATCGAGAAAGCGAACGCTGCTAAAAAAAGTGGATCGCGTGCTCCCCTATATCGCTCTTGGCGAGAGTCTTAGGGGATGGAAGAGAAAGCGGTATAGATTTTATCGGCTGCTGGTCCCACATGGCGCTGTAGACCCTGCGAAGTGGATAGCCCAGATAGACACGGTTGACTAATATGCTTCACGCAGACCTCACCCTAAAGACTGAGATCAGTCTCTACTACGACGTTCTTGTTCCTGAGAGTGCCGCGAAGCCGGCGCCGCTGCTGATCGCTGTTCACGGATACGGCGCACACAAGCGTTATATGATGCGCGAAGCGCGCGTTATAGCACCGCGTGATTGGGTTGTCGCTTCAATACAAGGGCCGCACCAGCATTATCGCCAGACGAAAGAGGGGTACCGAATTGGGTTTGGCTGGCTGACCGATCATCAGCCCGAGGAATACGTTCGGCTTCATCACAAATTCATTCTCGACGTCATCGACAAGCTCGCCGACGAAGGCACGATCGATCCGTCGCGTGTATTTCTTTTTGGTTTCTCGCAAGCGTGCGCTCTGAATTTTCGTTTCGCATTTACGCACGGTGAGTCGATCCGGGCCCTGATCGGCGTATGCGGCGGAATTCCCGGCGACCTCGATACGAATCCTGTCTACAAAACGTTCGACGCCGAGACGTTCTATTTATATGGTGACGACGACGAGTTTTACACGCAGGAGCAATTCGCGAACTTCAACGCGAAACTCGCCGCCTCGCTTCCCAACTACCGTTCAAAGCATTACACGGCCAAACACGAGATCACGGACGAAATGAGAATGGATATGAAATCATTCCTTGCAGCGTTCTAGTATCGTTAGGGGTGTCTCCAATGAACTGTCTGCTCTAAGGGCAGGTCGAATGCAATTTGCCTTGCGTGCGAAGCACGCTATATTTTGATAGCTACAGATGAAGCGAAGCGAAACCTGTAGGTGCGATAAATCGACCACCAAGCCTGTGAAACAGGCGTCATCCGAACATGTCCCACACTCATCTCCTGTATCACCTTGTCTTTGCAACGAAGGATAGAATGCGGTTGATCCAACCCGTGTGGGAA
>JAFAOW010000003.1 GCA_019247455.1 Acidobacteriota bacterium | reverse complement strand
TGCGCAAATTCCCATTCGATCTTCACGTCCGCGACATAGAACATTCGCTCGAATGTCGAACCTGAGAACTCTAGACCGAGCGAATGGCGAACCAGACTTTTCGCGCCGTCGCATGCGACCAGATATTTCGCATTTATGGTTGAGGCCTTACCGCTCGCGCTCTTAATGCGGGCCGTCACTCCGGCTTCATCCTGCTCGAATGAGTTCAGTTCGGTCTGCCACTCAATGTCCTTGCCGCGGCCTTTAAGGTGGTCGTAGAGAAGCTCTTCGTGCCGGCCCTGCTCGACAATGAGGACGTAAGGATACTTGCTCAGACCCTTACCCAGCTCGCCAAATTCAGCCTCGCCTCGGACCTTGCCCCCAGCAAACATCCGGACCTTCTCGGTGATCTGCCCGCGCGTTATCAACTCATCAGCAAGTCCTATCTGCTCATATATCTCCAGCGTGCGCGCCTGCACGCCGATGGCTTTTGAGAAAGGCGTCGTGCCCTCTTTCTTATCGATGATGACAAAGTCGACGCCATACCTGATCAATTGGCAAGCCAGCGCGAGGCCTGTCGGCCCGGCACCTACGATCAAGACGTCCGTAGACCTTATTTCGCTCATGTATGGGTTGATTCTACGCCTCTCGACCTGACCCGTCTACGCCCAGAAAACACACCGGCGTTTGGTCAAGCATTCGGGATTACCTACAATGTTGCGAACGATCTTCAACACATCAACTGCCTTGCCTTTTCGATAAAGGAGAAAAAAATATGCGGTCTATATTCACACTCGCGATCACGCTAACAATCGCGTTTGCCATTGTCATGGGATGTAAATGGAACTTTGGAATGAATTCATCCGGATCTTCGAATTCAAATTCGAATTCCGGCTCCAACCGATCATCGTCCAATTCATCGTCGTCGTCGAATAGTTCAACAAGCAGCAACGACGATGAGTCGAATTCCAACAAGACCGGCAGCGACTCAGGCCCGGTTGATGAGACGGTTTCGCAGCTTCTCGACGATGTAAAATCACTGACAGAAAGCGAGGCGGATTCAAAATACAAGGATCGCCTGATCACGGCGGGCAATGGCCAGCTGATGGAGATCATGTCCGACCAGATAAAGGTCGCGTCGATGTATGATCGGGACGATTACATCGTCTGCCGCGGCAGCTTTAGTGAATATATGAGCTCTGCTCCGAAAGTCGCGGAATTGTGGAAGCAAGGTAAAGCCGCGCGTGCCGAGGTCAAAGGGCTTTACAAAGGAACGACGCTGAGCTCGGGCTACAACTATGTTGAGCTCGACCCCTGCGTCCTTTCGGATATCGATAAACCTTAATAGGCGAGCTTTAGACCGCCTTCCTGCTCGGTGACCTCCACGCTGCCGCCATCGGCCAGCGAGCCAAAGAGGATCTCGTTGGCGAGCGGCTGCTTGATCCGGTCGTGGATAAGGCGTGACATGGGCCGTGCGCCGTAGCGTGCGTCAAACCCATTCTTTGCAAGCCATTCGCGGGCGGCTTCGGTGAGCTTTACGAGTACACGTTTCTCCGCAAGCTGGCCATTCAGCTCGTTGATGAATTTGTCCACTATCAATTTGATGATATCGATATCGAGCGGCTTGAACGGCACCCACGCGTCAAGGCGGTTGCGAAACTCGGGGGTAAACGTTCGCTCGATCACCCCCTTCGCACTCCCCTTTGTTTCAGAGGAGTTGCGGAATCCGACTCCACCGCTGCTCAACTCGCGCGCCCCTGCATTCGTCGTCATGATCAGAATGACGTTGCGGAAATCAGCCTTCTTACCGTTGTTGTCCGTCAACGTTGCAGAGTCCATCACCTGAAGCAGCAGGTTGAAAAGATTCGGATGAGCCTTCTCGATCTCGTCGAGCACGAGCACGGCATGCGGCGTGCGCATTATCGCCTCTGTCAGCAGTCCCCCCTGATCAAAGCCGACGTACCCCGGCGGCGCGCCGATCAGTCGAGAGATCGTGTGCGGCTCGGCGTATTCCGACATATCGAATCGGATGAACTCGATCCCCAGAGTTTCGGCAAGCTGTTTTGAGACCTCGGTTTTCCCGACTCCCGTAGGCCCGGAGAAAAGGAACGAGCCGACAGGTTTAGTTTCATGGCCTAACCCGGCTCTTGAGATCTGTATGGCATCTACAATGCGGTCGATAGCCTCGTCCTGGCCGAAGATCACCTTCTTGATGTCTTCACGCAGAGTTTTCAGTCGTTCCTTTTCGTTCGCCACGACCGTCTTCGGCGGGATCTTTGCCATTCGCGCAATGGTATTCTCGACCATCTGGACAGAGACCTTCTTAGGACGCTTACTAGCCGGAAGGAGTTTCACAGAAGCACCGACCTCGTCGATCACATCAATGGCCTTGTCAGGCAGGAAGCGGTCGTTGATGTATTTGCCCGCCAGCTCAGCAGCCGTGTGGAGCGAGTCGTCACTATACTTAACTCCGTGATGATCCTCGTAGAACCTTTTCAGTCCCTTAAGGATCTTATACGTCTCATCGACGGTCGGCTCATTAATGTCTATCCGCTGGAATCGTCTGGCCAGTGCCCGGTCTCTATCAAAGGCCGCTTTGTATTCGGCATGTGTCGTAGAACCAATGCACCGCAATTCGCCCGCCGCCAGTGCGGGCTTGAGAATGTTCGAGGCATCCATCGACCCTCCCGATACTGCTCCGGCACCTACGATCGTATGAATTTCGTCGATGAAAAGGATCGCGTTTTCCTGCTTGCGAAGCTCGTTTATGATCGCCTTGAACCTCTGTTCGAAATCGCCGCGGTAGCGGGTACCCGCCAGCACAGCTCCCATATCGAGCGCGAATACCTTTGCGTTGGATAGAACCTCAGGAACGTCTCCCTCGCTGATCTTTAGAGCCAATCCTTCGGCGAGCGCCGTTTTTCCTACTCCGGGCTCACCTACATACAACGGATTGTTCTTCTTACGCCGGCAAAGGACCTGAATGGTCCGCTCGATCTCACCGGTTCGTCCGACGATCGGATCGATCTGTCCGGCCGCCGCGCGCTCGACGAGCTCCACTGTGAAGCTCTCGAGAGGCTTGCGCTGCGGACGGCCCATTTCGCCATCAAAGTCATCTTCGTCGACACCGTCGGGTACCGGCTGGGTCGAATCCATTTTGGAAATTCCGTGTGAAAGGAAATTCAGGATGTCGAGCCGCGTTACACCTTGCTGCAGCAGCAAGTACACAGCGTATGACTGCTCAGCCTGATAGAGCGCGGCGAGGATATTGCCCCCGTCAACCGCCATCTGCCCGCTGCCCTCTGCCTGAAGCACCGCGTACGAGATCGTCTGCTGGAATGTTGAGGTCAATTCCGGCATCGTCTTCACGTCGGCCGGCATTTTCTCGAGCACGTTGTCGAAATACTCCTGCAGAGCGCGCCCGATCTCGTTCAAGTCGGCTCCGCAATTGAACAAGACGGTCCGCGCCGCGCCGTCCTCGAGCAGCGCAAAAAGCAAGTGCTCGAGCGTGACGTATTCATGCTTGTGCTTGACGGCCTCATCGACCGCGAAACTTAAGGTCTCCTCAAGCTCCTTTGTCAGCATATAGGTCTATCTTAGCAGTTTTGAAAAACCTTGCTAGCGTACTGTCGCCGCGCCTCCTCGCCGGACCGCCGATACGTAGGTCCTGAATTCGATGCCAGTTTTTGAATACACATCTCGCATCGCCGACTCCACGTTTTGCGCGGTCATCTTCGTTTCGCTCAGCATAAACACTGACGGGCCTGCACCTGATATACCGCCGCCCAGCGCTCCAGCCTCCAGGCCAGCATTTTTGAGCCCATGATATCCCGGTATTAGAGCCTCGCGTAATGGCTCGACCAGCGCATCTACCATGGAACGCGAGATCAGATCGTAGTCCCTCGCAGCGAGCCCGGCGACGAACGCTCCGAGATTGCTCCAATTTTGGATCGCATTTTTCAGAGGGACGTTTTCGGGAAGCATTGCACGAGCCTCGATAGTCTTGATTTCGATCTGAGGATGGATCACCGTCGCATAGATCGGCGGGAAACTTAGCTCGACAACGTCCAGCGGATCTATCGATCGTACCAGTGTAAAACCGCCAAGAATGCACGGTGCGAGATTGTCGGCATGACGGGCTCCCGAGGCCACGGCCTCGCCAGCCATCGCAAAATTGATCAGTTCTGTTCTGCTGAATGACGATCCGAGCAAGGCGTTGGCCGCTAAAACTGCGCCGCATGCGCTGGCCGCGCTCGAACCGATCCCGCTGCCCGGTTTTGCACCCTTGGTTATCTCCATCTCAAACCCGTGATCGACATCGAGTGCGTCTATAAGTGCCTGAATAGCGACGCCGGCGACATTCACTACTGGATCGGTTGAAAGGCCGAGGTTGTCGAGGTGAGTGATCCGGATGTGTTCATCCCGCGATCTCCGAACGGTGACGCGGTCATACGGCTCTTGCAGAACAAAACCCAAGCAGTCGAACCCGCATACTACGTTTGAAACCGAGCATGGCGCTAAGACCGTGACCTCGTCCATGTTTCATATTCTAGACCAATGGATATATCATTTACGCCAAACGCCATGACCAGAAACAAATTTGTCTCCACTTTTGCCGCAGTCTGCCTACTTGGGCAATTACTGTATGCACAAAGTAATTACTTTCCGCCGGCTGGCAGTTGGGAACGCAAATCTCCCGAGCAGGTAAAGATGGATAGCGCGAGGCTGAAGGAGGCCATCGACTTCGCCGTCGCAAGCGAGGCGAAGGCTCCCAGGAGCCAGGAGCTCGCGCTTACGCAAACCTTTGGCCTGGCGCCCTTCGGCGAGCTTGTGGGACCAACAAAGGACCGAGGCGCCCCCACCGGCTTAGTGATCCGCAACGGTTATATCGTTGCTGAATGGGGTGAACCGAGCCGGGTTGATATGACGCACAGCGTGACGAAGAGTTTCTTATCCGCCGTGGTAGGGATCGCTTTCGACCGCCACATGATCCGTAGCCTCCAGGACAGGGTGATCGACTACGACGCTCCCATCGTGCCTTATCAGCCTGGACAGCGATTTGACGTCGGGGAGAAGTTTGGCGCCTCATCGCTGCTGGATCTTTTCGCGACCGAACATAACAAGAAGATCACATGGGATACGATGCTTCGCCAGACGAGTGACTGGGAGGGCACCCTTTGGGGCAAGCCCGACTGGGCGGACCGGCCGGACCGCGATCCGTCAAAGTGGCTCGGCAGGGTCCGGGGCGAACCGGGCACTGTCTATGAGTACAACGACGTCCGCGTCAACGCCCTCGCTCTCGCAACGCTCAACGTATGGCGCCGGCCCTTGCCCGAGGTCCTCAAAGAAAACGTGATGGATGAGATCGGTGCGTCTAACACGTGGCGCTGGTACGGTTACGAGAACTCTTACGTGATCGTTGACGGCAAGATCATCCAATCGGTGAGCGGCGGCGGCCACTGGGGCGGCGGGATGTTCATCAACGCTTACGACATGGCCCGTTTCGGATTGATGACCGAGCGCGGCGGCAAGTGGGAAAAGAAGCAGATCCTTTCGTCTGAATTTGTTCGTCAAGCCCGCACTCCAACATCCGTGCAGCCCACCTACGGTTTTATGAACTGGTTCCTCAACACCGATCGGAAGCTCTACCCGAATGCACCGGCAACCGCGTTCGTCCACACAGGCAACGGCGTGAACATCATCTACTGCGATCCCGACAATGACCTGGTCGTAGTCGTTCGCTGGATCGAAAACAACAAGATCAATGAGTTTCTAGGGAAGCTTACAGCGAGCGTGATGAAATGATCGGAAAAAAGAATAGCTAATAGCTGTTTGCGGACAGCTATTAGCTATTTTTCGAAAACCGTAAGCCTTAGTTCAAGTCAAATAACAAAAACTCTGTATTGTCAGTTAAAGCCCTTAGTGACAGGTGGCTTTCATCACTTATAGCCGCCCCGTCGCCAGGCTCGAGCCCCTCGCCGTTCAGTTCGATAGACCCGCTTATCACCTGCACCCAGGCATGCCGGCCTTCGGCAAGGTCGTACGTAACCTCGTCGCCTCCTGCGAGGATCGACGCATACAACTTAACGTCCTGATTGATGTGAACCGACCCGTCGTCGCCGCCTTTCGATGCCACAAGGCGAAGCTTGCCATGCTTTTCCTCGGGCGCGAACTTCTTTTGCTCGTACCCCGGCTGTAGGTCTTTTGCTTCGGGCAGGATCCAGATCTGCAGCATATGGGTTTTGTCAGTGGGCGAGCTGAACTCGCTGTGTCGAACGCCGGTTCCGGCGGTCATGCGCTGCACCTCGTGGGGGCGGATCGTCTCGCCGTTGCCCATCGAGTCGCGGTGCGACAGTTCGCCGTCGATCACGTATGTGATGATCTCCATATCCCGGTGTCCGTGCGTGCCGAAACCCTGATCCGGCTCGATAAAATCTTCATTTATCACCCTAAGGTCGCGAAAACCCATGTTCTGCGGGTCGTAATAATCCGCAAATGAAAAGCTATGATAAGTGTCCAGCCACCCATGGTTGGCATGCCCGCGTTCATTCGCTCGTCTGATCTTGATCATTTTCTAAAATCCCTCCTATGTCACATTGCGTCTAGCCTGCTTTGTGTGAATCCTCCTCTCTTCACAATGCCGGATAGACGTGACGCTCAATCCAGATACCCAAACTTCCCCTGCCTGTAATCGTCCAAGGCTTCGGCGATCTCGAGATTCGTATTCATTAAGAACGGGCCGTATTGGGCGATAGGCTCATTGAGCGGTTCGCCGCTCATAAGAAGAAAGATGCCGTCCTCGAGGGCCTCGACCGTGAAGCTTTCGCCTTCCCTTTCAAGCAACGCGAGATTGTTCAGCGGCAAGATCGTCTCACCGTTGATCTTCGCGGAGCCCTCCACCGCCAGGAGAGCCGTGGTATATCCCGATGGAAACTTAAGCTCGATCTTCTCGCCAGCTTTTGGCTTGAGATTGTAAAGATGCACTGGTGTGAACGTCGTCGCCGGCCCACTTACTCCGCCAAATTCGCCGGCGATGATCTCGACCTCACCGCCATTCTCAAGCGGCACGCGGCCCATTTCGGCATTTGTGATCGCTTGGTATTTGGGGTCGGTCATCTTGTCTTTGGCGGGAAGATTCACCCACAACTGCACCATCTGGAACGGGCCGCCCTCGCGGTTGTATTCCTGTTCATGAAACTCCTTATGCAGCAGTCCGCTGCCGGCCGTCATCCACTGTACATCGCCTTCGCCTATGATGCCTCCGCCGCCGCGGCTGTCGTGATGCTCGACCTTTCCCTTGTAGGCGATGGTCACCGTCTCGAATCCGCGATGCGGATGCGGCCCGACGCCGAAAGGTTCCTCGCGCGGCGGAAAATTCTCCAGAGCGTTGTAGTCCAATAGAAAGAACGGGCTCATCCTGTGGCCTGTCAGTGGCCCGTGGGGGAAAAAGCCGTGCACGTTAAATCCATCACCCACCCAGTGACGCGGTGGGGGAGCCACGATCTTTTCAACCTTTTTCATTTCAGAAACCTGCTTTGACTGCGCTTTCATCGTATTCACCCCTCAATAGCAAGCGGCTCGTCGGAACCTGGTCCGCGAGCCGCTGTCTCAATCTTAATTATATAGAAGCTGTCAAGGGTCAGATCGTCAAGTCGTATACCGGAATGTCAGAGTCGCCCATCCTCGGCGCGGCACGCTTTCTCCTGATCACCATCAGACCGTCGCGTATTGGCAGCAGTACATTCTCGACGCGGTCGTCTGCGAGGATCTTTTCGTTGAAATCCGATAGCGCCTGCGTGTTTTCATCTTTGTTCGCGTCAAGGACCTTGCCGCTCCACAGAACGTTGTCAGCGATGATAACGCCGTTATCCGACAGCCTGTCGATCACAAGATCGTAGTAATTCGAATAATTCGGCTTATCTGCGTCGATGAATACCAGATCGAAGGTCTCGTTCAGCGCAGGAATAATATCGGTCGCGGGCCCGAGGACAAATTCAATCCGCCCGGCGTATTCCGTACGCTCGACATATGAACGAGCCACCTTGTTTGTATCTTCTTGTACGTCCAATGTAATTACCTTGCCGCCCTCAGCGAGCCCTTCGGCAAGGCAAAGGGCCGAATATCCCAGATAAGTGCCGATCTCGAGGGCTACCTTCGGCCGGACCATGTGCGAAAGCATCGACAGCAGCCGTCCCTGATAAAAGCCGGACAGCATCGCAGAGTCCTCAAAATGGGCGTAGCAATGCTCTCGGAGCTCTGCGAGGACCGGGCTCTCCGCAGATGTGTGAGCCTCAGCGTAGTCTGTCAGTACGTTCTTTATCTCGATCATTGAGGTTTCGACGGTGAATTGGCTTTGAGCTGCGAGATGAGCTGGCGTAGCTTGTCCGCATCGGGCGCGGTCGGATTGAGTTTCAAGTAGGTCTCAAATTCCTCGATCGCATGCTTGTCATCCTGCTTGTCCAGGTATATTGAGCCGAGCATTCGATGCGCTTCCTTCGCATCATCGCCGCCGATCTTCACGGCATTATTGAAGGAGATCAGTGCGTCGTCTTGGCGGCCAAGCCCATTCTGCGCGCGGCCCAAATAGTAATATGCGATAGCAGAGGTGCTGTTCGCTTTGACCGCGGCTTGTAGGAGAGGCTCCGCATCGGCGTATTTTTTGAGTCTGACGAGAACGATACCGCGATTAACAAGGGCTCCATAGAAATCGGGTCTTACCTTTAGGGAGGCCGCCAAAGCAGCATCGGCCTTCTCAAGTTCACCAAGACTCATGTATTGAACGCCGATCTCAGTAAGGGCCTCGACGAACTCAGGATCCTGGTGGACCGCGAGATTCAGCTGCTCGATCGCGCCTTTATGATCGCCCGCCTTTGAGAGCTCGATCGCCTTGTTGTAATAGGTTAGGGACTTTTTTTCCGTAAGCCGGATCGTCAAATAAAAGGTCCTGGCCATGGGAAAACCGCCGCCATCGACGTCTACCGAGCCGGAACCTGCCCCGTGATCCGGGCTCTCGTCTACTGTGACCGTGTATTGTCCGTCGCGCAGGCCTTGAAAAGTGAACTTTCCTTCATCATCCGTTACATCGATAACATCGCCGCCCAGCATCGAGGCGAGCCGAATCCTGGTCTTACCGTACAGAGGCGTTCCATCGGCCCGTATGATGCGCCCGATTATACGGTGCACGCCGTGAAAGTCGGTTCTGATAGATTGGCTGCCGCCGCCGACGCCCTGGCTCCGCGCAGAGGCAGTAACAAGCAGAATGACAGTCAGCCCTATAACTGAGATCGTGAGCCGATCTTTTCTTTTTGTTATACGCTGTAGACAAAAGAGTTGCCGCAAACTCTCTTTTCCGAGAAGGAGGTAATTCATGATCTGCCTCATTGAACTTTCTTTAGCTGGGCGATGATCTGCCGCAGCTTATTAGCGTCGGTAGCATTTGGATTAAGGGCAAGATATTCATCAAGCTCCTTGATTGCATTCTTGTCGTCATGCCTATCCAAATAGATCGATCCAAGCATACGGTGCGCCTCGACGACGTCGGCGCCGCCGATCTTGACGGCAGTGGTCAGCGCCGCTAGCGCTTCGTCCGGCCGCGCAAGACCGATCAGAGCGCGGCCCAGGTAGTAATAGGCGACAGCACCGCTTCCGTTCGCTTTGATAGCGGCCTGCAAAACCCGTTCTGCGTCTGCATATTTCTTCAATCGCACAAG
>JAFAOW010000022.1 GCA_019247455.1 Acidobacteriota bacterium | reverse complement strand
TGTACATCGGTTCCACAAAAATCACCTCCGGAAATTCGTCGGGTGGTTCGTTCTGAATATCATCCCAAAGTTGACTGAATGGACGGAAATGGTCCCCCGCAAGAATTTCAGGAATCCATCTCGGCATCATGACGAAGAAGGGCATTCCTTCATGGTAAACCCGCCAACGCACACCGTGATCGGTCAACCAATCGTACACTAAGTACTGATCGGGCAGGACGAGATGATTCACGTCGATGTGGGAATATCCACTCATCGACATCAATCGATTTGGTTGAGTGCCCGCGGGAAGTGAAGAAAACCAGTGGTCACAAATAGCGAAGTTCTGGGCTAAGAAATCCGTAACAGGGACCTCGTCCGAGCCGAAATATCCCATCACCGGAGGAGAGTCGCCTGGCTTCACCGAGTCGACGGTCGCGTAGTTGCTTACGAATCCGTTCATGGAATAAACCCCATTCTTTGGAGTTCCCATCTGAAGAGCGATCTGTTCTCGCTCGTGCGGCGGGTCAGCCCTCATCAGGTCATAGGGATCCGTCAGATGAAACGGAGGGAAGAGAGAATTATCATACACGCTCGAGGCCTGCTTGATCCAATCAGGGTCGTTTCTAATTCCATCGACCTTTGACCAAGCACCCCCGGTCAATCGGAGATATCCAAGCATGTGATCAAAAGATCGATTTTCCATCATCACCACGACGATGGTCTTAATAAGGCTTAGGTCGGAAGGCATCTTCTCCTTGGAGTTGAACGATTTTGATGAAATCGCGCAAGTCTGCGATCCGCACATCCCAGTGATCTCTTTTATGCCCTATTGCCGCCATTTAATCAGAGCGCATTTATTTCCGCTTCGAGCTTTTCGAGCGCTGTGACAACTGCTTCGAAGTAAGGGGTCAACACTTCACACCTTCGTGTGAAAATCCTTGCGCCAATGATATAATGTATATACACACGCCGAATGGCCCGGCCCGTTCGCGTTGAACTCGAAGGCGCTTCCTACCACGTCATGGCCCGCGGCAACCGAAAGGCGAGTAGAGGGGGCCCGTTCTAATGCTGCCCTCTTGGTAGCGCCGGCTTGCCTTTAATCATCTGACCTTTCCCGCGCCAAGGGATTCCTCCCTTCGGTCGGAATGACGGCAAGAGCGTCCTTGTCATTCCGAGCTCCCGCGAGGAATCCCAGCGGATCCTGAGCGAAATTTCGGTTCTGCACGAAGGCGCGGATCCTGCGCGCACTACCTCGCATTCGCCTGAGCGGGCATGGGCTCGGCGGGGGAGGGCTCTTCGCCGGCCGGAGCGAGCTCGGAGAGAAGCGATTCGCTCGGCGTGCCGTTAGCCGGAGCGCCGTACGAGCCGCAAACCATGTAGGCGCCGCGCGAGGAGAACATCGGGCCGACGTTGTCGAAGCGGCTGTCGCCGCCGGCTTTTTTCAAGAGCTCGACGACTTTGGAATAGCCTTTTTGAGCGGCGATTTTGAGCGGGCTGAAGCCTTGGTTGTCGCGAGTCTTCGGATCGGCGTTCTTATCGAGGAGGAGTTTGACGACTTCGAGCGCGCCTTTGTCGGCGGCGTAGGCGAGGGCGGTCCGGCCTTGAAGATCGCGGCTGTTCACCGCGGCGCCCTTGGTGAGAAGGAATTTGACGGCTTCGGAGCGGCCGAACCAGGACGCGTTCATGAGCGCGGTGATCCCGTTGGCGCTCTTGGTGTCGACGTCGCAACCCAGGTCGTAAAGGATTTCGAGGATGTCGGTATGGCCGAAGCGGGCCGCGACCAGAAACGCGTTCACGCCGCTCATGTTGGTGGCTTCCATTTCGGCGCCATTGGCGAGAAGGACTTTGAGCGTCATCGGCTGGTCGTTTTGCGCGGCGAGCATGAGGGGAGTGCGGCCCACGTTGTCGCGCGCGTTGATATCGGCGCCCGCACGCAGCAGCAGGTAAATCGCGTCAATGCGCCCGTTCCACGCCGCGTACATCAAAGGGGTCTTGTCTTGAGAGTCGCGGAGGTTGGCCGAGGTTCCGTGCTCCAAAAGCCAGTTCAAGGCGATCGTATCGTTGCGCTCCGCGGCCTCGAACGCGGTCTCGCGGGGGTCTTCCGCGAACCCGAAGCTCGTGAGGCCGAGCCCGATCATGCACACCAGGAGAAGTGTTTTCATTGGC
>JAFAOW010000260.1 GCA_019247455.1 Acidobacteriota bacterium | reverse complement strand
GGCCGTCAGGTAATCTAGTTCGCGTCTTTGGACTATAACCACTTCGGGCCTTTGGTCGGCAAATTCCTGATCGAATTTCTGCCACTCTACTGGTGTAAAACCCTCGAGCATCCATGGGTTGCTCGATATAGCTGGAGTCGCTCCGGTAACCGAGTAATAGACCGGATTGCCGAGGACGACGATCTTCGAGGGCAAGTCACCGGACAGAGGGGCCATCTCTGCCGAAATACGCTTGTAGAGTTCTGTATTCCCCGTCAGCGGAACGTCAGCATCGCCGATCCGAACGGTCTCCATTCGCGAATACTCTAGTATCCGGTCGGCAAGCCGGCGGTAGGTAGGTATAAAGGACGCGACGATAACTGCGGCCACCGCGGTCTGGGCGACCATCCTGAAAGCACGTGTACGATACGTGTGGATAAATTGAAGTATTTCGTCTACTGCCCGGGCGGCCAGGAGACCAACGGGCACCATTAGCAGTGAGTAGTGATATTCCCACCAGGAAAGGCGCTGGACAAAGATAACGAGTACACCCGTGATTAGCCACAATGCTGAACCCGTGAAAATCACTGAAACGTTCCCTGCTTGCGGCCGCGTGGGCCTTCCTGTTACCAGGGACCCAACCCTCAAAAGGCCCAGAGCAGCTGTAAGAAAGAGTGCAGGAAAATAAGCCTTTAAGAACCAAACGACACCGCCTATGAGGAATTCACTTCTGTCGCCTTGATCGACCGTGCGAGCGGCAATGTACGGATACTGAAAGGTTGTGTACCACAGGATCCCGAGAGAATCATGATAAGCAAAGTAACCGATGCTCGCTCCGATCGGGATGGAGAAACCGAGCGCCAACGCGCCGGTCGACTTCATCAATGACACGTGGCCATGCGAGAGTCGTCGGTAGCAATGGAAGAGCGTCCAGATCCAAAATGCCAAGGGTATAGCAATGAATAGGAGTTTGAACGACACGGCTACGCCCCCGAACAATCCTGAAAGAATCAATAGCGACTTCTTATCGGGCCGCTCCAGATACTTTTGGCAAAGCCAGAGGGAAACAAACAGTGGAAAAGAGGCGAGTGCTTCGACCTGTGTAAAGTGCAGCGTTTGGGAAACGGCGTAATAGATCCCAAGGGTCAGAAGGGGCGTTGCGAGTGCGACCCACGTCCTCGTAAAGTACTTTCGCACGGCGAGCAGAAGAAAGAGCGCGAGAGCGCAGAAGTAAAGCAGCTCAAGAAGGTGGCCGCCAACCTCATCAAAGCTGAACAGCTTTCCTGCGAGCCAATAGAACGAGAAGACCGCAGGTTGTTTTATGTCCCAGACGTCCCGATAAAGAACCGCACCGTGGTCGATCGCCTTGGCGTACGTCATGAACAACGCTTGATCGCCCGAGAACGTCTCGTGCAGGCTCAGCGATCCGATGATCGCGACGATCAATACGGCAGCGGCTGCCAGAACATAGTAGAGGCGGTCCGAGATTAATTTGCGTGTAAGTTCCTGGATATGACCTCCCCGGCGCGATCTATGTCGAAAACGATATAGTCGTCGCCCTCGGTAACTACCGGGTATTTTTTTCGAAGTTGGATTTCGAGGTTGCCATTGGCCTTTAGCGCAGACCTCTGCGCGAGAAAGTAGTCATAGCCTGCGGAAGAAAATGACTCGACACGTTGGAGCGAGTGTTCCTCGACGCAGACGTTAGCGCCCTTTCGGTCGAGCCAATAGAACATGAAAGAGGCGTTGTAGGCGACGGGATGGCCCTTCCCGTCGGTGCAGTTTCCGCCCGATACAACGATCAACCCGGACTGTGAAAGCTGAGGCCGCAGGTCCTGCGCAAACGCGTAGTCACGGTCAGGAACGCGATGCTCAAGGTAGTTCGCCCGGATCTCTTTTGCGTCGACAAGGAACGTTGCGAGACCGGACACCAGTACGATGCCAGTCATGCCCCCGGTCGCGAAAGTTGGGATGATGTGCTTTTTGCGCACAAGCGTCACAATATCGGTGATGGAACTCCGCAGAGCTCGGCTGCCAGCTCCAAAGAGCAATGCGATCGGCGGAACGCTGAAGACGTGATAATAGTAAGCCCAGACGGCGGATGTCGTGCGAGCCGCGGCGATATAGAAGACGAAGATCGAGGCGAGCCAAAGGAGTGAATTCCTCACGGCCGGCTCGTTCCATGATCGCCAAACTGCGAAGACGATCATCACGATCGCAAATATCGACCAGACAGATATCACTTCATTCCTGAGAATGCCGTTGATAAAACCGGGGTCCGTAAAAAAGTCCAGGCCGACCCAGTGGTATTCATTTGAGACGCCAAGCGAATTGCCGTATGTGAGCCAGAGCGATCTTGCGTAAATGTACCAAAGAGCAGCGGGAAGAACGGAAAGTATGCCGAATATCCACACCCTTGCCTGCCGCAGCATTCCCCAACCATATTTCTGAAACAGCAAAATGGTGAAGAGGGTCCCTATGTGCCCACCCGTCGCTTTCGCGAGCATCGTAAGAGCCGTAAAAGCGATCGCCGTACCGAGATAACCGTCCTTTTCACTCTTTAGCCAGCGCGTGAAGAAGTACGCTGCCCCGACATAGGCGAAGATCATCAGCCCTTCCGGTTGGATCGAGGTTGAGACCTCGACGGTAAGCGGGTTAAAAGCAAAAAACGCAAATGCGACTATGGCGGCGAAAGGATCCAGGTATTCGCGGGCTAGCTTGAGAAAAAGGAACAGAGTTCCTAGCGAAAAGACGAACGCCCAAATTCGGCCGATGTCATCGTTAATGCCAAAGACCTTATAGGTGATCGACGTCAGCCACGGGAAGAGCGGCAATTCCATCTCCGCATAGCCGGGACCGGTCCCTCGCCAGTCAATGCGAGGGAGGAGAGGATTCATTCCTTCGAGCGTGAAGTTACGCGAGATGGCGCCGAGGTCCGCTTCGCGCCAGGACGCCTGATTTATCGGGCGAAAAGCATCCGCGAAGCGAACAACAGCGGCCGCGACGAACAGGACGATGATCAGAACGCGAGAGGTCGTCATGCGAGTCGAAGCGCCTTTGGAAGGTAAATTACCAGTCCCGCCGTCAGTACCCAAAGCGCGAGATTTATCAAAGTTGGACGGTCTCGAAACATCATCTGCACCGGATCGCCCCCGATCCTTCGTTTATGAATTAGAAAGAGGTAGCGAAACACGCCGTAAAGCACGAAAGGAATGGTCAGAAGCATACCGTGCGATCCGACCCGGGCGACCGTTTCATCGGCGCGCGTATATAGGGCATAGGTCAGGACCGCGGCACCCGCACAGACCGTCATAATGGCGTCAAGAAATTCGATCGAATAGTCCCCAAGGCTGCGTCGATGATGGTGTGCTCCGTCTTGAAGAAGAGCTAGTTCGTGCCTTCGCTTACCAAAGCCGATAAGCAACGCTACCATAGACGTGCAGAGCACCAGCCATTCGGATGGTTCCACGCCGATCAACAGGGCACCCGAGGCCGCTCGGAGTACAAAACCGCTTGCGACCAGAATGACATCGAGGATCACGATGTCTTTCAGCTTTAGCGAATACGCCAGGCACGTTATGAGATAAACACCTATGACGAGCGCGAATGAAATATTCAGAGCGATAGCAGCTGCAATCGCCCCGCCCAGCAGCACCACTGTCATGACGCGTACGAGGTTGATGTTCACGAGACCCGCAGCCAGCGGACGTTCACGCTTTACGGGATGCTCGCGATCATGTTTCAGATCGCACAGATCGTTGAATAGATAGATCGAGCTGGACGCCGCGCAAAATGTCGCAAAACCGCCGATGCTCAACAGAAGGTTCGTCGGGTCGGTCAGTGAACGCGAAAAGATGAGGCCTGAAAACACGAGCAGGTTCTTCGACCAGTCGAGCGGGCGCATTTCAACGATCAGCCCGCGAAGATTGCGGGCGATCGCAAACGTTATCGGCTCGCGGATCTCAAGAGCCTTCATAAGGCGACCGCCCCTTGGGGCGCCGTTTCCGCCGATGAGGCCCTGACAGCCGCGGCGTGCTCGCACATAGGTACCACGTCGAACGCCCGCGTGTACTCAGCAAGCACGTCGCTCACGAACTCGAGTTTCTTGTCCGCGGGCATACTCATACCGGGGAAAAACTTCAACTCGTCGATGTCGTCACCGCTCAGCAGATCGAGCGGGTGAAGAAGAAGTGAGGGCTCCAACCCGATGGCGCGGCAAGCCGCGAGCGCGCTTTTCCAATAAGTCATTGCTGCCCCTCTCGAGAAGGTCGAAAGATAGATCAGATAGCTGACGTGGATCGGGGTCTTTGCGACGGGAAAGGTCGTAACCGGGATCTCGACCAGGGACCTGTCTGCGACATTCACAACGTGCGGCCGTAGTGTTTGGAATCCGTCGGAGAGTTTACCAAAGAGCTTTTTCCGCTTTTCGCGTTCCTCCTCGGTCATCTCAGGAGATTTGAAAAAGTAATAGGCCCGGGCCAATGGCGCGATGTATGTCGGCAGTGTCGAGCAATCGTATTCGTAGCCGCGCTCCGCGAGCACCTCCAGTACTGACTCCGTAAGACTAAAGCCGGGCCCGCGGAATCCCCTCGTCCGCTTTCCCGTGACGCGCTCGATCGCTGATTCGGACTTGTCGAATTCCTCGTTCAGCTCACCGCGAGAATATAGGTGCAGCCAGGGCTCATGATTAAAACTGTGATTGCCGATCTCATGCCCCGCCGCGGCGATAGACGCGATCGCATTTTCGTTCTTCTCGAGAGCGGCATCTTGGCCGACGATGAAGAATGTGATATTCAGGTTTCTCTCCTTGAGGAATTCGAGCGTACGAGGGACGACCACATCAAGATAACTGGGGAACGATTCCCAGCCGGCATCGCCGTGGGTCTTCATGTAAGACCAGTGATTGTCGAGATCGAGCGAAAGGCTCGCCGGTCGCTTCATATGGTCATTCCCTCAAAAAACCGCTCTGCCAAAGCAACTGTCTCGTTTACGTTCAGTGTCCCGTTAACGATGTGCGATGAGTTGACGACGTGAACTCCATCGATGGACGTCTTCATCGACGGAAGGCCCGCCGAATAATTCAAGACCGGCAGGGGAAATACCTGACGGACCCGTGAAACCTTAAATTCCACCACGTCCTTTCGCGTGAACTGCGGGTACATCCTTTCCAGCGAGCCGAGGAACAGTTCTTCGATCTCCGCATCGCCGCGTGCGAACATCTCATCATCCGGTGCGGCATATTTGGGCAGGTAAATAAGTGAATTACCGCCAAGATCTCTCTTGTCGACCAGCGCCGACATCTCGATGATCCCCGTAAATGGGGCGTCGTCGGTGATATTCGTTACGTAAAAGGTAGAGAGGGGTTTTTTCGTCAGCACTGACGCGCAAACTATGCCCTGATAGCGGACAGAGGCTAGATCGTTCTTCTCAAGCCGCGTTAGCTCAGGGATCATTTCGGCTGCGATATTTGACGGGCAGGTCAGGATCACGTGATCAAATATCTCGCCGGCTTCCGTTCGCGGGAATGTGACCAACTTGCCGGGATTCAGGTCCGGTTCCGTAAGGAAGGCTCCCGAAAAACCTGCGGTCACCGCGGCCGCTGCTTTGAAGGTCGCGTATTTAGTTCGCCGTTTGAGTACACTAGGCTTAATGTCCTTGTGTCTCCTTGCTTCGGCGGTAGTAACTCGGATCTTGCTGTTTGGGGCCCGGTTGACCGATTCGACGCGAGCATTCAGGCGGATCTCAACGCCCTTCTTAAGGAGGACCTCGCTAAATCGTTCAAGCACGCGGGCATAACCCCCGCGAACGTATCCGAACATCTCCTTTTTGAGGCCGGAGTTTCGAGCTGCATACATTCGCTGGATCGTTGCCCAGATGAATGCTGCTGATGTTTCCTGATAGGCATCGCCCAGCTTGGCGATCAACAGCGGTTTCCAGATCTTTTCGAATGTCGTCTTGCCTGAGAGCCGTGTGAGCCATTGCTCGACCGATACTTTCTCGAGCTTCTTCCAGTCCTTCACTCGTGATGCATAGAAGATGGTTGCCCCGAGCCGAAGCTTGCCTACTAATCCAAGCGGGGGGAAACGCAGGAACTCCAGTGTGTCCGACATCGAGTACAATTTACCGCCGGTGTAGAAGCCGGTTTTAGTCTCGACCCATTTGAATTGGTCTCCCAGCCCGAGTTCGTCGACTATCTTGCGGGTGTCGCTGTCCGACGCCAGGGTGACGTGATAGTGCTTGTCCCAAACGACGTCACCGATCGACCATGCCGACGCGAGACCGCCGATCTCATTCGCCGCCTCGTAAAGGGTAACTTTGTGCCCCGAGTCGGCAAGGCGCAGAGCCAGCGTCATGCCCAGAAAGCCCGATCCAACGATTGCGATATTTTTTGACATTGATGGCACTCGCTATGCGTGGTTTACATGACGGCGGCTAGTTCCTGTTCGGGGACCGAAAGCGTCGCCTGGACCTTTTCCGTAACCCCGCGATCGGTGATCTCGTACTCCAGGCCGCATTCGCAGGCGAAACTTCCATTGTCGCCGTCCGCAAACCTGTGAAACAGAAGCCCGCACTTGCATACAGCTCCGATCGACCGAGCGGGCGAGCCGAGAACCAAATGAAAATCGGGAACGCTCTTCGTAACGACCGAACCCATCCCGACCATTGCCCATCGGCCGATCTCGAGGTCATTGCCAATGATGCAGCCCGCTCCGATGGTTGCACCTTCGCGAACTAAGGTCGGCAGTGTATGCTCGTCGGGCTCGCTGGGTCTTAAACTCTTGAGGTCCGGGAACGTCGCCCGGGGAAATCTATCATTCGTGAAGGTCGTTGACGCCGAGATCATGACGCCGTCCTCGATCGTGACCGCGGCGCAGATGTAAACCATCGCGTTGATCTTTACGCGGTTACCGATCTTTACTTCATACGCGATGTAGCTCTTTTCACCGACAATGCATTCCTCTCCGAGTGAAGCACCGTGACGGATATGCACGTTGTCCCAAATGCTCGTGCCTTCGCCAAAGGTGACGCCATTCTCGACGATCGCTGTTGGGTGGATCTTGACCATAATTTTGAAGTCCTCGAAAACGCTAAAGACGCTGAAAATAAAGAACTAAAGGTTCCTTAATTTCAGCGTCGGAATGTAAAAAAAGTGCCCTTTAGCGGGCGGCGGCGGCCTTTTCAACGACTGGCTGCCAGAGATTCTGATTCATCGACCTGTACGCGGCATCGATCACCTGAACGCTCGCCAGCGCATCTGACGGTTTGATGAAGAGCTCCTCGTTGCCGCGAAGCGCGTTCGCAAAGTTCTCGATCTTGCCCTTGAATGACGCGACCTTGTCGTAACCCTTTCCAAAGATCGTCCAATCGGGGCTTGAGTTCAGCTTGTATTTGGACTCGCGCCAGCCGATGTGCAGAGTACCGTTAGTGCCGTAGATACTGATGAAGTTCGGCATCTCCTTATTGATGCCCCAGGTGAGGTCAACGCTTGCGGTGATATTGCCTTTGGTTTTGGCGAACATCTTGACGTTCTCATCGACGCCCAAGTCTTGCGTTCCTCCGGCATCAACCACGAGGACGGACTCGATCCCTCCAAGGAAGTAGCGAATAATATCTACCGAGTGAGTACCGTTATCGATAAGCACACCGCCCCCGGAAACAGCTGCATCGCTGTTCCATCGCTTCGACATGTCAACTCTTGCCGTGAACGCGTTCTCGAATTGCAGCACGTCACCAAGCACTCCCGACGCGAGTAAGCCCTTTGCCTTGATAACGTCTTCGCAGTAGCGGAATTTCGACGCCATCGTGAAAAGGACATCGTTCTTTTCAGCGCAGGCGATCATCCTCTCTGCATCGGCGACGTTTGTTGTCAACGGTTTTTCGCAAAGCACGGGAGTGTCCCGTTCCATGAAGAAACACGAGATCTCGGGATGCGTAACCGGAGGCGTGGCAACGATCACCGCATCCAGTTCTGCATCGGTTAGGTCCTTGTGGTCGGCGTATGCCTTGCCGCCGACGATCTCCGCTAATGCTGTCGCCGCTTCAGGCCGCACATCCGCGACCGCAACTAGCTCGCAGCACTCACTCTCGTTGAATGCCTGGGCGTAAGCTTGAGCGATACCTCCGGCACCTACTAATCCAAATTTCAATTTGCTCATATAAGTCTTATTCACCGCAGAGACGCCGAGGAACAAAGCAAAGCGATTTCTTCCCTCTGTGTCTCGGCCCTCGGCGGTTCAATTACTTCCTCAGCTTGCTGCAAGCGATGCGGACGTTGTCAGCAATGTATCGCACGTGTTCTTCCGTGTACTTCTCATTCCACGGGAGCACTAGTACATCGTGCAAGGCCTTCGCCGTCATCGGATAATTCTCCATCGTGTAATCGACCGCGCCTTCCCGCGCAAGGTTGAATGGGAAGTGCGAATCGCCCAGCGTGTTCTTTTCCTGGAATACCTGGCACATGAACGCGGGCTTCACGATGTAACGGGGCGCGGAAAAGATGTTCTTCTCCTTCAGGAGATTCGCCAGCGCGGGTGATCCCCCTTCTATCTTTGAATCATCGATCGTGAGGCAATATTTCCAGTAAACGTGCGTTGCGTCGTCTGCGGCCACCGGAACGTCGACACCGTCGATACCCGCAAGCAGCTCCGTAAGCATTGCGGCCGTACGCCGGCGACTCGCGACGCATTCATCCAGCTTCTCGAGCTGGCCGAGCGCGACCGCCGCCTGAAGCTCGCTAATGCGGTAGTTCAGGGCCATGAAGTAATGATCTGGATTCTCGTCGCCGTAGCCCCATGCTTTGTTGATGTAAAGAAACATGTGGCGAGCGAGTTTTTCATCGTTGGTGACGACCATCCCGCCTTCACCGGTTGTCATGTGCTTGCCCTGCTGGAGCGAAAAACAGCCGATATCACCGATAGTGCCGGCATATTTGTCACCGCATTTTGCAAGAAAGGTCTGTGCCGAATCCTCGATCACCGGAATACTTTTTTCGCGTGCGAGTTCCATAATGGGGCCCATTTCGCACGGGTTCCCAAAAAGGTGAGTAACGATGATCGCCTTGGTGCGATCACTGATCTTTGCAGCGATCGTCTCCGCCGTGACGTTCAGTGTCTTCGGGTCTACCTCGCAGAAAACGGGAACGACCCCGCGATACATGAGCGGCGTGAGTGCTCCCATGTCCGTGATCGAGGTAGTGATGATCTCGTCGCCGGGATTCGGATTTACGGTCGCCACGGCGATATGGATCGCTGCTGAACCGGAGGTACAAGCATAGGCGTACTTCGCGCCGAATTTCGCGGCAAACTTCTCCTCGAGCATTTTGCCGAACTTGCCTTTTGTCGTTGTTAGCGTACCTGAGCGGAGGGCCTCAGTGACATACGCGATCTCTTTTTCGTCGAACGTCCTGCCGGACGCATCCTGATCGGACGGCAGCATCATCAGCCGTTCCGCCTGTGTAACTGGTGTCATAGTTGATAGTTAGTCCGTTGTGTTTTCAGAAGCGATCTCGAGCTTCTCTGTGCCTAAAGAAGCTCTAATCGGTTCAGTTTTCCCGAACAGACGTAACTTTGTGAGGCGTGAGAGAAGTTTGAGATGGCCGAGAATGGTCTTGGCCGTTTTCATTTTTGAGATGCCGAATAGGCGCACTTCGAGTATGGCAGGGAACTCTACGATCTTCCCGCCCGCGAGGTCCAACCTTCCCAGCATCTCGGCAACACCCAGAAATCCGGTCTCGTAAAGGTCCATGTCCGCCAGCGAGTCACGGCGATAGACGCGAAAACAGCTCGTATAGGTGTCTAGCTTCGATCGCAGGGCACGCCGGTAAAGGAAGGAAGCTCCCCTTGAGAGAAATAACCGCCATTCAGGAACATTCCGCACTCCGCCGTCCTTGTGGTAGGGCGATGCAGTGACCAGGTCTACGCCCGGCGTCATCAGCTTGAGCATGTTCTGGATCTCGTGCGGATCGTAGGTGCAGTCGCAATCCATCGAGCAAACGATATCCGTTTCTGCTGCACGCAATCCCGTCATGATTCCGGCCGCGACCCCCATGTTCTTTTCGTGGCGGATTATCCGAACGTTGCGTTTCTTACCAAAAAGCTCCGTCAGCGTTTCAAGCGTTGCGTCCCTGCTCTTGTCGTCGACAAAAAGAACGCTTGTTTTGTAACCTGCCTCCGTCAGTTGCGATTCGACCGACCGCAGTGTGTTGGCAAGATAGGGAAGAGCCTCCTGTTCGTTGTAACAGGGGATCACGATGGTGATCGGTGTCTTGTCGGAATTACCTGCGCTCGCGGGTGGATTAATTTTGGAAACAATGGTCTGCGCGTTCAAACCACTCGCTGCCGCAGGCACTTCCGACTTGAGCCCCAGGTGCTCGGCGACGCTCATGCAGTCGTAAAGAGCGAGGTTCTCGTTGAGGATCCATTCCATCTTGTCCAGCTTGCGATAATGGCGAATACGATTGTATTTTGACGCCGCCGAGATGCGAGGCTGCTCCGGATCCAGCTCCCAAACGTGAAAATACGAGACAAAAGGCTCTTCATTCCGCTCATGCCAAGCACTGACCGCATGCCGCATCAGCGTGTATGGTATCTGCCGGAAGTAATTGCCGCCCGCTATAGGGATCAAGCCAAAACCAAGATCTCGCGTCGAGTATGGGAATTCCCATATCGCCTTTCCTGCGACATGGACCTGGTGGGCAACCCGCTTTGACCTTTCTGTCCGCTTGCCTGGAAGGAACGACGCGTCATACGCGAAGCCCTCGTCAGCTAGCACGTCGAGTATCCATGAGCTGTGCTCAAAATTAAGCTTTTCCGCCGCTCGATAACCGATGACCTTCTGTCCGCACGCGGCCTCGATGGCCCGGTTCGAGCGGCGAAGGTCCTCACGGAACTCCTCGTCCGTTAGGTTCTTGAGGCTGCGGTGATAGTAGCCGCGGCTGGCGACCTCATGCCCCCGGGACACGATCTCTCGCAATAGTGAAGGGTTGCGTTCCGCTATCCAGCCCAGGACAAAGAATGTCGCCTTGGTATCATACTGGTCGAGCAGGTCTAGTGCCTTAAGCGTGTTCTGCTCGTAGCGCGGCTCGAAATTCGGCCAGTTTCGCTGCTGGATCAGATTTTCAAAAGCGCCCACGTGAAAATAGTCCTCGACGAGGACGGTGAGCAGATGCTTCCCCTTTTTGTTGGGTTTGGACATGATTGAGAGATCAGAACAGCGATCCTTGAACGCTGTTTGGTAAGGATTTCGCGGCAAGTTTTTCTTCAATGACCTTTACGATCCGTGCCGACGCCTTGCCGTCGCCGAATGGATTGGCAACCTCTTTTATCGATCGTATCCAGGTCTCAACATCGTAGTTTTCTTCGAGCATCTGTTTCAGGCTGCCCGGGCTGTTGCCTACAAGCTTTGAAACCCCAGAGCGTATCGCCTCCGGTCTTTCCGTATTTTCGCGAAGAACGAGAAGCGGCTTGCCGAGGCTGGGTGCTTCCTCCTGGACACCGCCAGAGTCCGACACGATCAGCCATGCGGACTTCATAATTGCTAAAAAGTCCGAATAATCGAGAGGCTCCAGTAGATGTATCCGGTCGAGGTTGCCGAGGATGTCTTTGGCAACGCTGCGAACGTTGGGATTGGGGTGAACCGGGAATAACAAGCAAACATCCCTGCGTTTCTCCACGAAGTCTCGCAGGACCTTGAGATTGGCGATCATCGTCGGCCCAAAGCTTTCGCGCCGGTGAGTAGTCAGGAGGACACGCTTTTTACCGTTCGTCTCCGCGATAAGATCGGTTATCGACTCCGCGACATGCAGGTTCTTGAGCATGTATTTCAGGGCGTCGACGACCGGATTGCCGGTCACGAAGACCTTTTCTGTCGCCACATCCTCAGCAAGCAGATTCCGACGGTTCTTTTCCGTCGCGGCGAAATGGAACGTCGCTATCTGCGAGACGACCCGCCGATTCATCTCTTCGGGAAACGGACTCATAAGGTTTCCGGACCGGAGGCCCGCCTCAACGTGTCCGACCGGTATCTTTCGATAGAATCCGGCAAGTGCTCCGGCCAGCGTGGTGGTCGTATCTCCCTGAACAAGGATCAGATCGGGCCGTTCGCGGGCCAAGATCCTGTCGAGTTTCGCAATGACCCTGGCTGCGACATCATTGGGTGACTGGTCACGCTTCATTACACCGAGGTCAAGATCAACGTCAATGTTGAGGCCCTCGAGAAAAGGTTTTAGCAAGTGTTTATGCTGGCTTGATGAAACAACGATCGTTTGGAAAAGCCGCTTTCGCAGTTCGTGAATTACCGGTGCCAATTTGATGGCCTCCGGCCTGGTGCCAAAAACAACAAGTACTTTCATCCGCCCGTCAACGGTATTCCGAGGACCGGCAGTTGTGACCTGCGCAAGTGTATCGAACATAGGCATGTCGCAAGAGGGCTTGAAATTGCTCGTGATACTATACAGTTAAACACCGGTCGCTTCCGTTTTGCAATGATTTTTTATGAAGCTCGCAGCTGTTATTTTCGCGATTTTTGCGAGCTGTGCGGAGGCCTTTTCCCAGAACCCAACACCTTCGCCCTCCCCCGTCATTCGCGAGCAGGTCACTGTGGTTGCGAATCGAACGGAAACCTTGGTGGCGGATACGCCCGCAAGCGTAGATGTGCTGGACCGGCAAACGATCTCTACTAGCGCCGCACCAGTGCTGGATGACGTCCTGCGCCAGACGCCCGGTTTTTCGACATTTCGACGTTCGTCGAGCCGAAATTCAAATCCCACGACACAAGGCGTGAGTCTGAGAGGCGTCGGGGCAAGCGGTGCTAGCCGTTCTTTAGTATTGCTGGACGGAGTGCCTCTGAATGATCCTTTCGGCGGGTGGATCCAGTGGAACCGCGTGTCGCCGATCGAGGTCGAAACCGTAGAGGTGCTTCGAGGCGGAGCATCCAGTTTGTATGGCGATTCGGGGCTGAGCGGCGCGATCGACATTCGCACCAGGCGGCCTGTCGGGAAGCTGCTTCTTTCCGGTGATGCATCAGCGGGTTCTCAGGTTACCGGGGCCGCCAGCGGCCTGATCGGTTTCAAGACGGGATCGTGGTCAGGTATCTTCAAAGCATCTCATTTCGAGACAAACGGTTATATTCTTGTGGAGCCGGCAGCTCGCGGAACCGTCGATATGCCCGCCGGAACTGACAGCTCAACGCTCTCGGGACGGATCGACAAGCGGGTCGGAGCGGAGACCGTCCTATTTTTTCGGCCTTCATACTTCCAGGAATCTCGTACGAATGGAACTCCGCTCCAAATTAATCGAACCGTGTCTCGACAACTGATACTTGGAGGCGATACCCAGGGCAAAAGCGGCCGGACACTCAACTGGCGTATTTTCGGTGGGACACAGAACTACGATCAGTCATTCTCTGCCGTCAATTCCTCGCGTACAAGTGAAAGCCTTAATCGTTATCAGCGCGTCCCCGTCCAGGATCTGGGCGGTTCGATCCAATTCAAGGCCCTGTTTAGATCGCATACATTTGTAGTGGGAGCTGATTTTCGAAACGTTCTCGGTTTCACGAACGAAACGGCATATTCGTCTGGGACCGCTGCATCTTTCCTCCACGCGGGCGGCCGCCAAAATTTCGTCAGTGCGTACGCCGAAGATCTGCTCAATATCGGAAAGAGGCTCGTTATCGCCGGGGCCGTCCGTATCGATCACTGGCGCAATTATTCTGCTCTATCCCGCACGACGACGATCGCGACAAGCACCGTCTCTATGACCCATTTTCCAGATCGCAGCGAGACGGCGGTCAGTCCTCAAGCATCCGTTCTTGTTCATCTCAACGATCGATTTGCGGTTTACGCGAATGCTTCTGGCAGCTTTCGCTCGCCGACGCTGAATGAACTTTATCGCGGATTTCGTGTCGGTAACGTGATGACACTTGCAAAGGAAAACCTAAGGTCTGAGCGTGCATTGAACGGTGAGGGCGGCGCCAAATACAGTTTTAAGAATGCGGATCTTCGAGCTAGCGGCTTCTGGACCGTGATCGAGCGGCCAATAACCAATGTCACTCTCACGACAACGCCTGCATTGATAACACGGCAGCGTCAGAATGCCGGCCAAACGCGTTCGCGCGGCGTCGAGATCGAGGCCGAGACGAGTTTAAGACATTTGCATCTATCGGCGGGTTATCTCTTTGCGGATTCAACGGTGACCTCCTTTCCCTTGAACCCGGCGCTGATCGGACTCGCGATCCCTCAAGTAGCGCGGCATCAAGAAACATTTCAGGCGAGTTATGCGATAGGGAAATGGTTATTTTCAGCACAGATGCGTGCCGCCAGCAGTCAGTATGACGACGACCTGAATCAATTTCGCCTCGAGCCTTACGCACAGATCGACGTGTTTGGTTCGCGGCAGATCGGCGCAAATCTAAGGCTCTATGCTGCCATCGAGAATATGACGAACATGCGGTATTCAGTAGGCCGGACCCCTGTCCGTACGCTTGGGGCTCCGGTTTCCATGCGTTTAGGCGTTAAATGGCGATAAGGTACTAAGGATGCGAAAGATCTATTTCGCCGGATCTATCCGCGGGGGCCGCGAGGACCAGGCGCTGTATATTGCCATAGTCGAGATGCTTCGCGAATTCGGCGAAGTACTTACCGAGCACGTCAGTGGTGCAGATCTGACTGTCGCGGGGGAGTCGATGAATGATACGGACATCCATAACCGGGACCTGCATTGGCTGCGCGCATCTGACCGCGTTGTAGCCGAGGTGACTACCCCAAGCCTGGGTGTTGGTTACGAGATCGGCCGAGCCGTCGAATGGGGAAAGCCCGTCCTTTGCCTTTACCGGGGGAGCAGCGGACGCGCCTTGTCAGCAATGATCGCCGGTAGTGATGGAGCGATCATCAAAAACTACGAAACCGTTGATGAATTAAGCCTGATATTTGTCGACTTCTTTTCCTAGGCCTCGGGCGGTCCTGAGCAGCCGGGCCCCATCAAGGCCGGGATCTTTGTGGAGATGATCGGGTAATTTGCCGCCTCGGCGTTCTTCTCAAGCCAATCCATGTACTCCGCTGGTATAGACATATCGGAGTAGATCGCCTCCACCGGGCATTCCGGCAGACACGCGTCGCAATCGATACAGGTATCTGGGTTGATCAGAAGCCGGTCAGGCGTCTCGTGAAAAGCCTCAACCGGGCAGACGGCAGCGCAGTCCGTGTACTTACATTCAACGCACGGCGGCGTAACGATATAGGTCATAAGCTGTGAGGTTCACCTTTAGGTGACCACCTTGAGTTTACGAGAATTGTGGCCAACCAACGCTGGTACTCAAAACGTAAGTTAAAACCGTAATATTCCGCGCCCAAGTTGTCAAATGAAATGGCACAAGTGCTAAAATGCACGCAACAACCCTGCAAAAATCGGGTGATTTCCAAGAAAAGGAACCCATGAAAAACATCAAAGCTGAACGTGAATTGGCTCTCGATTTCCTTCGCGTGACCGAGGCCGCGGCGATCGAATCTGCCAAGACAATGGGCCAAGGCGACCGCAAGCATAGTGACCACGTCGCGGTCGAAGCGATGCGGGAAGTAATGGACACCGTCCCGATGCGCGGCCGCATAGTCATCGGCGAGGGCGAGCGTGACGAGGCTCCGATGCTCTACATCGGCGAAGAGGTCGGCGGCGGGATCTTCTCTGAAGAAGCGCGGACCGAGTTTCCCGAGGTGGATATCGCGGTCGATCCGCTAGAGGGCACAAACCTCTGCGCCCTCGGCGCAAACAACGCTATCGCTGTTCTTGCTGCTTCCGAACGCGGCGGCCTGCTATATGCACCAGACATCTACATGGACAAGATCGTCGTTGGTCCTTCCTGCCGCGGTGCTGTCGATATCGATGCCCCAGTAGAGGAGAACCTCAAGAATATTGCTCGCCGTCTTGGACGCGATGTGGATGATCTTACGGTTATATGTCTCGATCGCGGGCGTCACAAGGAACTGATCGATCGGGTCAGAGCCTCTGGTGCTCGAATTCGACTTATTTCTGACGGCGATCTGTCGGCAGGTATTTCGGCGGCTGTTGCAGGTACCAATATTCATGCTCTGATGGGCATCGGCGGCGCCCCTGAAGGCGTGATCACCGCCGCCGCAATGAAGTGCCTTAACGGTGAGATCCAGGCCAAGCTAGTTTGGGATCCCGACCGTCTCGGAGTCGATAGATCCAAGGTCCCGCCCGAGACCGAGGTGATCGAGCGTCTCGCAAAGATGGGGATCAGTGACCCCTACAAGACCTACGACACTAACGACCTCGCTCCCGGCAAAAAGATCATCTTTGCCGCGACGGGCGTTACTGATGGGGCCTTACTCCGAGGAGTGCGGTTCTTCGGCTCTGGCAAGCGCACGCACTCGGTCGTGATGACCACCGATTCCAAGAGCATCCGCTTTGTCGACACCGTTCATGTTGAAGGTGGTCCGGACGCTGTCATCCGATTCTAGATGGATCTCGATCGCGTGATCATCTTCACCGGTGACGTCCGCCGCATGGTCGATTTTTATGCGGCGGCTTTTGGCATGACTATGATCGGGGAATTCAACCCGGAATGGACGGAGATGGCCTCCGGCCGCTCGAATATTGCCTTTCACAAATTCGGATCGAAAGGCGAAGCTCGCGACCGCGGCGATGACGGCATCAAACTCGTTTTCGGTACGACAGACGTTCCCGGCGAGAAGGCCCGGCTTGAGTCCCTGGGCATCGAGATGACAAAGATCTTCACGTTCGGCGATATTCAGATGTGCGACGGCAGCGACCCGGACGGCCGTCGATTCCAGATCTCGTCGCGCGGCCGATAGATGCCTGAACCCGCCGAGCTCTATACTCCTCAATATTCGAGCGATCTCATGCGCCGTCAAGCCTGGAAGTCATGGATGATCGGCCTCGGCGTCACCATCCTCTGGCTCGCACTCATCCTGACTCCGCCCATCGCCCAGGCGAACGGCTACTCGAAACTTGCAACGCCGCTTTACCACTTCTTTGGCTACATCTGTCATCAGCGGCCCGACCGCTCATTTTTCATCCTCGGCGAGAAATTCGGCGTCTGCTCGCGCTGCTTTGGCGTATATCTCGGCCTCGTATTGGGATTCCTGATGTATCCTCTTTGGCGCAAGATCGACGACATTGAACCGCTGGCCCGGATTTGGCTCTTCCTCTCAATGATCCCGATCGGGATCGATTGGTCGCTGACCATCTTCGGCATTTGGGAGAACACATTTGAGACGCGTCTCGCCACTGGTCTCGTCCTTGGCATCGCGTGTTCCACATACATCGTGCCCGCGATCGTCGAGATCTCACGAAATCTGGCCGGCAGGCGAATGAGGGCCGCGAACTTTCGTTGACTTGTCTTCGTATCAAGAGCAAGATAAAAATCAGCCCAAAGATATGAGTTTTACCCGTGAATCTGCCGTCGATGCCGCAAAAAAAGACCTCGCCACCCGTTTAAATATCGAGGCGAGCGCGGTCGAGGAACAGGGTGTGATCGACGAGGATTTTCCCGATATGTCGCTCGGTGCTCCTGTGGATGGCGAGATGTCGGCACAGATGATCTCAAGCGGCTGGAAAATAAGCTTGAGCGACGGCACGCACTCTTATGAATATCGTGCCGACAAGTACCAGCTCCGCCTTTATAACTTTCACGGGAAGAATTTTGTGGTGAGTTGATGGCAGATCGTCGATCGTTGCGAGTCGAAAACAACCATCAATGATCAACGAACAACTCACAACCGAGAGGTTTTATGAATCGCAATAATATCTGGATACACGTTGGTTTGGCAGTAGTTTTGGTGACGCTCGCGGCGGTCTTGGGTCAGATCGAGCGCTGGAAAACGGCTCTTCACACGAATGACGGGACTACGCCGCCGGTTCAAAAGCAGAAGATTAAGTCGGATGCTGTTCAAAAGGGCGTTCCCGAAGTGCTCGTACGATTCAAGCCCGGCTTCGGCCTCGATAAGGTCCGCGCTCTGGCTGCCGCGAATCACGATAAGGTTTATGACGAGATCGAGTCGGTTGACGGCCTCGCTGTTATCGACGATCTCGACGACGCGGATCCTGCAACCGTAGCCGCTCAATATGCGGCGCTGCCTGGGGTCGAGTATGCCGAGCCCAATTTCCGGATAAACCTGGACGATCCTATCCAAAAGGAGGTCCCGCGCGATCTTGTTCTCCGAAATAATCCCCTTCTTCCAAATGATCCGCAGTTCAGCGAGCAGTGGGCCCTGAATAACACCGGTCAGGACGGCGGCACTTCCGGCGCGGACATCTCTGCGATGAAAGCGTGGGAGAAAACGCAGGGTAGCGAAGACGTCGTCGTTGCGGTGCTCGATTCGGGAGTCGATTTTAACCACGTCGATCTTCGCGGCAACATGTGGACGCGCCCGGCTGATGTTCCCGCTTATAAGGACGATGAGCTTGGCGAATTCAACGATCTTCAGGGATTCAACGGCACTGACTCGATCGCCGATCCGATGGACGACAACGGCCACGGTACGCATTGCGCCGGCATCATCGGTGCGGAAGGCGACAATGGCGAGGGAGTCGTCGGCGTGAACTGGCACGTTCGGATCATGCCGCTTAAGTTCCTCGGCCGCGGCGGTTTTGGCACGACCGAAGACGCGATCGAGGCGATCAACTACGCGATCGACCGTAAAAAGCACGGCGTGAACATCCGCGTCATCAGCGCCTCGTGGGGATCGAATTCATATTCAAAGGCCCTCGAGGATACCATCCGCGCCGCGGGTGACGCGGGCATCCTGTTTGTCGCCGCGGCCGGCAACGACGGCTCAAGCAACGACCGACGGCCTCACTATCCGTCGAATTATGACCTCCCCAACGTGATCAGCGTCGCAGCGCTCGACCGCAACGATCAGCTCGCAAGCTTCTCGAACTTCGGCGTAAAAACGGTTCACGTGGCGGCCCCGGGCAAGGACATTCTCTCCACTTGGCTCGGCGACAACTACCGCGAAGCTTCAGGCACTTCAATGGCCACGCCTTACGTCTCGGGCATCGCGGCTCTGGTTATCGCTCACGAACCGTCGATCACCATGCCCAAGCTCCGCGAACGGCTCCTTAAAGCCACCGACGAGGTTCCTCAGTTGAACGGCAAAGTCGCTTCCGGCGGCCGTATTGACGCAGCAAAAGCTCTTCAGTATTAAGAACCGCCTGCGTAAGCGGGCGGCCAGTTTCAGAAGCCCGAGCGTCAGCAAGGGCTTAACGCGAACGCAAAAAGGGTCCGCTTAAAGGAGCGGACTTTTTCTTTGCGCCTCCGCGTCTTTGCGGGAGATCCCTCTTACTCTTCCGCCAACTGCGCAATCATCCATCCAAGAAATCCGAGATCAGACGTCGTCTTCCGTTCAATACCCGTTTTCGTAAATCGCGTTTCAGAATAATAGGTTGTCGTCGCCGAAGCATTTTCGGTTTTTTTCTCGGACAGCATTTCGGCGACGTCGGGTGCGGTCTGGATTTCCTTACCGATCGATGTTACGGGAGCGGTTGTATCACCAAGCTTTGTTACCCAAGAGGCCGGGATGTCAGGTTCTCCTTGAGACCAGAGACCTACGCCGGCGGGCGAGCCAGATACTAAAAAAGTATTTCCGGGATACACAGCGGCGACACTATTATCCGAGTCTTCGTATATCCTAATTCCCTCCGCCGGGGACTTGAGTTGCATTGGTACCATGGATTTCTTGAGCCGATCAGCGTTAGCGATGTCCGCGGAAACAAAGAACTGATCTCCTTCCATCAAAGCATGCCCAGTAAGAATACCGGGTCTCAGGGACTGGAGAAATCCCTTAATATCAGCGATCCCATAAGGTTCCAGTAACGCCGTTGGGAGGATCTTCATGACCTTAGCCTGCGGATCGGTCAAATTGGCTGTCTGCGATCCCAAAAATGTTTGCCAGGCGCGTGCGGGGTCGTCAAAATTGTAAAACGTGACCGAATCAACATCGGGAACATTTGAAAAACGATAGGACTTTTCGCCCGGATGCGCCGCCATGTCCTTTTCAAACAATTCTGCTCTCTCGGGAGGCATCACGATCTGCCATTTATCCTCATATCCCTGATCCGTCTTCGTCGCCGTCCATCTCAGATCTGTAATATTCTTTCGCACCAACTGCGGCACTATGCT